>JACAAW010000242.1 GCA_013377115.1 Bacteroidota bacterium | reverse complement strand
CCTCTTCTTAATTACAAGTTGTGGAAATCGGGAAATGAATCTTCAATACATTCCTAAAGACAACAATAAAATAATTGGGTTTACTTTTAAATTTAATCCCAATGATACCATTACTCAGGTTGTATATTTATTTCCTCAAAAAGTTAAAAAGAACAGCAAGAACCCGATGTTTCTTCAAACGGAATTTAAAGGACAAAGAATTTATGCAGAGAAACTATTGTCGATGGATTTAAAGCTCTATGCTAAGAACGATAAAACAGGTTTGTACGATAATGAAATAATCATTAAAAATACCTACGCTCATTACGATTATCCTTATTATTCTTACAATAGATATGGGTATGGTGAAAAAAACTATAAAGGAGATTTAAACAAGCTAATGTATCCAAGTGAGTTTAATACCGAGGATCGAATCAATAGTTTGTTTGTTGACAATGAATTGTTATTGGATGAATATCCAAAGCAAATAAAAGCAATTATCTTGGTGAAGTGGATTGGTGGAGCGCAAGAATTTTCTACTTTTCTAACATTGGACGAAAGTGAAGCAGGCTCAAAAGTAAAAACGAATCCATTCGGTTAATTTGATGATTTCGCCGCTCCCTGAGACGGTTGCTGAGCTTGTCGAAGCACTGTCGAAGGGCGGCTGTATGAGATTTGATTTGAGTTAATATTTCTTTTTTTGGCACTTCGACAAGCTCAGGGACCCTTTTAATTTGTTCATCGGGCATTTCGACTCCACTCAGTGTCCCGTTTAGTGACTCGATCAATGTGAAATTTGAAGAATCTGCTGCTTGAGCTGAGGGGAAACTACTGTTTTTTAATACACGTTGTCATTCAGGACGCAGTGAAGAATCGAATAATGAGTTGAAGGTTTTGTTGTACATTGTCATTCAGAACGAAGTGAAGAATCCATTTTCCCTACGAAAAACCTTGTTCCCAATAATTCATAAAACAATAAAAAAAATAAAGTTCCATTGCCTTTCGCATTTTAGATTCTTCATTCCTCCGCCAGTTGGCGAATCCATTCAGAATGACACATGCACGTTGTCATTCAGAACGTAGTGAAGAATCCCTTTATGCGATGAAATACTCTGTTCCCAATAATTTGTAAAACAATCAAAAAAAATTGAAGTTCTTCTACCTCTTGTATTTTAGATTCTGAAACAAGTTCAGAATGACCATCGGGTAATACGATACTGACAAACTAAAACAAAAAAACCTATCCAAATTTTGAACAGGTTTTTCTTTTATTAAAAATAATCCTACATACTCTTTATTTCAGCAATTAACTGCTGCAAAGCAGCTTTTGCATCACCAAAAAGCATTCTGTTTTTAGGATGGTAAAACAAATTATTTTCAATAGCAGCATAACCTTTCGCCATACTACGTTTAATAACAATCACATTCTTTGCATCCAATGCTTTAATAATTGGCATTCCATAAATCGGACTTGATGGATCATCCTCAGCAGCAGGATTCACAACATCGTTGGCGCCAATAACAATCACAACATCAGTATTCGACATTTCGGAATTGGCATCTTCCATTTCAACCAGTTTGGTGTAAGGAACGTCAGCTTCGGCAAGTAAAACATTCATATGTCCAGGCATTCTACCTGCAACAGGGTGTATTGCATATTTTAATTCAACGCCTTTGCTTTCTAATAAAACATCCAATTCATGACAAGTATGTTGAGCCTGAGCAACAGCAAGCCCGTAACCCGGAACGATAAATACTTTTTGAGAATAAGAAAGCAAAACAGCAGCGTCGCTTAATGAAATTTCCTTCACGGTTTTATCTCCATCGTTGGCTCCGCCAGCAGCAGAACTTCCACCAAATGCACCAACAATTACATTCAATAAAGAACGGTTCATTGCTTTACACATTAAAATGGTAAGAATGGTTCCAGAAGAACCTACCAGGATACCTCCAGTTAACATCGCTTGGTTTCCGTATAAGAAACCTCCGCAAGCTGCGGCAACTCCTGTAAATGAATTCAATAATGAAATAACAACTGGCATATCTGCACCGCCAATAGGCAAAACAAAGAAAACTCCATATAGCAATGCCAATGCAACTAAAATGTAAACAATATACATCTCAGGCATTGAGCTTAGAGTCATTATATAAACAACTCCTGCTATTATTACTGCAAGCATTACAAGATTAAAGTACTTTAACAATGGCGATTTAACATCCTTTATTTTTTCATCCAATTTCCCAAAAGCAATCATACTACCAGCAAAAGAAACGCCTCCAATAACCAAACCTAGTAGAATCGCTAAAGTATGTCCGTTGGCCATTCCTGTCATTCTGATTAATTCTGGTTTGATATGAGGAAATTCCATTAAAGAAATTAAAGCGGCACAAGCACCACCCATTCCATTAAAAATAGAAACCATTTGTGGCATTGCGGTCATTTTTACTTTTCTTGCAGAAACCCATCCTAGAACGGTTCCTATTGCAAGTGCAGCAATGATTAGAGGAATGTTTTTTATTCCAGTTCCATCCATTTTATGGAAAAATATGGTGAGCACAATTGCCAGAACCATACCTACTGCTGCTAAAATATTTCCACTTCTTGCTTTTTCGGGATGCGAAAGTCTCTTCAATCCAACAATAAAAAGTATTGAAGCTAAAATATATGACAATTCTAATATCGAAGTTTCCACTTTATTATGAGCCATTTTCATGACTTCATTGATAATTGTATTTATTGAGTTATCCATGATAAATTATTTTTTTGGTTTCTTTTTAAACATTTCCAACATTCTGTCTGTAACAACAAAGCCGCCCACAACATTGAGGGTTCCTAGCACAACAGCAAGGAATCCAAGAATTAATGCGAGGGTGTCTTCGGCATGACCCATAACAATAATGGCTCCGATGATAACAACCCCGTGTATGGCATTGGCACCCGACATTAAAGGTGTGTGCAAAACTGCAGGAACGTGAGAGATTACCTCAATTCCCAGGAAAATGGATAAAATAATTATAAAAATTGCGTCTTTATAAGTGTAGGCGAATAATAATATTGCTTCCATGATTTTTATTTTAGATTATAAAATTGCTTTAACTCTTTCGTTGATGATTTCTTTGTTATGTGTGATGCAGGTCCCTTTTATCAAGTCGTCCTCGAAATTAAGATTGAGTTCACCTTCTTTGGTAATCATTAATTTTACGAAGTTGATCACGTTTTTACCAAACATTTTACTTGCATC
>JACAAW010000241.1 GCA_013377115.1 Bacteroidota bacterium | reverse complement strand
TTCTACTTTTACATTTCATTTTAAAAATTACTGTCCTAATATGGATAGGTGCTTTGGCTTGCTAATATTTTTCAAAAATAAGATAAAAAGCTAATGAGAGCGCAATGCCTATTCCAATACCACCTAATACTCCAATTTTTTTAGCTTTTTTTATTCGTTCCTCAACTGTTGGTTTAGTTTCCATTATTTTTGTTTTAGTTAAAAATATATATTAGTTTTTACAAATTCCTCGTTATCTGCTTTTTCGTAACAAATTATGCCATTTTCTTTTGCAAACTCTTTCGCATCACTATCATATCCCGAAACCGAAAAAAACATTAGGTTAATAATATTCCATTTAACATATTTGTTCTGTTTATAGTCTTTATATTTTTGAGTTAATTCAAAAATATGCGACCTTTTAGTTTTGCTTTTAAGATTCTTACATTCTATCCAAATGTATTTGGCGACAAAACTTTTTGATATTAAAACATAGGCTATACTACCTACTAACAACACTAAAGCAATAATGATAGCCCATTCTCCAACAATATCGAAAGCCCACCAAAAAATAAGAACGATTGCCGTTACAAAAAAAACGATTGCTATTTTTTTAATCGTATCTCCGCCTCTATCGTTGATTTTTGCCAACACATCAATTTCATAACCTCTGTCTGATATTTTACCAGACACTCTCGGTCTTACTTCAACGTCGTCATATTTTAATACTTCTGTCATATATTTTGCAACTTCATTTTCAAAATCAAGACCTTTTTTGTATCTCGCTTTCGCTAATTCACTTTTTTTTGTCATAGCTGAATTAATTTTAAATTAATTCAGCTAATTTATGTATTTATTTTCTACTTTTATATTTCATTTAAAAAATTACTGTCCTAATATGGATAGGTGCTAAATTTAAATTTATGAAAAAGTGTTTAACCCTCATTTTGTGTGCAGTATTTTCAATTAATCTTGCAATATCACAAAACTTAACCCCTAACCATTTTACATCTGTAAATGGTGGTTCTACAAAAGCTTTAGACAATGTTGTCGGAACTGTAGACAAAAATCCAGCACCTGCTTTTAATCAAGGCAATGCTAAAAGTGAAATTTCTATTGGAACAGGAACTGGTTTAGAAAGATATCCTATATATGCATATTTTGGTTATTCTTACACCCAAAGCATTTATTTGCAATCAGAAATAGGACAATCAGGTAGTATTACGAAAATTTCTTATTATTTTAATGGTGCAACACTTGCAAATTCAAATGATTGGACAATTTATATTGGACATACCACAAAAACAGCTTTTGCAAGCACAACCGATTGGGAACCTTTAGCAAATTTAACTCAGGTTTATTCTGGTGTTTTCACAAGTCCCACAGGACCAGGTTGGATTGATTTTATTTTAACAAATCCTTTTAACTATAACAACACTGACAATTTAGTAATTGCTGTTGATGAAAATGCTGCCAATTATGATAACGCTACTGATAAATTTTACAGTAGTACCGTTACAGATTTAAGAAGTTTATGTGACTATAGCGACACAGAAAATTTTGACCCAGCAGCACCTGGAACAGCCGGTTATCACCAAGCATTAATTCCAAATGTAAAAATAACGATTGGTACTCCGCTAACAGATGATATTGGAGTTATTTCAGTTGATTTAAACGGTGCATATACACCTGGGACAGTCTCTCCAAAAGCAACAATTAAGAATTTTGGAACCGTTGCTCAAAGTGGATTTAATGTTGAAATGACGATTAATTCAACTCCTGCTTATAGCCAAACTTACAATGTTGCTGCAAGTTTAGCTCCAGGCGCAACAACTCAAATTACGTTCCCTAACTGGACTGCTGCAGTTGGTAGTTATTCAGTAAAAGTTAAAAATTTATTTGTTGATTTAAATTTAGGAAACGACTCATTACTTAAAAACGTTAATGTATTTGCTTCTCTAACAAATGCTTATTGCTTAAAAGGAGGTTATCAACCTGCTAAATTTTTCCTTGAATCTCCAGAATCTGGATTTACAAATCTTGGAACTCCTCTAGTACCTTTTGGCAGAGGTGGTGCTTATGTTGCAACAGCAACTTCAGAAAAATGGTTTGTATTGGACAGTGATTATAATTTACAAACTATTGATACCTTAACAGGTGTCGCGACTTTAGTTGGTGCTACTGGCGGGATTGCTGGTGAATTCGTAAACGGTTTGGCTTATGACAAATCAACAAATACACTTTATGCAAGTAAATTGAGTGGAACATATCCTGCTTTTGCCTTCAATTTGTATACTATTGATCAAACAACAGGAGTTATGACTTTGGTTGCTACAAGTCCAAGTACGGGTACTTTTTTAGAAATTGCATGTAATAATGCTGGTGATATGTTTGCTATTGAGCATCAACAAGCTGGAGTTGGTAGATTTTATTCTGTTGATAAAACAACAGCCGCATTAACTCTAATTGGAACTGACATGGGAGGCAATGTATCTTCCAATTTCCAAGATATTGATTTCTCTGCGAATGATATTCTTTATTTTACAGCATCAATGGGAACTGACGGAACATTAGATGGATTGTATACAATTAATACTTCTACCGGCTTACCAACTTTAATTAACTTATTTCCAGCAGCAAATACTCAACTAGTTGGTTTGGGGATCAAAAAAAGTTATTCATATGTTTCTATTAATGAAAATAATAATGAAAATAATTTTACTCTATTTCCAAATCCTACAAAAGATTTGGTAAGTGTAATTTCTAAAAACAATGAAATTATTAAAACAGTAAAGGTGCTTTCTTTAACAGGACAATTAATTTATTCTGAAAATGTTAATCACATTGCTACAACATTAAATACAGCTAACTTTAGCGCAGGTATCTATTTTGTAGAAGTCAAGACTAATAATGGAGTTTATACTCAGAAAATTGCAGTAACAAAATAGTTACTAGTAACACTTTATAAAGGCTGTATTTTAATAAATACAGCCTTTTTTTATCTCCAGATACTGCTGGCATTAAATAAAAGTATTATTAAATGGGAAACTTGGTTTAATCAAATTAATATTTACCCAAATATTTTTTCATTAAAAAACAGAAATTTAACACTGAATAATGACAACGAATAGCATAAAAGGATATGTTTTGTTAATATAATTTTTTTTAATTATTAATTATTTTTAATTATTTTTGCAAACTAAAATATTATTATAAACTAAAATCTAAAAAAATGAAAAAATTATTTACAATTTTTACCTT
>JACAAW010000240.1 GCA_013377115.1 Bacteroidota bacterium | reverse complement strand
TGGTCTGCCCTATTCCCAAAACAAAAGCTAAAAATATTTTGGTTTACCGCTTTCATCTTCATTTTTTGGAAATCACCTTTTAGTGAACCATTTATTGGTTTCTGGAATAATCTATCTCTTTTCAGAATAAGTCGAATTGTTGATTATACTGATTTAATGGCGCTTATTGTTTTGCCTTTTTCGTTTGTAATTGAAAATCAGAAAGAACGCTTAAAGACTTTAACAATAAATCCGATTTTTCCGCTGATACTGGCTGCCTTCTCATTTATGGCAACCAGCTATCAAAAGAATTTCGATTACAATAAAACTTATGATTTTTCTTTTTCAAAAACAGAATTGGTAAAACGAATTAATAATTTGAAAACCGATAGCATCAACCATGTTTTGCCTTTATCATTAAATATTAAAAACTCTAATTATTTTCGTCTTGAAGGTTCAGACACTTCTTTTTCGTATGTTTCGAAATACGAATTGAGAATAGACACCCTTTATAAAGGCAAAACCAAAGAAATAGATACCATCCTGAAATACAAAATTCCAAATATCGACACGAATTATGTGAGCAAATCAGGGGTTTTCTTTTATAATATTCCTGTCAAAAAATACATGAAAGAAAGCAAAACAGGGTATTGTGATTTTGTAAAAGCAATGCTCAAATTAAATGGAAACGAAACGTCCTCTTCTCTGACCATTCTAAAAATATTCACTGGTAATTGCATGGGCATGTTTGAAAAGAAAGCACAAAAAAACGAGAAAGAAAATCTCCTCAATGCTTTTGAAGAAGAGATTATCAGCAAATTAAAGAATCAATAATTATCCGAATAAAGGTTGAACAACTCTTAATTGCGTACCGCATGCAATGCATGTTATCATATTTGCCCAATTTTTTGGCAGTTCATTTTCGCATCCACAATCATGACAATGGGTTGTTTTCTTCAGAATATTTTGATGACGACAGTGTTCACAAATACAAACCAATGCACCTGCTGGAACGGTAAGTTCTTTTTTGCAGTCTTCACAGACAACTTGTTGTCTTAAAGGCTCCTCTATTTCAACATATTCTTGCTTTAATTGGTATAATGTGAGGAATTGATCAATAAAATTTTCTTCAAGATAAGGTATCCAAGTTTGAGCAATTTGTGATAATTTCATTTTTAGCTGGAACTTTTCAGGGAAAATTTCATTCATGATTTCGTAATTAGGATTATCATAAACAATTCTAAATCCTTGTTCTAAAAACTCCATATAAGCCTTAATCATCTTCAGAAATGATTCATAAGTAACATAGGATTTTCCATTTTTTTGATAATATTCGAGGCTTTTATAAGCATTATTATAAGCATCTGACTTTTTTGTGTCAGAATAATTCATGGTGTCTGCGGCCATATCGGCAGCAGATTTAATAAATAATTCATATTTTTCTCCCTTTGGAATGCTAGGAGGCAGATATTCAGGAAAATGAGTGTAATAGTAATTCCAGAAATTATAATGCTCCAACCAATATGCTTCCTTATTCATTTCTTTCAAATACTTTGCTGAATTTACAGTAAAATTCTGTTTAAACTGCATATAAGCATTGGTATGCTCTTCTGAATGATTCCAAACCTGCAAACCGGCGGCATAATCAACATCAATCATATATCCACAATAATCACAAACAATATAAGGATTCGTATAGGAATCAACTTTTGGTGCTCCACAATGATGGCAATCGAATTTTTTAACTTTCATAAATTATCTTTTTAAGCTAATATTTATTCAAAATTATCATTTTTAATAATATCTACCAAATCTTACAAAACAAAAAAAACATCACCATTTTAACAAATTTTATCATTAACTGCATAAATATATAAATAAATTATTTTTATATTTGTTCTGAAAAAACAATCAAGGCATGAGCTCCTTTTCTGTATAGGTGAATTTTTCTCAATTTCCTTGATATAAAATTTAAATATTAACTTAAAAGAAAGGAATAAAATGTTTGGATTTGGAAAAGACAAAAAAGAAGAAGAAAAAGACCCAAAAAAAGCATTAGAAAATGCTGAAAACACATTGAACAAAGGCCTAACTGGCATATTGACAAAAGGTTTTATGGGCAAAGATTTCGTTAATACTATGAACGCATCAATTGAACAAGGTAAAAATGCCATGAATCAAGTTGATATGGGAAACTATCTTGCTCAAAGTGGAATGCCAGCAACAGCTGAAGTATTAACCATGGAAGATACTGGTGCTTTAATAAATTTTAATCCAGTTGTTAAAATGAAAATTAAAGTTACTCCATCTTATGGCGAACCTTATGAAACTACAGGAACATCAGTTGTTTCAAAAATTGCAATCCCAAGAATTGGTGATATTGTGAACATTAAATACAATCCAAATCAAGTTGATCAATTTGTAGTTGTTTAACTCAACTCTAAAAGATAAAAAGGCTATAATTTTAAGAATTATGGCCTTTTTTATTTAATTCAATTCCCAAGTAAAACAATTACCACTAATATTGTAATAGGTCGGACCCCAAGTAAAAGTCCCGCTATTACATTTTGCGAAAAACTTATGATTCCCAGGAAGAACATCGTAGGAAACTCCACCTATTGCACCACAACCCGGAGTTGAATTATAATAACTATCTAACGATCCACGATATATATCATCAATATACACGTCAATCAATGCTGTTGTGCAAGGAAAAGTTGGAAGAGAAGTCCATGTTGTAATTTGAGTCGTGTAAATACAATTGCCATCGCTCACATTGGCTGATGAATTGTAATTAGATGCAGAAGGATCAGTACAACCATAAACTTTCGCAATACAACTTCCATCATCTAAAGTTGCTGAAGAATTGTAATTAATTGAATTTGGATTGGTACAACCTCTTCTTTCTTTACGACAACTTGAAATGGAAGCAATCGAAAGAACAGCAGTCATCAATATAAACATACTTAGTATCTTTTTCATTTTCTGAATTTTAGTTTTTTAATTCACAAATTTACACTTTTTAAGGAGCAATTACAAGCTTCTTTTTGTATGATGAGACCATCCAGATAATTGCCAAAAGTAAAGAAGTAATCGCTATGCCAAAAGTCCCAGAATAACCAACCAGATTAAAAAATAAAACGCCAAGCATTGGAGCAAAAACAGCTCTTACTCCAGTTTGGGTTAAATGAATTGCCTGATAATCAGCTGCATCTTCTTTCTTGCAAAAATATGCTGAGCCAATACTCCATAACAAAGACATGGTAGCCG
>JACAAW010000024.1 GCA_013377115.1 Bacteroidota bacterium | reverse complement strand
ATAATGTCGCCTCTATCGAGGCTGAATTAAGCTCCGTAGGAGCGGAATTATGGTAGAATATTAGAATTCGAACATTATTAAGTGCTGTAGGCACGACATTATTTTATGGAAATTAAATTGAATTGAAAAACATGAGTAAACAAACGAAAATATTAATCATATATACAGGCGGAACAATCGGAATGGTTGAAGACAAAGAAACAGGCGCCCTTTATCCTTTCGATTTCGAAGCATTAACACAGCAAATTCCAGAAATCAAGAAATTTAAATTTGAAATTGATTCATTTTCGTTCGATCCATTATTGGATTCATCAAATATGACCACGCAAGACTGGATAAAAATTGCCGAAGTTATTGAAATGAATTATGAAAAATATGATGGATTTGTTGTTCTTCATGGCTCCGACACCATGTCTTACACAGCATCAGCTTTAAGTTTCATGCTCGAAAATTTAAATAAACCCGTTATTTTTACCGGATCTCAATTGCCAATAGGTGTATTAAGAACCGATGGAAAAGAAAATTTTATTACAGCAATTGAAATAGCCGCGGCTAATATTAATGGGAGGCCAATTGTTCCAGAAGTAGCAATTTACTTCGAAAATCAACTTTTTAGAGGAAACCGGACACATAAATTTAATGCTGAGAATTTTGAAGCTTTTCAATCAATTAATTATCCCGTTTTAGCTGAGGCTGGAGTTCATATTAAATATAATAGTACTGCAATTTTACCTTTTCCAAAAAAGAAATTTACAGTTTACAAAGAAATGAACACCTCAATTGCAGTGCTTAAGTTATTTCCTGGAATACAGAAAGAAGTTGTGGAATCTATTATTTCAATTAAAGGACTTAAAGCAATTGTTTTAGAAACTTTCGGTTCAGGAAACGCACCAAACGTTCCATGGTTTTTAGATTTAGTAAGAACAGCAATCAAAAACGGAATTATTATTTATAACGTAACACAATGCAGAGGAGGCTCCGTTGAGATTGGCCGATACGACACAAGTATCGATATGGGAAAGATTGGAGTAGTTGGAGGTTTTGATATTACTATTGAATCAGCAATCGCCAAGCTTATGTTCTTATTAGGAAAAAACTATACTAAAAAACAAATTTGGAAGTTATTACAAACGTCAATAAGAGGAGAATTAACCGTAGCCTAAAACTTTTACCCGTCCGTTAACTTTTTAAAACCTACCTTTAACTGATTTCGTATTGACAAAGGGTATTTTTTTTAACGAAATTTGTTTCAAATAATTTAAATCTAAAATGCAGAAAAATTCACTTCATAGGTATTAAATTATTTTATTGATTATTTAGAAGCGTTTTTATTAATCAGGAAGAAATAATTAAAATGAATAAAATTTTTATTGTGTCAATATAATTTTTTACTTTTGCTCCAAATCAACACAAAAAATTGAAAAAAAATATTAATAAACAATAAAAAAATAACTAATCTATTAACTTTAAAATTAACAACAATGGGAAAAAATGATTCAAAGGGAAACAGCAATTCTTTAGGCCAAAGTTTAAAAACTTTATTTTCTGCTATTGTAATACCAGCAGCATTGGTAATTGCAATTTTAATTTTCAAATTTGTTATGGGAAATCCGGTCAATTTTATTGAAGGAAACGTTGAAAAAGGTCCACTTCCAGGAAATTATCTTGGAATTATTTACAAAGGAGGAATTATTGTTCCTATTTTAATGACTATGTTAATCGCGGTAATTACTTTCTCTTTAGAACGTTTTATTACAATTACCAGAGCAAGCGGAAAAGGTTCTGTTGTTGCTTTTGTAAGAAAAATTAAAGCTAATTTATCTTCAAATAACATTGAAGCTGCAAAAGCTGATTGTGACAAACAAAAAGGTTCTGTTGCTAACGTTGTAAAATCTGCTTTAACAAAATATACTCAAGTAGAAGTTGAACAAGGAATGGAAAAAGAGCAAAAATTAGCTGCAATTCAAAAAGAAATTGAAGAAGCAACTACTCTTGAAATGCCAAGCTTAGAGCAAAATCTTGTAATTTTAGCTACTATTACTTCTGTTTCTACTCTTATGGGACTTTTAGGTACTGTAATTGGTATGATTAAAGCGTTCGCTGCTCTTGCTAATGCTGGTGCTCCTGACTCAGTAGCTCTTGCAACTGGTATTTCTGAAGCTCTTATTAATACTGCATTTGGTATCGGTACTGCAGCTCTAGCTGTAATTATGTACAATGTATTTACAACAAAAATTGACAAATTAACTTATAGCATTGATGAAGCAGGTTTCAGCATTGTTCAAACCTATGCCGCTTCTCACTAGTAATTTTATGTTTTAATAACTTTAAAAATTAATAAAAATGCCAAAAGTTAAAATTGCACGGAAAAGCACACACATCGACATGACTGCCATGTGTGATGTTGCATTCCTTTTGTTAACCTTTTTCATTTTAACAGCAAAATTTTCAGAAACTGACCCTACTCCGGTAACAATTCCAGGTTCTATTTCGGAAATTAAAATTCCTGATGTCAACATTCTAACCATTGTTTTAGGAAAAGATGGTAGAGTTTTCCTCGGAATTGACAATGCCGAAAAAAGAGTTGAATTGCTAAAGAAAATGGGTGAAAGATATAAGGTAACATTTACTGGAGAAGAATTGAAGAAATTCAGCGCCATGAATTCATTTGGTGTTCCAATTCAGAAGATGAAACCCTATTTGGCACTTGATATGGGAGCCAGAAACAAAACTGAAAATGCCCTTGGAATTCCTTGCGACTCAACAGATAATCAATTAGCTGATTGGTTGTTTTATGCGAGAGATATTAAAGGAAAAGAATTAAAAATAGCTGTTAAAGGTGATAAAGACACTCCTTATCCGATGGTTAAAAAAGTAATTAGTACACTTCAAGATAAAAATGAAAACAAATTTAATTTGATTACTGGTCTCGAAGCAAATCCTTTGGATGATAAGAAAAAGAAATAAAAATAATTTTAAAACAAATATAAAATGGCCGAACTAAATACCGATAGTGGCAAAAAGGGTGGAAAAGGGCACTCCAAAAAGTTATCCACACGTGTGGATTTAACTCCTATGGTTGACCTTGGATTTTTGTTAATCACGTTTTTCATGTTAACAATTACCCTTAGCAAGCCTCAAACAATGGAAATTAGCATGCCTGATAATAAAGACCCAGGGAAAGATCAACCTAAAGTAAAAGCTTCAAAAGCAATGACAATTATTTTAGGGGAAAACGATAAAGTTTATTATTATTTTGGAACCAGAGAAAAAGGTATTGACCCCAAAATTGAGGTAACTGACTTTTCTCCAGAAGGCATCCGAAAAGCAATATTATTAAGAAATGATAGTGCTTTTAAAGCAATTAAAGTAATTAAAAAGGACAAAGATGCTGGAATTATAAATGATTCCGTTTATAAGAAAAGAGTATCCCTTGTAAAATCAGCAAAAAATGGACCTGTTGTTCTATTAAAGGCAACCGATAAATCAACTTACAAGAATTTAGTAGATATTCTTGATGAAATGAATATTTGTAATGTTGGTAAATTTGCAATTGTTGACATAACACCTTTGGATTTAGAGTTCATTAAACCAATGGTCAAATAAGGTATTTTAAATTTAATTGAGAATTAATATTTATTATTATGGCAAAAATAAATCTGTTTTCAGATGAATGGGTTGATATGGTTTTTGAAGAAAAAAATCATGAATATGGAGCGTATTCTCTTAGGAAAAAAACTCCAAAAAACCATTTTATCGCATTAATCATTTCGTGCGCTGTTTTTAGTGTAGCTGTGAGTGCGCCTGTTCTTTTCAAAGTTATCATGCCAAAAGAAAAGGAAAAAAATGTGGATGTTACCAACCTTGCCGATTTAAAAATGGACAAGGCGCTTCCTCCTCCTCCAAAAATGGATGAACCACCTCCAGTAAAAAACACAATTAGATTTACGCCTCCAGTTGTAAAACCTGACGAGGAAGTGAAAGAAGAGGATGAAATGCTTTCTCAGGATGAACTTAGTAAATCAGTTATTCCAATTGGTAATGACAATGATACTGTGGATTTAAAGAGTTTGGATGAAGGACCAAAAATCGTTGAACAAACAATTAAACCTTATACTTTTGTTGAACAAATGCCCGAATTCCAAGGTGGTGATGAAGAATTGATGAAGTTTTTGAAAAACAACATTTCTTATCCTCAAATGGCAAAAGAAAGTGGAATCCAAGGAACTGTTTATGTAACTTTTGTTGTTACAAGTGCTGGTAAAATTACAAGTGCACAAATTTTAAGAGGTATTGGTGGTGGTTGCGATGAAGAAGCTATCAGAGTTGTTAAAATGATGCCTGAGTGGAAAGTAGGAAAGCAAAATGGACAGGCTGTTCCAGTTCAGTTCAACTTACCAATTAAGTTCATTTTACAATAATTCTATTTCATATGGCGACGTAAAAGTCAGACAAATGGACGAAAAAAGACCTAAACCAAAATATCTTGAATTGTTGCAAAATGTTCTGAGATATTTTGGTTTTTTTATGATTTTAATTTATGTGGCATTTGGTTTGTATATCATTTTATCAGAATCTTTTGCTGCAGATTTACTCAATAAAACGCAACGCATTAGTATTGGAACTTTATTAATTATTTATGGAATCTTCAGATCTTATAGGACAATTAAAGAAATTAAAAAGTAAGAGTTTTTACTTATTTCTTGGTTTATTTCTTGCATTTCAATCTTGTGGTGGCCCAAACGATATTAAAAACGTTAATTCTCCAACAACAGGAAAGATTAAGATTCTTGTTGATGAGACTTTTAAACCAATTATAGAATCCGAAATTGATGTTTTTCAAAGTATTTATAAATATGCTGAAATAACACCAATTTACAAAACCGAAACTGAATCATTGAACGAGTTGTTTAACGACAGCACTGATTTAGTAATTGTTTCCAGGAAATTGAGTGCCAAAGAGAAAAAGTTTTTTGAAGACAAAAAAATGTATCCAAAGGAAACTAAAATAGCGGTTGATGGTGTAGCTCTAATTGTGAACAATAACAATAGCGACACACTTATTTCTTGGGGTATGTTGAAAAAAATTCTTACCGGAGAAATTACAAAATGGAAAGAATTAAATCCAAAATCGAAACTCAATGATTTAAAAGTTGTTTTTGATAATAAAAATTCGAGCACTGTAAGATATGCTATAGATTCAATTTGCAAAGAAAAACCACTTTCAACAAAACTTCAGGCTTTAAGTTACAATGCCGATGTTGTTGATTTTGTTTCAAAAAATGAAAATGCAATTGGGATAATTGGTGTAAGTTGGGTAAGTAACAAACAAGATTCATCATCACTTTCATTTTTAAACAAAATCAAAGTTATGGGAGTTTCTTCAGAGGCGGATGCTACTCCAGAAAATAGTTATCAACCTTATCAGGCTTATATTGCACAAAAACAATATCCATTAACAAGATGTATTTATGTAATTAATGCTGAAGGAATGTCTGGTTTGGCAAGTGGATTTGCTGCATTTTTAGCCAGCGATAGAGGTCAAAGAATAATATTAAGATCTGGTATTTTACCTGCGACACAGCCAATTCGAATTGTGGAATTGAATAAAAATAACCCAGAATAAATTTTGAGTGATAATAAAATTAAAAATTAGACAAATGAAAACAGTTGGGAAAAAAAGCATCATTAAGTTGGGAATTGCATGCATGTGCATTTTTAATTTTTCAACTTTATATTCTCAAGATATTGAGAAGGGCTTAAGATCGTTAGAATTAGAACAAAAACAAAAAGCAAAATCAATATTTTTGAACTTTGCCAAGCAAAATCCAACAAATGTAATGGCTCTTTATTATGCTGGAGAAATTTCATTTGCATTCGAAAAATATGATTCTGCTAGCTATTATTTTGCAAAAGGAATTGAAATTGACAAAGCAAATCCATATAATTATATTGGAACTGGAAGAATTTTCCTTCATAATGGCAATAAAGAAGAAGCCAGAAAAAGCTTTGATAAAGCTTTTAACTTAGCAAAAGGAAGAAAGGATGTAAATATTTATTTGCAGCTTGCAGAAGCAAATATTGTTTCAAAAAACAAAGATTTTGATCAAGCCATTGTTTATTTGGACAAAGCAAAAGAATTTGACAAAACAGTCTCTGAAATTTATATCAAATATGGAAATATTTTCCTTGACCAAAATAATGCAGGAAAAGCCTTATCGAATTACGAAAGAGCAACTGAAGTAAATAAAAGTTTTACAAAAGGATTTTTCAAGATAGGAATGATTTCATCTTTAGCTAGAATGTATCCTGAAGCATTAGCAGCTTTTCAAAATGTTATTACTCTTGATTCAAATTATATTCCTGTATATCGTGAATTAGGTGAACTTTATTTTATGGCACAAAAATATGATAAAGCAAGCGAAACCTATTCTAAATATATTCAGAAAACTGAAGAATATACAATGGACGAACGTGTAAGATATGCTTATATGTTATTCTTCGATAAAAAATATGATAAAGCAAAAGTTGAAATGAATGAAGTTTTGAAAAAAGATTCAAATAATGTTACCTTATTGCGCTTACAAGGATATTCTTCTTGCGAAACAAAAGATTACAAAAAAGGACTTTATTATATGGATCGCTTTTTTAAACTGGTAGATAAAAAGAAAATTCTGTCTTCAGATTATGAATATACAGCCAGACTCTACAAAGAGACAGGCAGTGATTCATTGGCTATTGTTAATTATAAACAAGCAATGATTTCTGATAGTACAAGAACCGATTTCTATAAAGATATTGCAGATATTTATAATAAGAAAAAAGAGTATAAAAATGCCGCTGACAATTATGAACTTTTAATAAAAAGCACTCAAAGTCCATTGACATCGCAATATTTTTCTTTAGGAAAAGCTTATTATTTCGCAACTTTTGATGCTAAATTAGACAGCTTAACAAAAAGGAGTTATTTGGTTTTAGCAGATTCAGCTTTCTCAAAAGTAAATGTTGCCAAACCGGATTACGCTCAGGCCCATTTTTACAGGGCTGGGGTTCGTGCCCAACTTGACCCTGAATCTACTGCAGGCTTAGCAAAACCTCAATATGAAATGGTAGTTAAATTATATGAAGGGGCTCCTGAAAAAAATAAAGCAGCTCTAATAGAAGCCTATCAATATTTAGGATATTATTATTATTTGCAAAAAGACAATGCCACATCAAAAACATTTTGGGAAAAATTACTAGTTTTAGATCCGAATGATAAGCAAGCTAAAGAGGTATTGAAAGTAATAAAATAAAACAAAAAGGCGAAGTTCACTTCGCCTTTTTTATTGAATAGTATTTTCAGTAGAATTAGACTTTTCGGAAATCATTACAAGATTTCTTTCAAATTCCTCCTTTGTAATCGCATCCGAAAGATTGAATTCCCCAATCCTTGTGCGGCAAAGTGTTGTGAGATGAGCACCATTTTTCAAGTAATCACCTAAATCTCTGGCTATAGAACGAATATAAGTTCCTTTACTACAAACTATACGGAAATCTATATTTGGCAAATCAATTTTTGTGATTTCGAATTCATTTATGGTAACAAGTCGGGCAGGCATTTCAAGTGTTTCGCCCTTGCGCGCCAATTCGTATGCTCTTTCGCCATTCACTTTTTTTGCTGAAAAAATTGGTGGTTTTTGAAGAATATCTCCAATAAAGGTTTTTGATGCTTCAATAATTTCTTCGTTTGTAATTCCAGAAATATCAAAGGTTTGGTCAACTTCAGTTTCTAAATCAGAAGAAGGTGTTGTTGCACCAAGAAAAAAAGTTCCAGTATATTCTTTTTCAAAAGCCTGGTATTCATCAATTTTTTTGGTGAATTTTCCTGTACATAAAATCAATAAACCTGTGGCCAAAGGATCCAAAGTTCCGGCATGACCAACTTTTATTTTTTTTATTCCTAAATGAATTTTTAACAGGACGCGAAATTTATTTACAATATCAAAAGAAGTCCAATCTAATGGCTTATTAACAAGAAGAACCTCTCCTTCAATAAAATCACTCATTAATCAATTCCCACGTTTAAATTGTATCCTAAAGCCAAAAGAATAAGTAAGATACTTCCTAAAATTATTCTATAATATCCAAATGCTTTAAATCCATATTTTTGGATAATTCCGATAAAAGTTTTAATTGCAATAATTGCGATAATAAAGGCAACAATATTTCCTATAACAAGAAGGTTGATATTTTCAGAATTTATGGATTTATATTCTTTCAGCATTTTGTAACCAGAAGCAGCTAATACAGTTGGGACAGCTAAAAGAAAAGAGAATTCTGCAGCTTTTTTGCGAGTAAGTTTTTGAAACATTCCACCAACAATTGTTGCACCAGACCTTGAAACTCCAGGAATCATTGCAATTACCTGAAAAAGACCAATGATAAGTGAAGATAAGTAAGAAGGCTCTTTTTCTTCATCTTTATAATTCCACCATTTATCAACAAACAAAAGAATAATTCCGCCTAAAATTAATGCAATTGCAACAACAATAACATTGGTTAAAACTTTATCAATGGTATCGCTTAGTAAAAACCCAAGAACTGCGGCAGGAATAAAAGCAATAAAAAGTTTAAAATAAATATCAATTGAGGTAAAAAACCTTTTCCAATAAATTATTACAACTGCCAAAACAGTTCCAAAATGAATGCTAACAGCAAATAACCTAGAAAATTCAGAAAGTGCATTTGATTTCTGCAGGCCAAGAAAATATTCTGCAATGATCATATGACCAGTTGAAGAAATAGGAAGGAATTCGGTAATTCCTTGAATTATCGCAAGAATAATAGCTTCAAGATAATTCATCCAAACTATTCTTTTGGTTTTTTCATGATAGCATAGATTTCAACACCAAATCCAGCTAAAATTAAAATTGTGGATAAGGTTAAGCGTTGAAAATCAAAAATACTTTCACTAAAATCAGTTGTATTTTTTGCTCCACCACCAATCATTGCAATAAATCCAAAAAGAATCAATGCGATACCAATTAACATAATAATATAATTACTTCTGTCAAAAGGAAAGTTAAATGGAGATTTTGTTTCAATTTCCTTTACACCTTTATTTATTGTTTCAGTTTTTTTAGGAGTAACAGCCATATTCTTGTTATTTAAAGTTTAATGATAATATAAAAAATCAGTTTTCATTTTTAAGTATTTGCTAACTGCAAAAAATGTAGACACCAAAGAAATTAACAAACCCAAAGCTACAATAAATCCATAAAGTATAATGAACATTTTTGTATCCTGAAGATTTGCTAGTTCTGGTATTTGTTTGGTAGAAAAATAAATAGTTACTGACATCAATCCAACGCTTAGCAATGAGCCAATAAAACCTTGAATTAAACCAGCAATAATAAATGGTCTACGAATAAATCTTTGTGTTGCTCCCACCAAAAGCATACTTTTAAGAAGAAATCGTTTGGAATAGACAGAAAGCCGAATAGTATTGTTTATTAAAGCATATGCAATAATTAGCAATAAACATCCGATTCCCAAAATAAAGAGACTTATTTTTTTTACATTAGAATTTACCTGTTCTGCCAATGCTTTTTGATAAGTAATTTCTTTAATTAATTTATTTTTTGACAGGTCCATTTTAATCTTTTCAATATTTTGATTGGTAGCATAATCAGCTTTTAGCTTTACTTCAATGGTAGAAGGAAGCGGATTATAGCCAATGAAACTCACAAAATCTTCTCCTAAATCTTTTTGAAAGGATTCAGCAGCCTTATCTTTAGAAAAATATTCACTTGATTTAACGTATGGTTGCGTATTTAAGGTCTTTTGATAAGATAAAACCTCTCCCTCTGGAACATCTTCCTGAAAAAATATTGTAAAACCAATATTTTCTCTAACATAATCCGAAATTTTCTTCGCATTTAAAACAACAAAGGCTAAGAAACCCATGACATATAATACCAAGGTAATGCTCACAATTGTTGAAACATAAGATGTTTTTAAACTTCGCTTAGCTATTTTTTCCTCGGTTGTTGGCATAAAATCATTTAAGGCAGCTAAATTAATAAATATTTCGTTGAAATTTTCAAATTAATTAGTAAACGTAATTAGCTACGAAAGATTGTTTTAAAAAAAATTAACTGAATTAAAATTGTAACAAATTTACTAGTATATTCGTCCTAAATTAAATTTTATCTTGAAAAAAGCTTATTTCATTTTTATTTTCCTATTATTGAGTAATATAAATTACTCTTTCGGTTTTATTTTAAGCGGGAAAGTCACTGATAATTCTAAAAAAGCCTTACCATTTGTAAACATTATGGTAAAGGGAACTTCTAAAGGCTGCACAACAAACGAAAAGGGATTTTATTCATTTAGTTTAGACAATGGAGAATACCAATTGGCTATCAGTATTATTGGTTATAAACAACAAATTATTTCGGTTGTGGTAAACAATAAAAACCAAACTCTCAATATCGTAATGGAAAAAACCGAAATGATGTTGAAAGAAGTTGTTGTTAATGGAAATGCTGAAGACCCCGCCTATAGAATCATCCGTGAAGCACAAAAGAAAAGGAAAGACTACCTTGAAAAGGTAAATTCTTTTAGTTGCGATGTTTACATTAAAGGATTGCAGTTCATGAAAGAAATTCCAGAAAAAGTTATGGGTTTCAAACGTGAAGAAATCATGGGAGATATGATAGGTCTTGATTCTAACGGAAGGGGTATAATTTATTTATCTGAGTCAGTCTCAAAATTCAACTTTAAACAGCCGGATAAAATTAAAGAGGAAATGATTTCCTCAAAAGTAAGTGGTGACAATAAGGCTTTTAGCTATAATCAAGCATCTGATATGCTGTTCAATTTTTACGAAAACAATCTGAATATTATCAATTTAAGTGAGCGTGGATTTATTTCTCCAATTTCCTCTAGCGCATTTCTTTATTATAGATACAAACTTATTGGTTCATTCATGGAAAACGGCCTTTTGGTAAATAAAATAGAAGTTATTCCAAAGCGAAAAAACGATCCGGTTTTTCATGGTTTCATTTATATCATAGAAGATTTATGGAATATTCATAGTACCGATTTGTATTTAACTAAAGATGCTCAAATAGATTTTGTTGACACCTTGGTTATTCAGCAAGTTCATGCTCAAGTTGAAAAAGGTATTTGGCTCCCAGTTTCTAATAGATTCTCCTTCGATTTTGGATTTTTGGGTATTAAAGGTACCGGTTATTTCTTGGGCTTTCAATCAAATTATATTATTGACCCTGATTTCCCAAAAGGATTTTTTAATGGTGAAGAATTAAAAATTAATGAGGATGCCAACAAAAAAGATAGCCTCTATTGGAAAACCACACGACCGGTTGCTTTAACAACTGAGGAAATTAGCGACTATAAATTAAAAGATAGTTTAATGCTAAAAGCTTCCACAAAAGAATATAAAGATTCGGTTGACCATAAACGAAATAAATTCAAAATTGGAAAAGTATTGCTTAGTGGATATTCAATACAAAAATCCATGAAGAATTCAAATTTCAACATTAGCTCGCCAATTTTTGGCGCAAATTATAATACCGTGGAAGGTTTGTCATTTGAGGAAACCGTCTCCTATTATAGAAATCCAGAGAATTTTAAAAATTATGGCGGAGGTGTAAGCGTTTCATATGGAATTGGAAATACTCATTTTAATGGTTCACTATATGCAAATTACACAATTAAACCTCAAAAATTTACCAGAGTTTCGTTTTCATTAGGAAAGCAATCTGTTCAGTTCAATCAGAATAATCCTATTGGCAATTTAGTTAATGCTTATTATACTTTAATGGAAGAACAGAATTTCGCAAAAATCTATGAAAAACAATTTGTAAAAGCCAGTATTTCAACCGAATTGATTAATGGAATATATATCAACGCATCTGCAGAATATGCAGATAGAATGCCAATGGTGAACACTGAAGATTATGTTATTAGAGATTTTGGATTGAGAAAATTCACTTCCAACGATCCTAAAAATCCTGATAATGAAAATCCTTCATTCCAAAGAAATTCGGCATTTATTGGCTCGGCCAGTATGACTTTTAGAATAAAACAAAGGTATTATACACGTCCAAATCAAAAAATTATGTTGGGTTCAAAATATCCCGACTTTATTGTTAATTACAAAAAAGGAATGGGAAGTGTTAATTATGATTTTGTAAAAGCTGGTATATATCAAAATATTAATTTTAAAATGATTGGAATGTTTGTCTATCAGATTGGCTATGGTTTTTTTCCAAATACAGGCAAATTGTTTTTTACAGATTACTACCATTTTGACGGGAATCAAACTATTTTCTTAAAAAAATCAAGAAACAATGCTAATCAAAATCAAGAAAGTGTTGCTTTAGCTGGATTCAATTTATTGCCATATTACCAATATAGCACGATTTCAGACTTTCTTGAAGCCCATGCTGAGCATCATTTTAATGGATGGATTATCAATAAAATTCCATTAATTAGAAAAACCAAATTCAAAGAAGTTGTTGGTGCACATTATTTAAGCACAAAAGGTCTAAGCCAATATGTTGAATTAAGTGTTGGTATTGAAAAAATTGGAATTCCTGGAGTTCTTCCTGGGTTTTTAAGAGTTGATTTTATTACCGCATATAGCAGCCAAACAAAGCTTTCAAGCGGGTTTAGAATTGGATTAAATATGTAATATTACTTGAAAAAAATATTAATATGAAAAATTTGAAATTGAAAGTGCAAAAAAATTTGAGAAATGTTTCCATTAATTATTTAAGCCTTGTTTTGGTAGGAATTCTCTTTCTACTTTCCAATCAGGCAAAAGCCTTTGAATATCCTGTGAAAATTAAGGTATTGAGCAACGGATTAAAAGTAATCGTTTGCGAAAAACCAGGAAATGGATTCGTGCAATCAGAAATCTGGTATCGAGTTGGCAGCAAAGATGAAACGCCAGGAAATCGTGGCTTGGCGCACATGTTCGAACATATGATGTTTAAAGGTTCGAAAAAATATCCCACATCTCTAATCGATAAAATGCAGGATATTGGAATTTCAAATTTTAATGCATACACTTCCTATGACAGAACTGTTTATTATGAGTATGCACCTTTAAATTATCTAGATACCGTTTTTTCAATTGAAGCCGACCGGATGGAGAATTTGATGATAAGTCAAGAAATGCTAAATACAGAAAGACAAGTTGTAGCAGAAGAATACAGCAATGGAAGAAATAATTGGTATCAGAAAATGAATGATGATCGTTATAAATTTTTATATCCCGAAGGACATCCATATGAAGTTGATGTAATTGGGGAATTTAATGATATTGTGAATTTCACTGCGGCACAATGTCAGAAATTCTATGACAATTTTTATAGCCCAAATAATGCATTCATGATTGTTGTTGGCGATGTGCAAAGTGATAAAATATTTGAATTGGCAGAAAAGTATTTTGGCCCAATTAAAAAACAATTAGACATTAAGCCAAAAACAAATATCCCTGATTTGCTCACAAGTAAAGTAAAGCAAAATGAAATGGGAATTGATTTTCCAATTCAAATATATAGTTTTATTATTCCTTGCCCTGCCGCTGGATCAGAAGAATCGAAAGCTTTTGAAATTCTAATTTCCTCTCTTTTTACTTCTCAGAATTCAATTTTAAATGAACGTATCGTAAATAAAGAAAGACTGGCATATGGAATAAATTCTGCTGGGGCCGAACAAATGTCATATACAAATTATATGGTAATGGACGTATTTATGTCGCCAATGCCGGGGAACATAAAAGTCAAAAAAGAAATTCGCGACGAAATAAATAAAGTAATCGCCAATGGAATCGACCAAAGTAAAATAGACCAATATGTCAGGGCAATAGAATCTGGAAATTTACTTAATAGCTATGAACCAAACAGTGTGGCTTATAGATTGGGAGTGGCAGAATTT
The DNA here is from genome assembly GCA_013377115.1 of Bacteroidota bacterium. GTDB lineage: Bacteria > Bacteroidota > Bacteroidia > Bacteroidales > CG2-30-32-10 > Cfx2-01. The sequence goes on along the minus strand of JACAAW010000024.1, from coordinate 18,480 downwards.
TTCTTTCATGATCCGCTTGAAGCCGATAAGGATATTGAAGGTTATAAAAAGGTAAGTCCTGAAGAAATAAAAGTAGTTGCTGCAAAATATCTTTCTGAAGAGCAAATTCAATTCATTAACATCAAACCTTCTTTCTAAATCACTGATATGAAAACTGTAAAATATTTTTTCGCAATACTTTTAATAAGCCTTACTTTCTCAACTTTGAAAAGCCAAACCATTAAATATGAGGAGTTTAAATTAAAAAACGGATTGCAAGTATTGTTAATTGACTATGGAAATGTGGAAGCTACATATATGGAAATACTTGTGAATGCTGGCACTAAAAATGAAACCCCAGGTTTACAAGGAATTTCATCCTTTACCGCCTCTGCTTTATTATATGGAAATAAGAAATATGATAAGATAAAACAAACCGATTTGCTTTATTCATTAGGAACAAATTTAAATGCCAATTCTGGTATCAATAGTTCTTCCATATCTTTATTGGTCGCAAATAAAAATTTTGAAACTGGTATCGATATTTTTTCAAATGCAATAAGATATCCTTCATTTCCTGTAGAAGATGTGAAACAAGAAATTTCTCAGTTTGTTCAATATAACAATCCAAAAAAACTGGATATTACAGATCTTGCAACAAAATTTTCAAATCTTTTTGTTTTTGGAACTTCCAATCCTTTAGGAAGGAATTCTTATCCTACCCAAATCATGAAAATTTCTGCCAAAGAAATAAAAGAATTCTATGATTTTAATTACACCCCAAAAAATACTCGCTTGGTATTTTGCGGAAAACTTGATAAAGTAAAAATTAAAACCCTTGTGGAATTTTATTTCGGCGATTGGGTAAGCGTTTATGGTGAAAACAACCAAGTAAATTTAGAAAGCCCCTCTTTTAAAGGAAGAGAATTTGGTTTTGTAAATAGAGACGATGCAACTCAGGTTTGTTTGAATTGGACGAAAAAAGCACCTGGTTTTGGGGATAAAGACATGATGGCTTTTTTAATTGCACAAAACGTGTTCAATAACAAACTCTTTGAAGAAGTTAGAGAAAAATTGGGCAAAACCTATGGAATTGGAATGGCGTTTAATGAATTGCAAAATAAAAAGATTTTTACAATTGGAACTCAAACTCGATCTGCAGAAATGTACAGCACTATTTTAGCGGTTGACAAAGTTCTTAATGATTTTTACACAACCGGTATTACTGAAAAAGAATTAAAAAATTCTTGCCTAAAACTAAGAAATAATTATTTGTCTATTTCAAGTCCGGATGGCATTTGCAATTATTACAATTACCTCTGTTATCCTGACATAGCAAAGAGAATGAATTTATTAAACGAATTAAATTCTCAAACCGTTGAAGGCATTAATAAAGTAATAAAGAAATACTTTAGTTCTGAAAATTATAAATTGATGATTGCTGGAAATGAGAAAGATCTCGCTGAGCAATTAAACAAATTAAAGGGCCTGCGCAAATTTGAACCAAACGCAATTGAGGTAGATCAGTAAAAGCCTAAATTAATTTTCCAAAATTTATTTGATTTTCTGTGGTTTTTTGACGAATTTTATAAATTCGTTTTAAAATAATTATATGAAAAAAACAATCATTATTTTTTGCTTGCTGAGTTCATTTTCGACTCATTTATTTTCCCAAAAAGAGCCTGTTAGAATCAATGGAAGAGCCCAGGGGGTTGCATACAATATTACGTATTTCGATAAAAAAAATAGAGATTTTACAACTGAAATAGAAAAACTATTAAAGGATTTTGACAAATCTGTTTCTCTTTGGGATTCTACTTCAATAATTTCAAGAGTAAACAATAATGACAAAAATGTAATACTTGATGATTATTTCAAAGTATGTTTTAATAAATGCCTAGAAGTATCGAAGGCAACCGATGGTGCTTTTGATTGCACTGTTGGTCCATTGGTAAAAGGATGGGGATTTAGTTTCAAGAAAAAAGCAAAAATGGATAGCACTATGGTTGATAGTCTTTTAAAATTTATTGGATATCAGTATGTTGAAATGAAAGATGGGAAAATAATAAAAAAGGACAATAGAATTACATTGGATTTCAATGCTTTGGCTCAAGGTTATTCAGTTGATTTAGTGTCGAAATTATTAGAATCAAAAAAAATTAGTTCATACCTTGTTGAAATTGGTGGAGAAGTATTTGCCAGAGGAAAAAAACCGAATGGTGATAATTGGAAAGTTGGGATTGAAAAGCCTATTGATAATCCTGATGGAAACAATCCTTTAAAAGCTATTGCCAGAATTGAGGATAAGGCATTTAACACTTCTGGCAATTATAGGAAGTTTTATATTGAAAATGGGATTCGTTATTCCCACGAGATAAATCCAAAAACAGGATATCCAGCGCATAATAGTCTTTTAAGTGCAACAGTTTTAGCGAATGATTGTATGACAGCCGATGCATATGCAACTGCCTTCATGGTAATGGGACTTGAAAAATCAATTACATTCCTTTCGGAACACTCTGAGCTAATGGCTTACTTGATTTATTCTGATGAAAAAGGAAACTATAAAGTTTTTCAATCGGATGGATTAAATAAAATAATAACTGATGCTGTTGAAGAATAAATACCGCAAAAGAAAACACTTAAAATAAAAAGAGGCATTTCCTATGGAAATGCCTCTTTTTATTTTAATAATCTCGATATTTATTTATTCAAAATAATTTTGAATTTCTGAGATTCAGTATTGTTTTTGCTTTGAACATTTACAAAATAAGTTCCATTAGCAAATTTACTTAAGTCAATAGTTTTAACTTCTGCATTTGAAGTATTCACTTTTTCTTCATAAACAACAGCACCGATTGTATTTTCAACAATAATAGAACCGTTTAATGCTTGTTTCATATCAATATTTACTAAACCATTTGAAGGATTTGGATAAACATTAATTCCAGTGTTATTCTCAACAGTTTGAACACCAACTCCACCAGCTGGAGTCCAAGTTAAAGAAACTCCAGTAAAAAAACCAGTAGCAGCTAATGTTTGAGAATCAGCAGCGGGTCCTTTTGTAAATTGCAAAGATGTGGTTGTTGTCCCTGTTCCTGTTGCACCATGATTCCAGGTAAATTCAACCCAAACTTTATAGGTTCCATCTGGAACAATTGCACCGCTAACATCCGTTCCATTCCATGTAATTGAAAGTGGGGAATAAGATGTTAAAGAAGCTCCTGTGGTTGCATCAACAACGTTTGATGCAGATTTTCCCTTCCAAACCAATAAATGACTATTAGAACCATGACTATCAGCTCTTTTTAGCTTTGTCTTTACAAATGTAGTAGTAGAATTTTCTAACCAAATTGCAACATAATGGTCAAGACCATTGTAACCAGTGCGAGAAACTGGATTTACATTAAATGTAAGAGTTCCTGCAGTTTGAGAATGAGCATTGTTAAACTTTGAGCTTGCTAAAATCAATGTAAAGCAAACCATTAAACTAAGGTAAATTTTTCTTTTCATACGTAAAGGTTTTAATTAAATTTATAGACAACAAAGGTAAGGCGAAAAGAAAAAAAAAAATATTTCAGTATCATACAATAAAGCATGATATTTACTGATAATTATCAGCACAAAAAAAGCACCAACCTTTCGGATGGTGCTTTTTCTTATTTTGATAATTTTATTTATTTAATACAATTTTGTAACGAAGTTCACTATTTTGAACTTGAATCTTTACAAAATAAATTCCATTAGCATATTTATTCAAATCAATTGATTTTAGCAAATTACTAATTTGTCCGAATTTTTCATCATAAATTCTAAATCCCAAAGTATTTTCAATAATAATCTTACAATTTGATTCAATTTGATTTACAGAAATATTAATTATACCAGTTGAAGGGTTAGGATAAATTTTTACGTTTCCATTCAAAATGCTCGATTCGATAGAATTAATTACAACTTGAATTGTATCAGAATTCACCACACAACCATTAATGTCTGTTACAACTGAATAATAATATCCTGTTGCAATCGGAGTATAACTCTGTCCAACCTGTCCCACAATGATACCTGAAGCTACTTCATACCATTGATTTCCTGTTGTTGCTGTTGATGTTAACACTCCAGTGTTTTCTGAAAGCGTAACTGCTGTTGGAAAATTTGGTGAAGCCAATACTGTTCCAGGGTTACTTTCACAACCACCAACGGTTTGAGTAACTGTATAAGTTCCTCCCACTGTTACAGTTATTGAATTTGTCGTGGCACCATTGCTCCAAAGTAATGTTCCTGTGGTTCCAGTTGCAGTTAATACAGAATTTCCACAATTATTAATACCATTTACAATTGGTGCTGATGGAGCACCTGGATCAACTAAAGTTACTGAAGCAGTATTTGTACAATTTCCGTTAGATACTGTAACTGTATAAACTCCAGCACCCAAACCAGTGGCTATTGCTGTTGTTTGGACTGGTGAAGTACTCCATGTAAATGAAGATCCGCCTGCTGCAGTTGCAGTTCCATTGTTGGATGTACATGTTGTTGGGTTTGTAAATCCTGAAATACTAGCAGTAGGAATTGTTAATGGTGCTGAGATTCCAGAACCAGCAGGACTTGTACATCCTCCCACTGTTTGAGTTACAGTGAAATTACCAGCACTTGTTACTGTAATTGAATTTGTTGTGGCTGAATTACTCCATAAAAATGGACCATTTCCAACAGCTGTTAAAGTTGTACTTCCACAAGTGTTATTTACATTAACTGTGGGTTGAGCAGGAATTGCTATTGGTGCAGCAAATCCAGTTCCAGGAAGACTAGTACAACCTCCTACTATTTGAGTAACAGTATATGAACCACCTGTGGTAACAGTTATTGAATTTGTTGTGGCTGAATTACTCCATAAAAATGGACCTATTCCAACAGCAGTTAAAGTTGAACTACCACAAACATCAACAATATTTACAGTCGGTTGAGAAGGAAGTGCAATTGGAGCAGCTGTTCCGCTACCAGCAGGACTTGGACAACCAGAAATAGTTTGAGTTACGGTATACGATCCAGGAGTAGTAACAGTTATTGAACCTGTTGTTGCAGAATTACTCCACAAAAAAGAACCAGTCCCGGTTGCAGTTAATAAAGAGCTTCCACAATTATTTGTAACAGTTACAGTTGGTGCCGATGCATTAACAATTGTAATATTCGTACCATTGTCAGTTCCAGTTGTGGCAGGTTGGCTACCAATAACTCTAATTCTATAACCAGTTCCAGCGGCAGTTCCAGCAGGAATAGTTGCTGAAATTGTTCCTGCAGCAGTTCCAACTAAAGTCCCAATAGTTACAGGAGAAGCAAAACTACCTGAAGCATCAGATAATTGGGCTGTCCAAGTGTTATTGTTATAGATTGTACCAGCACCTTTTGTAAAAGGAACACTTACTGCTCCTCCAGCACAATAAGTTGCAGAAGATAATGATGAAGTGGTAAGAGTTATTGCTGCTGCAGGAGTCCAAGTAAGGGAAACTCCAGAAAAGAATGCATTAGCAGTTTGAGTTTGATTATCTATTGCAGGTCCTTTTGTAAATTGCAATGATGTAGTTGATGTACCAACTCCAGTAGCTCCATGATTCCATGTAAATTCAACCCATACTTTATAGGTACCGTCTGGTACTAAATTATATGGAACTGCACCAACTACATCTGTTCCATTCCATACCACATTTAATGCAGCATAGGACGTTAAGGAAGCACCAGTTGTAGCATCAATCACATTAGAGGTAGACTTTGCTTTCCATACTAATAAATGGCTATTAGTTCCGTGAGAATCTGATCTTCTTAGTTTTGTTTTCACAAAAGTGGTAGCAGTGTTTTCTATCCAAATTGCGACATAGTGATCATTTGCATTGTAACCAGTGTGGGCAACCGGATTGACATTGAAAGAAAGAGTTCCTGCTGTTTGAGAATTAGCATTTTTTGAAATAAAAACACTAACAACAATAGCAAGGGAAATCAGCAAATTAAATAGTTGTTTTTTCATATTTTTTAGTTTTAAAGATTAATCATTAAACTTCTATTGTTAAATGAAGAACAACAAAATTAATGTTTATCCTATTGTTTGAATAGTATTCCTACCTGTTTGTTATCACATCAGAAGTTGATACATATCATCAAGGCATAAAAAAAGCACCAACCGTTTTCCAGTTGATGCTTTAATATTATTATTAGAATAGCCTACTTGCTCAGAATAATTTTAAACTCTTTACTTTCTGTTTTTTCTTCATTTTGAATATTAATGTAATAAATACCATTAGAAAAACGGCTTAAATCAATAGCTTTATTTCCTGATTTTAAAATTTCTATTTTGTCATTAAAAATAGTTGCACCTAAAACATTGGTTACAAATACATCTCCTTTAAAACCATTACCAAAATTAATATTTACCAATCCTGTTGAAGGGTTTGGGAAAACAGAAATTTCTTCATTTTTCAGGTTATTTTCAATTCCAACTCCGTTTGGCGTCCATGTTAATGAAACACCAGAAAAATTTGCATTAGCAGTTTGGGTTTGTGTATCAACAGATGGCCCTTTTGTGAATTGCAAAGAAGTAGTGGCTGTACCAGTTGTTCCATGATTCCATGTAAATTCAACCCAAACATTATAAGTTCCATCAGGTACGACAGTTCCTGCAACATCAGTTCCATTCCAAATAATATTAATGGGAGCGGCATAAGAAGTAATTGATGCGCCAGTTGTAGCATCCACAACGTTTGATGTAGATTTAGCTTTCCATACCAATAGATGGCTGGATGTTCCATGACTGTCAGATTTTCTTAATTTTGTTTTAACAAAACTTGCAGACGAATTTTCTATCCAAATTGCTACATAATGATCTGCACCCCAAGAACCACTTTTCGTTAAAGGATTTACGTTAAAAGAAAGAGTTCCTGATGTTTGAGAATTTGCATTTTTTGAGATAAAAACCCCAACAACAAATACAATTCCGATAAAAATTTTTAAATGTTTCATTCTTTGTTTTCTTAAATTATTAGTTACTTGTTAATTATTACACAACAAATATAAAACAAATCCTATAATATTTATCACCTTAATATATGATATATATCACTTCTTTTAACTTTTCAACTGAAACCAAGTTCTTTTATGATTATGAATCAAATAATGAATGAATTCACATTTAATATTGCCCAGTTTATCAGCAATTTAACATTTTTTATTATAATCATTCTAAATTAAATTACAAAAAACTTGATTTAAATCACAAAACAACCTAAATTTGTATTTTAAAAATAGAAAAATGAACCAATATACCGAGCCCTGTAAATGTGTAATTTGCGATAATAAATGCGACTTTTACCGCAGTTTATCAATGGGAGAACTTCAATCGCTTGATGATGCAAAAACGGCAATTTTTTTCAAAAAAGGAGAAACAATTTTAAAAAAAGGTGCTTTTTCTAAGCAGATTATCTTTTTGTCAAAAGGATATGTTAAAATAATCATGGAGAGCAATTTTAAAAAGAGTTTAATTCTCGAAATCCTTGGAAAAGGCAATTTTGTTAATTCACTTTTTCTCGCAAATAACGATTCGTCTCCAATAACAGTTGTTGCATTAACAGATGTTACTGTTTGCCTAACTGATACCGATTTTTTCATGAATTTGCTTCATAAAAATGGAAATTTTGCAATTGACTTTTTAAGTCATTTCAATAAAAATGGTTTTTCCAGATTTAAAAAGATGTCGAGTATTGCATTAAAACAAACTAGAGGCAGATTGGCAGACACTCTTATTCATTTGCATTATACCTTCAAGGATGAAATTGTAAATCAAATACTCACCCGAAAAGAAATAGCCGAATTATCCAACCTTTCGACTGAAAATACTATTAGGACTCTGAAGGAGTTTGAAACTGAAAAAGTAATTCGACTAAAAGGCAAGAAAATCGAAATAACTGATTTGGATTTACTGAAAAAAATAAGTGATATTGGTTAAATTTACTTGTGAATTAATGTAAATTTTCTCACAAGATTAAAACCAATATGAATTCCTCCATTCTTCCATTTATCTGTTGTTTCTGTAATAAATCCTTTTTCAACTGTAAATGTAGAATTGGTCACAAAAAGTTGAAAAACGTGCTTTCCTGTGAAAATATCAACTCCGAATGACATTGAATTATTTGCATCTAATCCATTTACTTTTGATTTTACCTGATTTGGTAACAAATAATAATACTCTCCAGTAATTGCAAATTTTTCTGAAATTTTATAATTTCCACCAAATCCAAAAGCGAAAATATCATTCTTATCTTCTTTTGTAGGCACCATATTTTTATGAACCAATGTAGGAACAAATTGCAAACCAAGTTTCTCACCAAAACTTCTGGCAAAAATTAATTGATGCACATAAGCAATTCTCGAGGAAGTATAATCATTTTTTGTTGGATCATTCCACTTTAAAGAATTATAGCTCATGTCAGCAAAATAAGTAAGGGTAAATGGAAAGGGTTTCTTACCAGAAGTTTGTCTCAGCACTTTTGCTTTAAAAAATCCATCAAAAGTTTTTTGCATGGTACTTCTTCCATAACCAATCATCAGCCAATCATTGATACCATATTCAAAACCTAGTCTTATTGAAGATTGGTCTAAGCCAAAATAATCATAAAAACCTTGTTCCAAAGTTCCAAAACGATGTGATATTTTTATTTCTAATTTTCCAGCTGGTGTTAATTCAGAAGACTGACCATTAATAACCCTATTTCCCCAAAAAGTATTTTCAACATATTCTTTTGTTGAATCAGAGTCTTGAGCATTTGCAAATAAAAAATTCGCAAAAATTAATGAGAATAAAATAAATGATTTTTTCACGATATAGGTTTTAGTGATAGATTATTGTGGTGTCCCAAGATTTATCCAATTGCTTAGCTGAGATAATTCACAGCCACTATACAATGCAGAATGATGACCGATACTAATTGAGTCAAACAATTTCGTCTTATTAGCTGGAATAATAATATAGTCTTTGAATGTTGTATAATCCTGGAAATTCAAATTTGGCCCAGCATTGCCATGACAATTAAAACAATTATTATTTGCGAATTTAACACTAATATTTCCAGTGAATGTTACATTAACAGAATCGCATGAATTGTCAGTTGAATTCCTATTAACATATAGATCTTCCATATTGTCGTAATAACATGAAGTAAAAAACAATGTAATACTTCCAATCAAACAAAATAAAACAATATTATACACCTTCTTTTTCATTTCAATAAGTATTTAATTATTAGCATATCCAGCATTTATCCACTTTACCATTTGAGTAATTTTACAATCAATCATTTTTCCGGTTTTTGGCATAGAACTAGCCGAAGTATATTGAACAGCTTGAATAATTTTTGTAACATTTCCAGAAACATCCAGATAAGCTTTAATATTCGAATAGCCATCAAAATTAATATTAGATGACGAACCTGATTTATGACAACCTACACAATACGTGTCAAAAATTGGTTTAACGTTTAAACTAAATGAGAACAGATTCGTGTCACAGCTACTGGTATTACAATTGCCACTTTTTGCACCTGACTCAATCCAAGACCGAATTAAAGTAATTTGCTCAGTGGTTAATGGTCCTGAAGGTGGCATGCTTTCTGCCAAAATATTTCCACTAATTGCTTTGTAAATTTTACTTCCTGATGCATTTCCAGATTTTATTCCTTTATTCATAATATTTGAATAATCTGTCAAAACATAACCACCCTCTGCTCTGGTAGCATCATGGCAGCCTGATATAGCACAATTAGCAAGAAATATTGGCTGAACTTCTGTTTCAAAACAAACATCAGGATAGATTTGATCGTGTTTACAACTTCCAATAATTAAAATAGTGAATATTGGGATAAAAAAGAACAACAAAAATTTTAAAGAGGTTATTGATTTAAAAATTTTTGATTTAATGAATTTTGTAAATGATTTCATGATTCTATTTTGATTTTTACAAACTTAAGGAAAATTTATAAATTAAAAAATCAAATTAAAAAAAAGAAAACCGACTTTCGGTCGGTTTTCTTTTTTTACATATTTATTGATTCATTTTATTTCAATAATGAATAAATAATCAAACCAACAAGCATAATACCTAAGAATAAGAAAATGAATCCAGCAACTTTAACAATTTTTATCCAAGATGCAGTCATCTCTTTTACAACAACGACGTTTTCAAGTTTTCCTGAATTTTCTAATTCTTCGTATTCGCGTGGTCGATCAGCTTTATATTCTTCTAATGGAACATGTCCAGTAAATATTACAGTATCCATTGGGAAAGCTTCAGGACGCAAATGTGTATTAAAGAAGTGAATTGTAAAAATAAATCCAACAGCTAATAATGCTTCATCACTATGAATAATCAGCGCAACATTTATTATCCATCCTGGTAAAAATTTAGTAAACAAAACTGGGAACCAAAGAATTAATCCGGAGAAACCAATAACAGCAACTCCCCAGAATACAGCCATGTAATCAAATTTTTCCCAATATGTCCATCTGCCATATTTTGGTCTAACTCCCCTACCTAAAAACCATTTTACAGTTGCAAAAAAGTCACTTAAATCTTGCTTGTTAAACATTAAGGAATTCTTTCCAAAAATAAAGCCTAATAAACTTTCTTTTCTTTGTCTTTTCTCTTTTATCAGAGAATAAACATGATAAGAAAAATATCCAAAAGTAATCATTGCCCCAAATCTATGAACAAGACCAGCCATATGAACACCGCCAAATATTTTAGCAAATAATTGAGCCCATTCCATATAAGCAAATTTCAAAATCATACCAGTTAATGCTAATAGGATAAAGCTCATTATTACAAAAATGTGAGTTATTCTCTGACTTTTAGAAAAACGTCTAAAGTATTTAGCCTCACCAACAACTTTTTTGTGGTGTTTCTTTTTCATTGCTTCCATTAATGACCTTGGTATCCATAATAATGTATGTATTCCGAAAATTCCAAAAACACCTAATAAAAGCAAAGTCATTGCCCAGAACGTGTAATATAAAGCTGGTGTATCATTATGAGTGGCATGAGTTAAATAACCTGTAAATTCTTTATTTGCTTTTGGATGGCATTGTTTACAAGTTGCAACAATATTATTGCTTCCAACCATTGAATTTGGATTTGAAACTTTCAAAATATAATGAGCACCATGACAGTCAGAACATCTTGCAGCTTTTAAATACCCAAGTTGATATGCTTTTCCATGGTAAGTTTCTTTGTAAGTTTCAGCTAAGTCCTTATGGCAGGAACCACATTGAACTGTTACTTCTGACATAAATTTGTCACCATCAATTTCGGTAATTACGTGAGCAGAGTGGCAAGAAGCACAAGTTGGATATTTCTTTTTCCCATCTGATTTTAAAATTGAATGGTCACTTTTTATGTATTGATCATAAATTCCTTTATGACATTTAGCACAAGTTTTTGGAACATTTTCTGGATTAACAGACGATTTTTTATCAGATTCCTTTAAAATACTATGAGTAGTATGACAGTCGGTACAAACTGCAGCAGATAACAATCCTTTTTCAGTGAGACCTTTACCATGAACACTATTTGAATAATCAAAAAATGCATTTACTTCCTTTAATTGGGTTTGTTTGTTTGCCCTGCCATTGGTTTGATGACATTTTCCACAAAGTTTTGGAATTGAACCTCTATAAGTTGGTGAAGTATCATCATATCTGGTTTTTATATTATGGGTTCCATGACAATCAGTACAAAATGGGGCACTCTTCTTTTTAGCTAAATATGCTTGTCCATGGCCGCTTGCAAAAAATTCATTAGAAACATTGATGTGACAATTAGAACAATCAACCTTTCTTTTTGTTGGTTCACATGGTCTTGCAAGAGCAATATCAACATCAATATGACATTTTGTACAAGGAATATTCTTATGAGCAGAGTTTGTTAAATGCGACACATCAACTTTAAGTGAGACTTTCTTTCCATTAACAGTTTTAAAGGCCTCTTCCGTACTATGACATTTTAAGCAAACCTGATTAGAAATTGTTTGAACAATATTTTCAATTTTAATTTTGTGAGAAGGGTGGCAATCGTTACAAGCTGGAATTGCTCCCGGCTTTTTTTCCCATAATTCACTTTTTATAACTTTTTGGTGAACTTGCTCAATTCTTGTATGACACTTCATACAGGTACGAGCAATTTTATTTGTTGAGATTGAAGAATTAGGACTAGATTTAGGTAATATTAAATGACTTTCATGACAATCATTACAGGTAGCAGAAACAATTAACCCCTTTTTAAATAAACCTTGTCCATGAATACCTTCGCTATAATTTTCTAAAATATTATGTTGTGTGATATTGGTATACAATCTAGCAACTGGCGCTCCTTCTTTGTGACATTTTCCGCATAAAATAGGAATATTCATTTTATACGTCTTGGATTGAGGCGACATTCTTGATAAAATATCATGGGTTCCATGACATTCTTTACAATCTGGAGCATATGGAGCATTCAATTTTAATGCTTGACCATGAATACCTCCTTCAAATTTTGCTTGAGCAACTTTATGACAGCCACCACAATTAACCGGATTTAAATTTTCTGCGTGAGGAAATTCACTAACTGCCGCATCTTTATGACATGATGCACAAGTAAGATTTTTATGCACAGAAGTCTTTAATGTTTTATTATTCACAAACAAAGAAACAGTTTTTCCTTTCCTTACTTTTGTTAAACCCTTGTCTTCGTGACACATAAGACAATCTTCATTTGTTTGAGCAAATGAATTATTTGTCAGAAAAACAGAAATTACAAAAAGAAACATTCTAAATTTAGAATGAACAAGCAATTTTTTCAAAATTTTCATAATAGTTTGATTATCAATTTTTTAATCTCAATAAAAAGTTCTTGATTTTAATCAGTTTCCGAGTACAAACATATAACAATATTTTTAATTTTCAAGTGTTTTTGAAATTTTCTTAGAGTTATTATAGGAATTATAGGATTTAAATTAAAAAAAATTGTCATATTTTTAAATTAGTTTTCTATTTTTTGTTTTAAACCTTCAATTTATTATTTTTCATGCTAATAATATTCATTTAATCAATACCATATTGAATTTTTTATTATTTTTTAATTAATAAAAATTTGGATAAGAATAAAATTATTTCATAGTTTTGTTATTTATTTCACAACCTTATTTCTATCATAAAGAAATTATAACTATAGGATTTAACTGGAAACAAATTTTTAAAAATTCGCAAAACCGGAAAAAATTTTCAATTGACGATTAAAACAGATAATTATGAGAAATAGACAATTTAACTTTAAACAAATCAGATTAGTTCTGATGTGCCTTTTTATTTTTATTGGCATTTTAAATTTAAAAGCAGATACTTATAAAAAAAACTTATTGTGTTTTAACTGCCATTCAAAAAGCATAATTGATTTGCCAGACAGCCTAGGCAAAATGAGCAAACATGTAATGAAACCTAGCTCAATTATTGATGAAAAACAATATTATTCTTCAAATCATAAAGCTTTCTTTTGCTCATCATGTCATGACAAACAATATGAAAAATACCCTCATGCTCGCGATTTAAAGAACATTCCATTTAAAGATTGTATAGATTGTCATAATGACAATAAGAGTTATATTAAAATTCAGTTTGACCAAATCAACTTAGACTTTTCTAGAAGTGTTCACAATGTTAACGTAAAAAAATTCACCTGTTCTAAATGTCATGACCCACATAAATTTATCAGAAATGCTGGTTTAAATACCGATGTTAAGAAAACAATTATTTATGACAATGGTATTTGCTTGAATTGTCACTCAAACAAAAACTTATATAAAGAATATTCAAATGCTCCTGTAAGAGATATGGCAACAATACATGACTGGTTACCACAACAAAAATTACATTTTAAAAATGTAAGATGTGTTGAATGTCATTCAAAACAGACGGGAAAAACAGTTGTTGCTCATTTAATCTTACCCAAATCAAAAGCAGTTAGAAAATGCAATGAATGTCATAGCAGTTCACCAGAATTATTGCAAGCACTCTACAAATTTAACAGCAAAAATGGCGCTGAGAAAAATGGATTCACAAATAGCGAGCTTCTTGAAGATGCTTTTATTATTGGTGCAAACAAAAATCCACTTTTAAATTTAATTAGCATAGGGTTTTTCGCCTTAGCATTTATTGTTATTTTCTTTCATGCAGTATTGAGATTCTTCACTTATAAAAAACACTAATTATGGAAAAAAGAGAATATTTCTATCCAATTTGGCTCAGAACCTGGCATTTCTTTAATGCTCTATTGTTTTTAGTTTTAATTGCCACAGGCTTAAGCATGCAATATACCTCACCTGATACGGCATTAATTAATTTCAATGTTGCTGTATGGCTTCATAATATTTGCGGAATAGCATTAACAGTTAATTATACATTCTTCGCTATTGGTAATATGATTACTGGAAATTGGAAACAATATATGCCAGGAAAAGGCTTTATTAAAAATTCCATAACTCAAGCCATGTGGTATTCTATTGGCATTTTTAAAAATAAGCCAAAACCATTTGCAATAAATTTAAAAACTAAATTTAACCCACTACAGCAAATTGCTTATGCAGCAATCATGTATTTATTGCTTCCAGTATTCTTGATCTCAGGTTGGGGTTTGTTGTTTCCAGATATTCTTTTCACAAAAGTTTTTGGTTTAAATGCCCTTTGGTTAACTGATGTGGTTCATATTGTATTTGGTTTTTTCCTTTCTATATTTATGTTTGGTCATTTATATATGAACACAATTGGCACCACAATGACTTCAAATTTCAAAGCCATGAAATCTGGATGGCACGACGTGCATTAATAAGAAAAATAGAATTAATTTTTTCAAATAACTTTTTTTTGTAATTTTGGGATTATCGAAAAATCTCACTATTAAATGCTTTTCAAAGAAATCATTGGCCAATTCGATGTAAAGAAACGCCTTATTCAATCTGTTAAAGAAAGAAGAATTAGCCATGCTCAACTTTTCCTTGGGCCAGAAGGTTCAGGAAAATTAGCCTTAGCAATTGCTTATGCGCAATATATTTCTTGCACTGACCGGCAAGAAGAGGATTCTTGTGGAATTTGTCCTTCTTGTATAAAATACCAAAAACTAATTCACCCTGATTTACATTTTTTCTATCCTATTGCGCCAACCCAAAAGTTTCCAAAACCTATTTCATCAAATTTTCTTCCTGAATGGAGAACTGCATTAATAAATTCAAACTATTATTTAAATCTTAATGAATGGTATGATGAAATTGGGCTCGAAAACAAACAAGGGATTATCAATGCCAACGATTGCAATGAAATAATAAAAAAAGTAAGTCTCAAACCTTACGAATCAGAATTTAAAATTGTAATTATTTGGATTGTAGAAAAATTATTTCATGCAGCCGCCCCTAAACTTTTAAAAAACTTTGAAGAGCCCCCAGAAAAAACATTATTTATTTTAATTTCGGAAAATAGACATCAAATTTTAAATACAATTCTTTCGCGAACCCAATTGGTAAACATCCCCAAAATTAGCGATGAACCTTTAGAAAATTATCTTTCTTCAAAATTTTCTAATATTCCAAATATTAAGTCAATTACAGCAATAGCAAATGGAAATTATAAGGCTGCACAAAGATTAATTGAAGAATTCGAAGATGAGAAAACTAATTTTGAAACTTTTAGAAATTGGATGCTCAATTGTTATAATTCGAAAACCATTGATATCAATAAATTTGTTGACGAAACTTCAAAAATTGGTAGAGAAAAACAAAAAGCACTTCTATCCTATTCTATCAGGATTTTCAGAGATTGTGTTTTGATGCATTATGGAAATTCATCCTTAGTAAAACAAGAACAAGAAATGAAAAACTTCCTTTCGAAATTCTACATATTTGTCAATCCTAGTAATATTTTAAGCATAAACGAAGAATTTAACAAATCTATTTTCCATATCGAAAGAAACGTAAATTCTAAATTAGTTTTCATGGATCTATCATTAAAAATGTGTAATTTGCTAAAAATTAAATGAACTCTCTAAAAATTTGTACTTTTGTATTTTATTTACTCTTAGCTTAATGCTTTACAGAACAGGAATATTACTCACAAGATATGACCGAAAACGATTTTTTAACAAGGGGATGTAATTGTAATCCTAAACCTTTTAACACTAATAATAATTCTATTTATAGTCACAGTTGTTGTAAATTAGACTCTCATAATTGGTTGGAAGACATCGATCTTCCAAAAAATTACAAAGTATTTGATTGCATTGAAGTTAGATTTAAAAATAGCAGAAAAGAATATTTTAAAACTCCTTTAGATACTGATTTTGAAGTTGGAGATTTTGTTGCAGTTGAAGCATTACCTGGCCATGATATTGGAATTGTTTCAATGATTGGAGAATCTGTTCGTTTGCAAATGAAAAAACGCAACATCAATCCTGGTTCAGAGGACATCAAAAAAGTTTATAGAAAAGCCAAATCTTCTGACATTGAAAAATGGATTTCTGCAATTGAAAAAGAAAAACCAACAATGTATAAATCAAGAAAGCTTGCAGCAGATTTAAGCCTTCAGATGAAAATTAGTGATATTGAATATCAAGGTGATAAAACAAAAGCAATTTTCTATTATACTGCTGACGAAAGAGTTGATTTTAGAGAATTGATAAAAGTTTTAGCCGAAGAATTCAGCGTTAGAATTGAAATGAAGCAAATAGGTGTTCGTCAAGAGGCAAGCAGACTTGGCGGTATCGGTTCCTGTGGAAGAGAATTATGTTGTTCTACTTGGCTAACAGATTTTCGTTCAGTTTCAACAAATTCTGCCAGGAATCAACAATTATCATTAAATCCTCAAAAACTTGCCGGACAGTGTAGCAAATTAAAATGTTGTTTGAATTATGAAAACGATTGCTACGTAGATGCTCTTAAGGAATTTCCTGATAATAATTTGGTCTTGAAAACAAAAAAAGGAGATGCAAATCATCAAAAAACTGATGTATTTAGAAAACTTTTATGGTATTCCTATTCATCAGCTCCATATGCAATTTTCCCTGTAACTTTAGAAAATGTGAATAAAGTAATTGAGGAAAATAAAAAGAACCAAATTCCAAATGAATTAATTCCTTTTGAAGAAGAACAAAAAGAGAAAAAAATTGATTACGAAAATGTAGTAGGACAGGATAGTCTTACCAGATTTGATAAAAAATAAAACTAAAATGAAAGTTAATTTAAATTATTCCCTTTTATTGATTTTGATTTCAGTGTTTTTCATGTCTTGTGATAACAATAGATATTACGAAAAAAACAAAGAAATAAGCGACGGATTATGGAATAATAAAGAAATCATTCGTTTTGAAGTTCCCTTAACTGATACAACAAATTTATACAATTTCATTATCAATATCAGAACAAAGACAACTTATCCTTACAGTAATTTATTTTTGTTTATGAATACCGTTTATCCTGATAGAAAGGCATCCAGAGACACAATGGAAATTCTTTTAGCAAATTCTAAAGGTAAATGGTTAGGAGAAGGTTCTGGAGAAATAAAATTAAATAGAATAATGTTAAAAAAGAGAATGAGATTTCCTCAAACAGGTCTTTATTCTTTTGAATTTCAACAATCAATGAGAGTCGATGTTTTGGATGGAATCATTGATTTCGGAATTAGAATTGAAAAAACAGAATAAACAATGGCAGAAAACGGCAGTAATAAGAGTATTAAGACTTTCTGGATGCTATATTTTGGATCCGTGGCTTTTGTATTGCTTCTTTTTATTATTATTTCAATTGGTGGCTTCGGATTTATGCCATCTTTTGAAGAATTAGAAAATCCAAAATCAAGTTTAGCTTCTGAAATTTATTCTGCAGACCAAGTTCAAATTGGGAAATATTACATCGAAAACAGAACCAATGCAAATTACAATGAACTTTCACCAAATTTAATTCATGCTTTAATTGCAACCGAAGACTCACGCTTTGAAAATCATTCTGGTATTGATTTCAGAAGTGTTTTTAGAGTTTTATTTAAAAATATTTTAGGCGGAAATAGAAGTTCAGGTGGAGGAAGTACCATTTCTCAGCAATTAGCAAAGAATTTATTTCCACGTGAGGAAAATCCTTCCATTTTTAAAATGGTCATTATCAAACTTAAAGAATGGGTAACCGCAATAAAACTTGAAAGGAATTACACCAAAGAAGAAATAATTGCAATGTATTTAAATACGGTTGATTTCGGAAGTCAATCCTTTGGAATAAAATCAGCCGCAAAAACCTATTTCAACAAAACTCCTGACAAATTAAATATTGAGGAATCAGCATTATTGATTGGTCTTCTTCAGGCTCCATCAAAATTTAGCCCTAAAAGCCACAAAGACCGGGCAATGAAAAGAAGAGAAGTGGTTTTGTTCCAAATGAAGAAATACAATTATTTAAC
>JACAAW010000239.1 GCA_013377115.1 Bacteroidota bacterium | reverse complement strand
GTTCATTTTGTTACCAATTGCGTTGTAGGTAAAACTATTTCGATTAAAGATCTTGAAGATGAAGGTTTTAAAGGCATTTTTGTTGCCAGCGGTGCCGGATTACCACGTTTTATGAATATCAAAGGCGAAAATCTGGTAGGAGTAATGTCGTCGAACGAATACCTCACCCGCGTAAACCTGATGGATGCTGCCAGTGAAGATTCGGATACTCCGGTTTTCAAAGGTAAAAAAGTAGCCATTATCGGTGGCGGTAATACAGCTATGGACTCGGTTCGTACGGCTAAACGTTTGGGAGCTGAGCGTGCAATGATTGTTTATCGCCGCTCTGAAAGTGAAATGCCTGCACGTTTGGAAGAAGTAAAACACGCCAAAGAAGAAGGAATTGAATTCTGGACATTGCATAACCCGATTGAATATATTGGCAACGAACAGGGACGTGTAACACATATGTTGTTGCAGGTAATGACATTGGGCGAACCGGATGAATCAGGTCGTCGTTCACCGGTTGAAATCCCCGGAAAAACAGAACTTGTTGAAGTAGATGAAGTAGTAGTAAGCGTTGGTGTTTCGCCAAATCCGCTTATTCCACAGTCGGTTCAGGGATTGGAAGTTACCAAATGGGGAACTGTGGTGGTAAACAACGATACCATGCAATCAGCAGTGCCAATTATCTTTGCCGGTGGCGATATTGTTCGTGGTGGTGCTACTGTAATTCTCGCTATGGGTGATGGTCGCAGGGCTGCTAAGGCGATGGATGAATGGATAAAGAAATAGTTTATAGTTCTTAGTTTATAGTTTATAAAAAATGCGTCTTCCGGTTTGGGAGGCGCATTTTTGTTCTAAAGCTCTCACGAAAAATAAAAATAAATTATATCTTTGCATCAAGAAAACAAAGTACCATGCAAACTATAAACGTACAAATAAATATTGATTCACCCACCGGTCGGCGCTTACTTAAAGAAGTACAACGACACCCCAAAGTTGCGAAAGTTGAATATCCATTGCCTGAAGAAATTGTTGGAGAAAAGACCTATACACTCGAAGAATCTTTTGACCAATGTTGTGATATTCTGAGCGAACATTATAAATGTGATGTCAGAAAGTTATGAATAATTACACGGTCATAATTTCTGAACAAGCACAACAAGATTTACGGGATTTATCAAACGCAATTAGTTTTGAATATAAATCACCACTTACTGCCATAAAATATTTGCGAGGGATTTACGACGAAATGAGGAAGTTAAGATTAATTGCAGGACTTCTTATTATACAAAAATCCCCATACTTTCTGCAATATGGTTTCAATGTCAGGCGGTTGAAGTATAAAAAGATGACCATTATTTTTTAGTACATGACAAAAATTATATAGCGATATAATTATTTGATGATCAATAAAATAGGTATCATTTTATTTGGAAAAGACCTTGAAATTTTGTATCTTTATAGCTGACTACCAATCAGTTATAATGAAAACAAAAGATTCCAAGGTCTCACACAAAAGTAGTGATTTAACCTCAGTTTTGGTTGAACACTTCGGAAAAAGTTTAAACTTAGCCCGAATAAAGTTCATGAGCTTGTTTATTTGCGCTCTTTGCAAGGTTCAAGTCGTATGTTTTGAAAAGCTTGCCAGTGGCTTTGAAAATAGCTGTGGCAGCGACTCTTCTCTGCGACGAATACAGCGTTTTATGGCTGATTACAATCTTGACAAAGACTTGATAGCAAGATTGATATTTGCACTTTTGCCACATGAACCACCATATTCGATTGCTATCGATAGAACGAATTGGAAGTTTGGACAATCAAATATCAATATCTTGGTATTAGCCATTGTTTATAAAGGAGTTGCTTTTCCTATTTTATTCAAATTAATGCCTAAACGAGGCAATTCTCATACAACAGAGAGAATTCAAATCGTGAATCATTATATTCGGTTATTTGGAAAAGAATCCATTCATTACTTGGTGGCTGACCGAGAATTTGTTGGTGAACATTGGATTGACTATCTGAACTTTACCCGAATCGAATATCACATTCGTATTCGTGATAACTTCTGGGTTACGAATCCAAAAACTGGTGAACAGTTTAAGGCCACATGGCTCTTTAGTGATTTAAAGTTGAATCAAACAAAATTTTTACACTCGATTTATTATGTCAATAATCAGTTATGTTATTTGTCTGCTTCAAAAATAAAAAACAAAGAAGGAAACCCAGAATTTCAGATAATCATCTCGTTTTGCAAACCTGAAATTGCGCAAAAAATATACAAAGAACGCTGGCAGATTGAAACTGCATTTAGAGCAATGAAAACAAGTGGATTCAATTTAGAAGACACTCATTTGACTGATATTGAAAGAATTGAAAAACTTGTTGCTATAGTAACTATTGCATTTTGTTGGGCTTATTTGGTAGGAATATATTTACACGAACATGATAAGCCAATCAAAATTTTAAACAATGGTAAACCACGGAAAAGTTTTTTCAAATATGGTCTGACTTTTATTGCAACTGTGCTATTAAATGCTGAATTTCAATCAAATATAGATATTTTCAAATTTTTGTCATGTACTTAGCTCCTGAACTATAAAAATTTTCTTTAAATCTGTTTGATTTAAAGAAAATTATGTAATTTTGAAGCGTTACTTCAAAATAATGGAAGTACAAACAAATTTCAATTATTCACCTCTAATTAAACCATTTAATATGTGCAATCTATGTAATTCTTGCTGTAATATGTCGCCCTGCATATATTTAATAATCTTAATTATTTCGTGGGACATTGTATGGAAAATTATCGCCATGTGGCGATCTGCGCGCAATAACCAACCCTATTGGTTTATAAGTATTATTATCTTTAACACCATTGGTATTCTGCCAATTATTTATCTGATTCTGGACAGGAAAAAGAAAAAAGCAGCAAAAACAAGTAATTAAATACACTGAATATTCATTTTTAGCGCCAAATTATTAATAATCCGAAATTAATCTGAAGTTTTTCTTTACAAATTAGCTGGAAATACTAAAATATATTACTTTTGCATTGTCAATCAAGGAAAAGACACAAACAATGGCAAGTCGATTTTTTACATACTTTTATTTTTACTTTTACTTTAGTAAGTGAGGGCAGGATAATTATTGTGTAGAAAACAAACTATATAATCAAATACAAAATCCTGCTTAGAAACAAGCAGGATTTTTTTATAATTAACGTGAGTTCGACATAAGAATTAAAATAATTGGAGTTGAAGTGAGTCA
>JACAAW010000238.1 GCA_013377115.1 Bacteroidota bacterium | reverse complement strand
CTAAAATAATAAAAGCGGCTGTCTTAAATCTCAGGCAGCCGCTTTTAATTTTTAACCCAGATTCCGCAATAGAAATATTCAGTAAATTCATGCCAAGAAATCCTAATGCGTAGCAATAGAGAAAAATAGCCTATGGAATTTGATATAGCCTATACCAGCAAAGAGATTACGCCATGGGGCGGAATGGTTTTTTTGAAGCAAATGTTGCAAAATATTGGCTTTCGGGAGTTGATTGAAAACAATCCGGATCTGCCGGTTTCATGTTCAAATCGCGGATATAAAACTCCTGTCATTATCGAAAGCTTTATTACCAGTATTTGGTGTGGAGCCAACCGTTTTTTGCATACCGAAGTCACTCGGCATGATGCAGCGCTGGGAAAGATTTTTGAATGGGCGCATACACCCGGACAAGATACCTATAAACGTTTTTTCTCAAAATTCACTCAAACAACAAACCAAAAAGTAAGCGATTATTTTTACTCATGGATTTTTGATAATGTTAAGTTTGACAACTTCACCTTGGATATTGATTCATCGGTAATGACCCGGTATGGCGAACAGGAAGGTGCTAAAAAAGGCTATAATCCGGCTAAGAAAGGCAGAGCAAGCCATCATCCACTGATTGCATTTATTGCTGATGTTAAGCTGGTTGCCAATATGTGGTTACGAAGCGGGAATACCTCATCGGCCAATAATTTTCTTTCTTTTTTAGAAGACACTTTATCAAAACTTAAAAACAAAACTATTGGGCTGATACGCCTGGATAGTGGTTTTTTTCAATCAGAAATACTGAGTTATCTGGAAGAAAAAGTGATGGATTATGTTGTAGCTGTGAAGTTTACCCATCCCATTCAACACCTGATACATGACTGTAAAAATTGGGTGATATTAGATACAGGAGTAGAAATCTGTGAGCAGATTTATCAAAGCAAATCCTGGGAAAAGCCACGAAGAATAGTGATAGTCCGACAAAAAATAAAAGATCGACCACAAGCTACAGGTAAGCAACTAAGCTTATTCCCCGAAGAAGAAATTTACCGGAACTATCGATACTCAGCCTATGTAACCAATTTGAAATTACCAGCCCCTGAGGTTTGGCGTCTATACCGGGGACGAGGTGATGCCGAAAACAGAATCAAGGAATTAAAATATGATTTTGGATTTGACAGTTTTAATCTAAATAGCTTCTATGCCACAGAAGCAGCTTTAACTTTTGCTATGATTGCTTACAATTTAATGTCTCTCTTCAGGATGTTTGTCTTGCAGGAGAAAACGCAAAAAACATTATCAACCCTCCGCTACAGAACCTTTGCAATAGGCGCTTATTTTGAAAAAGTAAATGGAAAACTGGTTCTCAAAATCGCACTCAATAAAAAACGACGAGCGTGGTTCTCCGGTTTATGGAACTCTTCAAAAGAGTATTCCTTCCCTTTTCAATTACCTATTGCGTAATCTGGGTTTAATAAACAAATTCAGGATCTTTTTTTATTTCTTCGGAGTTTGGCTTGCCAGGAAGCCGATAAGAGAATAAACGGCACAAATAATCAACAGATTAAAAACAAAATTCATCAGTGTGTCGCTCACCGAATGTGATTTGCTGTCAATG
Source organism: Bacteroidota bacterium (assembly GCA_013377115.1). GTDB lineage: Bacteria > Bacteroidota > Bacteroidia > Bacteroidales > CG2-30-32-10 > Cfx2-01. Next base: position 1,700 of record JACAAW010000238.1, on the reverse strand, counting down.
TTAATAAATGTTTTTATGGCAAAAACAACACTGCATGATGCAATTAGCCATCCAACTGCTGTGGTGGGGATAAAAAATATCCCAATTCGACGGAACCAGGGTAATTTCATTTTAAAAAATATTTCGTTGATTAATCTATTATAAAGTTGATGGTTTGTCATTATCGTTCAGTCTCAAATTTGCCCATTCCTTTTGTTTTTCTATGCTGAGAAATGTCCAGGCCACTATACGGCTTATTTTATTCCCCTGGCCCATCGGAATAGTTTCAACTTCGAACGGATCTGCTTTTCGCAACGAATTATATACACTTGAAAGATTTGATTCTTTCGAAATTAAAGTTGAAAACCAGCAACACGATTGGGAAAATTGTTTGCTTTCGCGGACCATTTCATCCACAAACCGCAATTCACCGCCTTCGCACCACAATTCACTATTCTGCCCGCCAAAGTTCAGGACCGGCTTGTTTGGTTTTTTGTTTGTCAGATTACTTAGCTTACGGACCGTTCCTGAACGTGCTTCAGCCAGTGAAGAATGAAACGGAGGATTGCAGATTGTCAGATCGAAACGCTCATCTTTTCCAATGATCCCGCGAAAAATATCTTTTGGATTATTCTGTAGCCGGAGCTCAATCTTTCCCTTTAACGAAGAATTTAATTCAATTATTTTATTGGCCGAATCAATAGCAACCGGGTCAATTTCTGTTCCGGTAAATTTCCAGCCATATTCGCTGACTCCAATGATCGGATACACGCAATTTGCGCCAACGCCAATGTCAAGGCACTTTATACTTTCTCCTATGGGTATAACACCCTTATTTTTACCGCCCAATAAATCGGCAATATAGTGAATGTAATCCGCTCTTCCTGGAATTGGCGGACACAAATAATTTTGAGGTATATCCCAGTAATCAATGGCATAAAAGTGCTTGAGGAGAGCTTTATTGAGCATTTTTACAGCATCAGGATTAAAAAAGTCAATCGATTCGTCATTGTACTTATTGAGCGAAACAAACCTGGCTAATTCAGGACAACTAGATATAAGTTGTTTGAAATCATAGCGTTCACGATGTTTATTTCGCTGATGCAATTGAGCTTTTTCTTTCGGATGTTCTCTCTTTTTGGAAAGCATGGAATAAAGTCAGTTCATTGGTTTGGTATTCAAATCCGTACGGCGCTCAGAAGCTATATTTCTATGGTTCAAATGCTTCACATTCAACAGTTCAATGGCTCACTACTTCTTGTTATCCATCTCTTCGTCTCTAAGTCCCTCAGTCGATAACAAAAGTTTACCATTTTATAATTATTGTAAATTCTAAAAGCCGTGCAGATTAATACTTTCACAATCGATCATTGTCACCCATTTTCCCATCTTCTTTTGTATAACTTTAAAGTGGTCTACATCAGCAGAAGCTATAAATGAAATGGCTTCGCCAGGAGATTCCGCCCGACCGGTTCTGCCGATACGGTGAATGTACTCTTTGGGAGAACGTGGTAACTCGTAATTGATAACATAAGGTAAAAACTGAATGTCAATACCACGTGATATCAGGTCGGTTGCAACCAGTACACGAAGTTTCCCTGATTTAAATTCCTCCAATGCATCGGTTCGTGATCCCTGGCTCTTTTTACTGTGAATAGCCATGGCATCTATACCGTTTTTGCGGAGTTTATCCACCACATTATCAGCGGAATATATTGATG
>JACAAW010000237.1 GCA_013377115.1 Bacteroidota bacterium | reverse complement strand
AATTCAAAAAATCAAAAAAAATTCTCATTTAGATTTTTTTTTGTAAAACCTTTAGTCACTTTCTTTACTCTCCAACTTTTACTCTTATTCCTTCTGAATGTGAAGTAAATTCAGGTGCATACATACATTGAATTGTGGTTACTCCATTCGAAAAATCACCTTTATTCGTTACTTTCATTGCATATTCAAAAACGTAGGTTCCTTTATTTAAGTAAGAGAAGAAGAAGTTGGTTGATGCATCTTTGGTGCTTTCATAATATCCTAAACCATCCTGATATTTGTATTGAGAAATTACATTCACAGGTTCAAATCCAGAAGCACGCATGTCTTTCATATGAATATATTCCATGTTTCTATCAACTCGCAATTCAATTCTAGCTTTAATTTTATCTCCTACTTTTAGTTTTGTGCTTTCGGTAATTGGTTCAATCACTGGACCAGAAGGTGTGTTTCGTTCAACAAAAAGTTTTTTCTCTAATTTCAAAGGAGTTTCATGTGGTGTTATTTTGTCCAATTGTTCAAAATATTGCCAGTAAACTGCTCCCCAAGCAACTCCTTCGGTATTTTTGGTCACTTTTACATTTCCCATTTCTGGTTTAATATCACTACCCGACCATGAAGTTTTAAAGTATCCAGTTCCTGCTTCCACCTTTACATTGTCCATTTTCTTTGGTTCGATTTTGATATCTCCCATACTCACTTCAACCAATTCGTCATCAGCAAGAAAATTGGTGCCTTTTAAAAGCAAGGCATAACAAGCTTCTGCAGTTGCAGTGGTTGTTTTCCAATCCTGAGTTTGCTTTTGTTTCAATAACCAAACTTTCAAATCTTCAACTGCAATTTGGTCGTTGGTAACTTCGTCAAATGCTTCTATCAATAAAGCTTGCGTCTCAATTGGAGCTTGATACCAATAATAACCAGCATTCATGTCGTTCCAGTACATTCCCATTTCTTCAGAATGAATTGCATTTTCCTTTAATGATTTCATGATTCCTGCTGTAGTGGCCTTTTCGTTATAACGATTTAATGAAAGAGCAATCATTCCTTGCATATAACGACTATTACCTAACCAGTATTTTTTTGCCTGACCTTTGAAATAATTAAATGCTTCCTGATTTTTTCCTTTTACCTCAACATCTAAAAAATAGCTTCTTGCATATAGATACTGAATTTGAGTAAAACCTAGGTGGTTTTCGTTCAATTTATTTGGATACCATTTTTTAATATAGTCATAGTCTTCTTTTGTTCTGTCATCAAGATAATCAGCAGCAGCTTTAACCATTTTCCAAACTCTTGGATCCTCTTTAACACTTTTTATTCCCAATTTATTTAAATGTCCCATTCCACAAACGATGTATTGAGTGATGTATCTATCGTCTGGCATTCCAGCAAACCATGGGAAACCACCATTAGAAACTTGAAATTTCTCTAATTTTCTTAAAGCACGATCCAATTCGTTCGACATTTTATTTAAATCAAACAATAATGCAATTCGTTGTTTGCGTTGTGATTCATCTTTAGCATCCAATACCCAAGGAGTTTCTTCCAAAACAATCGATTTTAAATCTTGATTCTTTTCTAAATTCGATAATAAAGCATCTGGAGAAAAGTTTTTCCAGTTATCAAAAACTGCTTTGATTTTTGGAGTAGAATTCGCGATAAAAGAAGCGATACTGTTGGCATAAAAACGGTTGAAAGTTTGTTCTGCACATTCGTAAGGATATTCCATTAAATATGGCAATGCTTGAATTGCATACCATGCAGGATTTGAAGTAAACTCTAAAGTTAATTTATGATTTCTTAAAGTTGTTGAGGATTTAGAATTAATCAATTTTGTGAAATTGTAATTCTTTGTTTGTTTTCCTCTTATTGGTAAAGGCATTGATTCAGTGACCAGCATTCTATTTGTTAAAACAGGAATCGCCATTTCTTCACCATCTGAATAAGCACCGGATTTTGCAACTACTTTATAAGTTATAGCTCCAATTCCATCAGGAATCGTTAAGTTCCAACTCAAGCCTGCGCTTTGTCCTTTTTTCGCAACAAAGGTAATGGTTGAAGCATAGTTATTCATTAATGAATCTATCGGTTTCATTGTTGAAGCATCAAATATCATTAGTTTTGCTTCTCCAACCATATCTTTCTCCGTAAGATTTGATACTTTTGACGTAAATGTAATTTTATCGCCTTCTCTTAAAAACCTTGGAGGACTAGTCATCACCATTAACTCTTTTTGCGTTACAACTTCTTTTTGAATTTGCCCCACTTTTAAATCTTTGGTATGGGCCAATCCCATGAATTTCCATTTAGTCAAAGCTTCTGGAATGGTAAAAGAAATAATTACCGAACCATTTTCGTCTGTCATTAAATTTGGGAAGAAAAACGCGGTTTCATTAAAATTAGTTCTTGTCACAACTCCTGAAACCCCAGCATTTCGATTTTCACCATCTTTTCCATTTAAAGTGGTTACATCACCTAAACCCTTTGTAATGGTTTGTTCTGATAAAGCTATTTTAGAAACAGAAACTGGTGGATTTGGACCATCTTTCATTCCTCCACTTTGTTCTTCTTGGCGATTATCCATTTCCCTTCCTGGCATTAAAGCTCCTGCACTACCAGTTGTAATGGATTGAATTTGGTCATAAGCAAAATAATCATCTCTACCACCCCAACCATAAGAGTAATAATTATTGTAAAACGGAATTCCGAACCAATTTAACTGATCATAATACTTTCCATAAAAATAGGAATAAGGATTCCAATCTTTTGCTGCCAAAGCAGAAGTATTCAATACAAAGGCGCCATAAGTATCCCATGTTAATTGAGAATAGTAGGTTTTATTGATATTTAACCACCAGCTGTTTGGTTTAAATGCATCTAAAGAAGCATCATACATTCCGGCCAACATTTCTGCAGCAATTTTATCACCTTTTTTATTCTTTATTTTTATTTTCCATTCTTCTTTTTGACCTGGTAATAATTTATTTCTGAAAGTCTCAAATTCCAAATCCAACTGTTTATTTGAATAAGGAACACTTATTACTGCATCGTGCTGGTAATTTCTATTGTTTTTGACAAAAGTAAAATGAACACAGAAATTCCCTCTGAAAGATTCCAAAATTGGCACTTCAATGTTTTTTTGTTCATTATTTAGTGCAATCCATTGCTTGCTGATAATTCTGCCTTTGTGCTCAATTTCGTAAAATACATTTACATCATTTTCTCTGGTACCAATATTGAATTTTGCTTTATCTCCTGGTTCTCCATCATTTTTGATGATATTAAACCAATCAGTTTCAACAGTTGGAGTGATTTT
>JACAAW010000236.1 GCA_013377115.1 Bacteroidota bacterium | reverse complement strand
GGAATAAAAAGGAGTAGCCAGAATGTTATGCAACAATTAAAGAAATCATGAAAAAAATATTTTTCTTATTTATTATTCTTTTTGGCAGTTTTCAAACATATTGCCAATGTGATACTGGACGATTTGTTCATGGTATTAATTTTTCCTCATACACTGCTTTAACTGAAGACTACAGCTATACTTATAATTTAAATTACACCCTTCAAAAAGGAAGAAGTATATTTTCACTCGGACCATCATTTGGAAGTACAGCTCATTATAGCATTTATGGTGGCGAACCTGATAGAGGTTCTTTTAATTTAATCGGATTCTTGGGTTCGTACAAATTCAATATTTTAAAACCACAAAAAAGAGTAAATGTTTTCTTCTGTTATGATATTTATTATCATTTCTACAAAGGAAATAATAGAGATGTGTCGAATTCCTTTGACATTAAGGTTAAAGAAAGAAAATTTGGTTTTTGTATTGGAAATGGCATTAGTGTCAGGACTATAAAACAACTTTACATAGAAACAAATATTGGTATGGGTTATAGACTCGAAAATTTTCAAGTCACAGTCGACCCAGAATTGCCAAATAACAAGGAAACATTTGATTTCAATTTAATAATTAAACTTGGCTTAGGATTTAAATTTTAAAAAATAAAATTAATAGGCTGCTAAATCAAGTTAACATAAATTATAGAATGAGAAAACTCATTACCATTTTGACATTACTGACGATTCATATGACTGCTTTCGGACAGCAGGAGATTGGACTTAAAGTAAATGGTGGACTAAGTTACCTTTCTACAAAGGTGCTTTCAACTGAGACGAAAGTTGATAAAATTTATTTAGCACCTTCTGGACAAGGTGGACTTTTTTACAATCGATGCTTTCGTGACAAGTTTTTACTTGGTGCAGAATTATTATACTTACAAATCGAGGGAAAACAATACGTTGAAATACCTGCGTCAGGTTACAATCCAACAGAAGTTATGGTAACAAACAATATTTGGCGTCATATTTCATATTTAGGAATTCCGATTTACATTGGTTATAAATTAAAAAAGTTCAATTTCAATCTTGGCTTTCAAATTGGCATTACATTAATGAGCAGCGGACGAGTAAAAGGACAAGCACCTGGTATTCCTTCTTGGGATAATAAATCAGACAATTTAGGCGTTGACAATTACGACTATGGTGCAAGAGCAGGAATAAATTTTAAATTGTCTGACAAATTTTCTATTGAAACAAATTATTATTACGGAATCAACAATATTTTGAAAGATCAAACTGGAAACTTGAAATGGAATGTTCAACAAATGACAATCGGACTGCGTTACAGTTTATTTCCAATTGGTGGGCAGAAAAATGAAACAGAAAAATAAAATAACTGTCGCTAACAGGCTGTCGCTTTCATCCCAACAGCCAAAGCTGTGCGGGACAGGATGGCGGGACAGTGGCTCGTGGTAAGGGCAGTGAGTAGAATTGGCAATAAAAAGGAGTAACTATAATGTTATCGGTTATTGATAAAGCCAATTTAACATTCAACAGTAATAATTTAAATAAAAAGCAAAATGAAAAAACATCAAATTTTATTACTCGTAATTGGCTTAGTTCTAATTTGCAATAATTTATTTTCTCAAATTATTCCTGAATGGGCTACAGCATATACAAGCAATTACCCAATTAATATTTATGAAAACGACATGGTGACAGACAAAACTGGCAATGTATATATTACCGGTTTTACGACTGATACAACTGATTTAGTTAATCTAATTACGTTGAAATATAATTCATTAGGGCAACTTTTATGGATGCAACATTATGATTCTGTTGGTTCCTTTTCAAAAATTGCAGTTGATGATTCTGGTAACGTATACATTGGTGGACAAAACTACCCTAACTTATTAACCATAAAATACAACTCTTTCGGAAACTTACATTGGGTTAAAACATATACCGGCAATCTTGTCTTTGATATTATTACCGATGATTCCTCCAATGTTTATATTACAGGGTATTCAAACGACAATAAATTTACGACCATTAAGTATAATTCACTCGGAAACTTTAAATGGGTTGCACAAGATGGACCAGCAATGGGGATGAGTGATTCTTATATCACTCTTGATAATAATAGAAATGTGTACGTCACAGCAAGGGGATATGACACAACAGCAGCAACTACCTGCAATACAATTAAATATAATAGCTCAGGCGAAAAACAATGGGAGAGAATTTATTCAGGTAATTTTCTACCCGGATTAGCTGCACCAATGGACATGAAATATGATGCGAACGGTTTTATTTATGTTCTTGCAGTTACTACTAATAATAATGATGGAGATGGGGATATTGCGGTCATCAAATATGATACGCTTGGAAATCATGTATGGACTTCAACAAAAAGTTTTACAAACTATTATGATGTTCCAAAAGCAATGGCAATAGATATTTCTGGTAATGCATATGTAACTGGAAATATTTATCCAACAGGTGGAACGGTTGATACCATTGTTACAATGAAATTTAATACATTAGGAACTTTCAAATGGGCAAAGTCATATTCTCTTGGATTTTTCAATAATGATGAGGCATCCGAAATAACAATTGATTCATTAGGTAACATTTATGTAGTTGGAAGAAGTTCTGATGCATCAAATCGTGAAAATTTTGTAACTATAAAATATGATTCATTGGGCAATGAAATATGGGTTGGAAGATATAAGAACTCTTTAAATAGCAGCGATTATGGGAATTCAATTGGGCTGGACAACAATGGTAATGTTTATATTTCTGGTAGAAGCTATGACTTAAATTCCACTGCTATTGTAACTGTAAAATATTCAAGTAATGTTGGAATTCAAGAATTTTCTGAAAATTCAGATAATATTTTAAATATTTATCCTAATCCTTTTGAAACAAATTTAACTATAGAGGTTCAAAATGAATTAAAAAATGCTGAACTAATAATTTATGATTTATTTGGTAAAGAAATTTATAAAATGAATTGTATCAATCAGCAAACAATAAATATCAAAAGAAATAATTTAGCAGATGGTATTTATTTTTTCAGACTTATAGAAAATAACCAAATTATTGGCAAAGGAAAAATTATTGCACAGTAAGATTTTAAAAAAACAACAACCGCTAACTGGCTTCTGCTTTCATCCCGGCAGCCAAAGCTGTGCAGGACAGTGGCTCGTGAGATCCCGTCACAAGCCCTTACTTTGCATTGGCAACAAAAGAAAAATATTGGTTTTTATTAAAAAGCTCGGGAAATTTTCTCGGGCTTTTTGTTGTTTTGTATCTAATTAAAAAAACGTATTTTTG
>JACAAW010000235.1 GCA_013377115.1 Bacteroidota bacterium | reverse complement strand
TTCTACTTTTACATTTCATTTTAAAAATTACTGTCCTAATATGGATAGGTGCTTTATTTTTTTACTACTTTTGTAAAAAACACAATTAATGAATATCATTCTAAGAATAATTCTTTCAACTTTCGCGGTATTAATTACCTCTTATATTTTGCCAGGAGTTAAGATTGACGGCGTTTTTACCGCTATTTTTGTTGCTGTTGTATTGGGTTTTTTAAATAATATTTTAAAACCAATATTAGTTTACTTTACGATTCCCGCAACAGTGTTTACTTTGGGCTTGTTTCTATTTGTCATTAACGCTGCAATGGTAATGTTATGCAGTAAATTAATTGATGGCTTTGTAGTAGAAGGTTTTTGGAGCGCAGTATTTTTTAGCATTATTTTATCCTTCATTTCTTCTCTTTTAAATTTATCTCAAGGAAATCGCAATAATTCGAATCAATAATAATTCTTCAATCTATTCATTTTGGGACTAAAGTCCCTTTGGTATAGTGCATTTATAGCCACGTCCTAAAGGACATGGCTATTTGGATTTCATTATTATTTTTTCCTCCAGAATTCTTTAATAAAGGACTAAAGTCCTTTATTAAATTTTACATTTATTTCAATCCCCTGAATTTATTTAACCCATTGAATCCAAAAATTTAAATTATTAATTTGAAAATTCTCATAAAAAAAATCAATTGCTACGTCCTTTAGGGCGTTATTGGAAAAAATTTCAAAATGGGCTTTAGCCCAAATTTCTCAAAAATTCATTCAAATCTCCAGTTGTTATCGCTTAATAACTTCTGATTTTTTTGTACTTTTGCAAAAAAATAAATTTCACAGAAAAATGGAGATAGCTTCTAAATACGACCCTAAGCAAGCGGAGGAAAGATGGTACGCCTATTGGCTTGAAAAAGGCCTTTTCAAATCAACACCCGACGAAAGAGAACCTTATTGTATTGTAATTCCACCACCTAATGTTACCGGTGTTTTACACATGGGTCATATGCTTAACAATTCCATTCAGGATATTTTGGTGAGAAGGGCTCGTATGAAAGGCAAAAATGCCTGTTGGGTTCCTGGAACCGATCATGCATCTATTGCTACAGAAGCTAAAGTTGTTGCAAAACTCAGAGAAGCTGGAATCAAAAAAAGCGATTTAAGTCGTGAAGAATTTTTAACTCATGCCTGGGAATGGAAAGAAAAACATGGAGGAATTATTCTCGAACAGCTTAAAAAATTAGGTGCTTCTTGCGATTGGGATAGAACAAAATTTACAATGGACGAAAGTTTGTCTGAATCTGTAATTGATGTTTTTATTGACCTCTACAAAAAAGGATTGATTTATCGCGGCGTTCGTATGGTGAATTGGGATCCAAAAGCACTTACAGCAGTTTCTGATGAAGAAGTTATATACAAAGAATTAAATTCAAAGTTATATTATATTCGTTACCAGATTGAAGGCACAAAAGATGAATGGATTACTATTGCAACCACGCGTCCTGAAACAATTTTAGGAGATACTGCAATTTGTGTTCACCCTGAAGATGAGCGTTACCAGAATATGAAAGGTAAACATGCGCTGGTTCCTTTAATTAACAGATCAATTCCAATTATTTTTGACGAATATGTTGAAAAAGATTTCGGTACAGGCGCTCTAAAAGTTACGCCAGCTCACGATATCAACGATTATAATTTAGGAATCAAACATAAACTTCAAACCATTGATATTTTCAATGATAACGGAACTTTAAACGAAAAAGCAATTCTCTATACCAATGAAGACCGCTTCGTTGTTAGAAAAAAGATTTTTAAAGAACTTGAAGAAAAGGGACATTCAGTAAAAGTTGAGGAATTGGTTAACAAAGTTGGCTATTCCGAAAGAACCGACGAAGTTATTGAACCAAAACTTTCTATTCAGTGGTTCTGCAAAATGACCGAAATGGCAAAGCCTGCCTTAGAAGTTGTAATGAATGACACTATTAAATTCTATCCACCAAAATTCAAAAACACCTACCGTCACTGGATGGAAAATGTAAAAGATTGGTGTATTTCGCGTCAATTGTGGTGGGGACAACGCATTCCAGCATTCTATTTACCAAATGGCGAATTTGTTGTTGCAAAAACTCCTGCTGAAGCGCTTTCATTAGCTCAAGCAATAGATTCAAATTTAACAATCAAGGACCTCAGACAAGACGATGATGTTTTAGACACCTGGTTTTCTTCATGGTTGTGGCCTATTTCAGTTTTCGACGGAATTCGGAATCCTGAAAATGCCGATATCAAATATTATTATCCAACCAACGATTTAGTTACGGCCCCAGAAATTCTATTTTTCTGGGTTGCAAGAATGATTATGGCTGGACAAGAATACCAAAAAGAAATTCCATTTAAAAACGTTTATTTAACCGGAATCGTTCGTGATAAATTAGGCAGAAAAATGTCAAAATCTTTAGGCAATTCTCCTGACCCAATTGAGTTGATGGAGAAATACGGTGCTGATGGTGTTCGTGTTGGAATGCTGTTCTCCTCTCCTGCCGGTAACGATTTACCTTTCGATGAAGGACTTTGCGAACAAGGTCGTAATTTCAGCAATAAACTTTGGAATGCATTCCGTTTGGTTAAAGGCTGGGAAGTTGCAAATATCGAACAACCGCAATATGCAAAAGTTTCTATTGAATGGTTCGAAGCAAAACTGAATAACGAAATCGCTATTATTGATGATCATTTCAGCAAATACCGTATTTCCGATGCTTTGATGTCGGTTTACAAATTAGTTTGGGACGATTACTGTTCCTGGTTTTTGGAAATGATTAAACCAGCTTATCAACAACCTATTGACAAAGCTACTTTCGATTCAACGATCATAATTTTTGAAAAGATTATAAAATTATTGCATCCTTTCATGCCTTTCATTACTGAAGAAATTTGGCATTTGGTTGCTGAAAGAACGGATAAGGAATGTTTGATGATTTCACCAATGCCAGAAGCAGAGAAATTCGATGCGAACATCATTGAAAAGTTTGAATCAGCGATGGAAGTGATTATTGCAATTAGGAACGTGCGCAAAGAAAAGAATCTTCCAAATAAAGATGCGATTGATTTGTTTATCAAGAAAAATTTTAGCGAAAATTCTGATTTAACTTTCGACAATTTAGTTCAGAAAATGTGTAATCTAAGCAGATTGGAATATGTTGAAAATAAAATTGAAGGCGCCTTCTCTTTTACTATAAAGAATACAGAGTTCTTTATTCCTGTGGGATCCAATTTCAACGCTGAAGAAGAAATCGCAAAAATTGAAGAAGAACTAAAATACACCAAAGGGTTCCTCGAATCTGTAACTAAAAAGCTGAGCAACGAAAGCTTTGCAAACAATGCTCCAGCAAAGGT
>JACAAW010000234.1 GCA_013377115.1 Bacteroidota bacterium | reverse complement strand
CTGCATTGTGGGCAATAATGGTTTGATTGTGAAAAAATGGTTTTAAATCCTTCCAAAGCTCAGCAAAACTTGGCATATTCCTAGTGTCTTTGTCAGTGATGCCATGTATAACAGTATTAAAAGGATCGTAGTAATTTGGTGTTGGTTTGATGTAAATATGAGTTGTTCCAATAATTTTTCCATTTTCAACTTTCGCTATTCCAACTGAGCAAATGCTGCTTCTTACACTGTTTGCAGTTTCAAAGTCGATGGCAGTAAAATTCATTATAAAAAGGTTTGTTGTTTAAGATACAAAGTTAATTTATTAGCGATGATTTGTTTCTTTTAAAAATTAATCTTCTCTTTCTTTAATTTCAGCAATCGATTCCTCTTCGTCTTCTTTGGAGTTTTTACTTACATAAAGAACATTAAAATTAGCATCAAAAATTCTAAGTCGACCATTATAGCCAGCACAATAATAAATCCCGTTTGATGAAATAGCAAGCATGTCTTCCTTGCATAAACTACCTCCATCAATTACATTTTTTATTACTACTGAAGTGTTTTTTCCATCTGGGGAAACTTTGACAAGGGTTGTTTTAGATTGAGTGTTTGATTCAAATAAATAGAATGCATTTCCTTCTTTATCTCCATGAATTTTATGAGAAATTCGTCCTTCTTTTAATTCATTCATATAAATAAATTTTCCTTCATGATTGTATTTTGCAAATAGTCTATATGAATGGAAGAAATAAGATCCATCTTTCCCAACACTTATTTTAATATCATAGTCCTTAATTCGGGTAACTTTATTATAAATATCCTCAAAGTAAGGAATTGGTTCCACACCAGAAAAAAGATTTTTTATTGCACCAAAAAAACCCTTATTTTCCACATCGCCCAAACCCCATGGTTTTTGAAGTATTCCATCTTGATTAATTACCAAAAATTCATAATAACTACTATTATCAGAGTTCTTTTTATCTCGGTCGACGAGTGCGAAATAATTACCATCAATATCAACTGCTAAATGACGACATTGAGTGAAATCCATAATTGGAAATTCAGTTTGTTCAGATTCTTCTCGTTTTTTCCCAATTCGTTTTATTTCGGATCCATCTTCAGTAGAGAGAAGTAAAATTGAATTCCGATCTCCGCTCCACAAAATCAATTCTTTATTTGGGGATAAGCCTAATTTCGCTTCACCTCCAGAGGTTGCAGTTTTAAATTTTAAATTATTTCTTTTCCATTTTGTTGTTAAATCGGGATTTAAGGCGATTATCCATAGTTCATCATCACTTCCAAAAATGGGTTCAAGACTTAAATAAAAAGTTCCATCATCTCCGGCTACTAGATCATAAAGATCAGAATCCCATTCAAATTTTACGCTTTTTTCATCAAACCAGAAATAAAATCTATGTTTCGTTTTTACAGGATGAATCTTTTGCCAAGTTAAATCTGGAATAAACGACTCATTTCCGCAAAATTGACATTTAAGAGTGCGTTCAGATCCATCAATTTGAAGTGCGCCAGCACAAGTTGGACAAGTAAATGGAATTAATTCGCCTTGTGGTTTGCTATTAAAAACAGCTGAATCGCCATCGTATTTTGATAAAAGTGTAAAATCTTCGCCAATTAAATAACTAACGTTTGGACAAACCTCTTTAAAATTTTCAGGAACAGGTCTTATAGAATATGCAATCTGACTTTTTGGATTTATTATTTTTCCTTGAGTAGCATAAATTTCAATATCTTCTTCATCCATGTATGTCTTGGTGTCAAGAAATTTTGGATTTTGTCTTCCATATAAAATCTTGTAAATTCTAGCGCCCATTATGGTTGAAGGAGTTCCTTCATTTTCTGAATAAGTTGGACCTGCTGTAAACATATCAGAAATTAATTTCTTCCATTCTTTTGGGCTGAATTTATTCTCGCAAAGACATTCCGAACATACAATGGTTTCGACTAAAGCATTCATTGGTAATGGTTTGCCACATGAACTGCAAGTGGTTTCCCCTTCAAAACACAATCCTATCATAGTAATAATTTTTGTACCTTCAAATATACAGGAAAAACTTTATTTATTTTAAAATGGGAAATTTTATATGTTATAATTTAGAAATATTTTGGTTATTTTTGTTCGAACAATAAAAAAAATCATCATGAGCTACAATGGATTTCTCGACGCTTATTTCTCTTCCTTATGGACCCTGTATTTATTGCCTTTGGTCTTATTTGTTATTGCAATACTTATTGTAAATATGAAAAGTAGAAGGTTATTTGGAAGATACGTTCTAAAATTTATCATAATTGCAATTCCAATATTGCTTATCTTTTTATCAGCTTTAATTAATCCAATTTATTTGGGATATGGTCATCCGGCTGAAATAAAAGAAATTGAATTTATTAAAGGAAATCTCTACGTGTTAGATTATATTAAAACTGCCGGATCAAAGACATCTAGTGGTGAAGCTTGTTATAGAGTTCATATCATTGATCCTATTACTGGCAAGAAAAAACTAAGATTCAGAATTGGTAATAAATCCGAAATTCTTGGTGTAAAAGGAGATACAATCGTGTTTTCACACTATAATGATTTTGCATTTTATTCTATTTCTACTGGGAAAGAATTAGCCGTTTGGTCAAAAGAAACGTTGCCTAAAATATTTTCAGAACTTTCTTCAGGTATTGACCATATTATGTGGAGTGGAGGAAAGGAACCAAAATTAGAATTTTATCAGGACAATACTTCAACATCAAAGAGTTCAACATATTCCTTAAGTGATAGAATGATGGAGATTACCGCTTTGGATGGAAAAAACTGGATGTTAAAACCAATGGAAACGCCATCATTAGTTTTAAGTAATAAGAAGAACTTTTTAGAAAACTATATCCCAACAAAAAAATTATATGTAAAAGAACATGATATTTTAATTGATAATGAAATTGGGGGCTCTTATTTTGTTCAGTTAGAAAGCGATAATGGAAATCAGTATCAAAGAGTTTTATCAAGGAAAGATAGTGTTATTAATAAAGATTTAAGTTTTGTTGGGGGAAAATTTGTTGCTGTTTGCGAAAAGGATAATTGTTATATTATTGAACATTTTGAAACTACTAAAAAACAAAGATTCATATTAACTTGTATGTCAATGGATGGGAAAACCAAACTTTGGGAAATAAAGCAATCTGAATTTGATAAAACAAAAATTGATCCCGAAAGCAATTTCGAGGTTTCATCAACATTCTCAATTGATAAAGAAAAAGGTTTGATTTATTTTTCAATTAAACGTGAAGTTTTCTGTGCCAAACTTAAAGATGGTTCTATTCTATGGAGGACATCCTTATAGTAAATTTTAAGGTTAATTAGTTTTTTTGATATTCAACTTTCTTTTCTTTTCAACAATATGGAAAGGAA
>JACAAW010000233.1 GCA_013377115.1 Bacteroidota bacterium | reverse complement strand
TTTTTATTTCTGATACTGGAGTAGCTATGACTCCCTTATCTTTTTCTATTGTAATGGTTGGACCTTTTGGACCCTTTCGATAACTCTCTGCTATTTTAAAATTTTCGGTGATGAGGTGAAGTACACGATCCATGCGTTCTTTTAAAAATGGATCCGGCATATATTTGGAACGTCCTGATAAAAATAATTCTACTTTTATTCGGTGCCCTTCTTTTAGCCATTCCGAAGCTTTTCGAGCTTTGAGGGCGAGATCATTGTCACCGGTTCCAATCTTTATTTGAATAGATTTAGTTTCGGTTGTTTTTGATCCGGCCTTGGCCTTTTTTTGCTTCTTGTTTTGTTCGTATTTGTACTTACCGTAATCTGCTATTTTAGCTATAGGAGGATTCGTATTAGGAGAAATTTCAATCAAATCAAGGCCCAAAGCACTTGCTTGGGATAGAGCTTCTTTAATACTCAAAACGCCAAGATTAACTCCTTCGTTTGAGATTACACGAACCTCTGACGCTCTTATTTGATTGTTGATTCTTTCTCTCAATTTGTGTATCCGATAGAAATAAATAGATTACCTACCTAAGGACAATATTATCATATATATGATAATATGGCAATATGCAAGACTTAATTAGAATAATCAACAAAAAGCGAGGCCAAACACCCCTTGATTGTATAAATGAGCTTAAAAAAGCTGACCAAAAGCTTGTTCATTTGCCAATGGCCTATGCTGGACGCTTGGACCCACTTGCTGAAGGGCTTTTGATTATTTTAATAGGGGATGAATGTCTAAAAAAAGATGAATATTTGAAACTTTCAAAAGAGTACGAAGTAGAAGTGCTTTTTGGCTTCGCGACAGATACTTATGATGTAATGGGATTAATCACTTCATTCGTGGACCAAGCGAAATCAAAAGTAGTATTTGAAACGGTCTGGCCGAGCTTCCAAAAAAATTTAGCGAGGAGATCCGAGGACCTTTCAAATACTACTTTTGATGAAGCGCTAGATAAATTTACAGGGCGAATAAAACAATCATACCCGCCTTATTCATCTAGAACGGTAAAAGGATTACCACTTTTCAAATGGGCTCGTGATGGAAAGCTTGATGAGATAGAAATTCCAACTCATGATGTTTTTGTTGAAAGTATTGAAATAATAAAAAATTATGAAATAACAGGCAAAGATTTACTTGAGAAAATCCAAAATGATATTAATTCTGTTGAAGGAGATTTTAGGCAAAAAGAAATTTTAATAAATTGGACCGATGTGCTTTCAGATAAAAAAGAAGAAAATTACAAAACCATTACTCTAAAAATTGTTTGTGGAAGTGGAGTGTATGTTCGAGGAATCGCAAATGATCTTGGTCCTCATCTTGGAATCCCAGCTCTGGCTCTTAATATTAAAAGAACAAAAGTTGGAGAGTATAAAATTAATTAAGAATTAAGAATTAGGAATTAGGAATTAGGAATGAAATCAAAATGATACAAATTCTGCCATGGCAGAATTTGTATCATTTTGATTTATAAGATTACTTTTTTAGTTTCTTCAAAAAGATTTTGGATTTTTTCTTTTGTTTTTGCTTCGCCGTAGAGACGGATTATTGGTTCAGTGTTTGAAGGGCGAAGGTGGATCCATGAATTATCTGAAAAATCTAAACGAAGTCCATCGAGTTCATTTGTTTCACAATCAGTAAAATGATCTTTCATTTTTTTATACATCTCTCCTAAGCTTCCAACAACAGGAACTTTGTCTTTTAGCATTTCGTATTTGGGAAGTGTTTCAATGAGTTCACTAACTGTTTGATTTCTTTTTGCCAATAATTCTAAAATAAGAGCAAGACTCACAAAACTATCTCGAGCCATGTTTATAGTAGGGTAGATGATTCCGCCTCCGCCTTCACCACCAATAATTGCATCGTGTTCTATGATTCCACCAACAACATTTGCCTCTCCAACTTTTGTTCTGAAACATTTTCCTCCGTATTTTTCGGTTATGTCTTTATTCATTTGAGAAGTCGACATATTTATAACAACACTTTTATCTTTGTTTTCAGATCTCGACATTATCGCTTCAACCCCGATGGCAAGCGTATATTCTTCAAAAATCACTTCGCCCTTTTCATTTATAATTACAAGTCTGTCGGCATCTGGATCGTGAGCAAAGCCAAGGTTGCAGTTTTTTTCTTTGACTAGTTTTCCGATGTCACCAAGATTTTCTCGTAGGGGTTCGGGTTTGTGTCCAAATATACCATTAGGAATGTCATTTAGTGCAACAAGTTCAACTCCAAGAGCCTCAAATAAATATGGATCAAGTACACAAGCCGAAGCATTTATCATATCAACAGCTACACTCCATTTTTTTGCTCGTATTGCCTCGACATCAATATTTTTGATTATAAGATCTGCGTGTTCTTTTGGGAAGTTAAAATCTTCGGCGAGAATATTACTTCTGTTAGCACGAATATTTTTCTGCTGAAAAATTTCTCTGCTCGGTCCGTCGACCTGCGCAAGGCTTCCCGAAGCAATATTCTCGCCTTCGATTTTAATATAATTTTCTTTTATTTTTTCAACTTCACTTTCATCGGTAAAAAGTGCTTTATTTGTGATAAATTTTAATCCATTGTATTCTCGAGGGTTGTGACTTGCCGTAATAATTATTGCCCCGTCATATTTGTGTTTTTTTACAGCGAATAAAACAGTTGGAGTTGGAAGAATATCACCATCAATAAAATTCACATTGGTTTTTTGGAAAGTTTTTATAATTGTATCCTTTATTTCAGGACCACTTTCTCTACCATCGCGCCCAATAAGGATAGTTGGATTATTATTAATATTTTCTTTTACAAATTTTATAAAAGACTTTGTATAATTTTCAACAATTTCGTGGTTTAGAGTATCACCCCATATTCCACGATATCCTGAAACTGTTAGTTTTGGTTTATTTTCCATATTTATGTATTTTATCACAAAAATTACTATTAAAAATTTATCAATTTGATATAATATAAATGCGATTGATCTATGTGTCGAAATTATTAGTTAAATAAATAAAAATAAATATGAAAGCTCTACACGGTATTGCATTTGTTTTGGTTATTGTAGGAGGCTTGAATTGGTTATTGGTTGGTTTGTTTGGTTGGGATGTTGGTAATATTTTTGGAGGACAAAGTGCTCTTATCTCAAAAATTGTTTACATCTTAGTTGGACTATCAGCTGTATATTTAGTTACAACTCACAAGAAAGACTGCAAAGCTTGTGAAGCAAAAATGCCAACAAGTGCATCCGGAAACCCTATGTAATTTGTTTTAAAAATAAAATTCCCCATTCAGTTTTGAATGGGGAATTTTATTTTTTAAAATTATTTAATCTATATAATTTTTATGATATAATAAATCACAATGACCAGAAAAATAATCAAAATTAGCC
>JACAAW010000232.1 GCA_013377115.1 Bacteroidota bacterium | reverse complement strand
TATTCACCCCAATTTACAGCATTTTACCCCATCAGACTAAAATCCTATC
Source organism: Bacteroidota bacterium (assembly GCA_013377115.1). GTDB lineage: Bacteria > Bacteroidota > Bacteroidia > Bacteroidales > CG2-30-32-10 > Cfx2-01. The sequence continues at coordinate 3,490 of JACAAW010000232.1, read as the reverse complement.
ACATTCGTCCCATTTCGAACCATTACATCACAAAAATTTTCATTTCGCTTTATACGTAGTTAAATTTGGAAATAAGTTTAATACTTAAAATCCAAACCCCTATGTATAATTTCAAAATAAAATTAGCAACACTTCTTTTACTTTCAACCATCTTTTTGTGTTTCGACTCTTTCGGACAAACGAAGTACTATGTAAATGATGGATCAACAACTGGTGATGTATGGTGCACTGGAATTGGGAATAATTCTGCCGGAAGGGGATTAAATCCAGCGTCTCCAAAACTGACCCTCACAAGTTTGCTAACTGAATACGGTGCAATTTTAACTCCTGGTGATACCATAAAAATTGAAACTGGCACCTATAATAATGAAGCCAATCTAACCTTCAATAAATTAGGAATAACTTTTCTAGGGGCTGGAAATAATTTAACCATTATTGACAATTTAGGGGCAGGTTTGGCAACCAATTTTTTTATGTACGTTACTGGAAATAATGTAACATTTAAAAATTTGACATTACAAGGTTATGAAAACAATGGAACCCAAACTCCAGGTCACAGTGGACAAGCATTGACAATTGGAAATGGCGCTACTGGAATATTAGTCGAAAATGTAATTTTATCAAATAACGGTGCCTCAGGTGGCAATCCTTCAATTGTTCTTTTGGCAAATTCATCAGCTACCATTAAAGGTGGTGGAGGATTTTGCAATGTATGGAAAACAGCCTATACTGGAGGGGTGGAAGTTTTTGGAGATTATATCACCTTAAATATTCAAGATTATATTCTTTCTTACAATTATAAAACAGGAGCTTATGACGGAGGTGGTTTACTAATGAATAATTACTCAGGAGGCACTGAAAATCCTATGACTCATACTACAGTAAATATTACCAATACTAAATTCTTCAGTAATGAAGCTTCAGATGGTGGAGCAATTTCACAACGAGGTGGTGTTTTAAATGTAACTGATTGTATTATTGATGGAAATATGGCTGGACAAACATCTACACCAATATATGGTGCAGGTTTGAGAATGACGGGAGGTACTGCAACTTTTACTCGTACAGCATTCACAAATAACATTAATGGAACTTCAGGAGGAACATTAAGAGGGGCTGCAATTGGTTTGTTTTCATTAAATACCAATATCCAATTAACTCTAAACAACTGCTATTTTTCAGGAAATAATGGAGCTGAAGGGGATGATATTTATGCTGATAAAAACAGTGCTAAAACAGTTAATGTATTTGCAAGCAACACTACTTTTTCGGGATCTGCTGATGCAATTTTCAACAAAGATGCTGATCTAATCCAACTTACAAATTGCGGAAACCCAACTGTTGCTGGTTCTAATTCGCCACCAGTAACAAAAGTTAACATACTTGCTCCTGCTTCTTTCACATCTCCAACAACACCAAGTTTTACAGGCGGTTGTGGAACCATTGTTCTTCCTGTTGAGCTCACTTATTTTAATGGAAACTGCACTGAAAATGGAGCAAAACTTAAATGGCAAACAGCATCAGAACAAAATAATGATTATTTTAATGTTGAAAAATCATATGATGGGGTTAATTTTAATGTAATTGGAAAAGTAAATGGTAATGGAAATAGCAATTCAATTATAAATTATCAATTTGAAGATTATGAATTTTCTGGAAACAAAAATTACTATAGATTAACTCAATTTGATTTTAATGGTGAAAGTGCTGAAAGCAATATCATTTTTGTTCAAAATAACTGCAGTCAAAATAACAACACAATTATTGATGCCTATTTTAATTCCGAAAATAACGGAATAACCATAACTTCAAAAAAAGATGACGAGAGTCTTTCAGAAATCTTCTTAACAGATTTGGCAGGAAGAATCGTTTTAACCCAATCAATGGAATTGACATTAAAAACAACTTTACCAATTCCGAACTCAATCTCAAATTCAATCTATATCCTTGGAGTAAAAAATTCTAACCAAACTTTTTTCAAGAAAATCCTTGTAAATAAGCAATAAAAATGGTTATATTTGAATAAGAAAATCAAACAGATCATATTTTGAAAACCCTCAATAAAAATACCCTTCATTATGAAATTCAAAAATGCATTAAAATTATCGATAATCGCATTTATAATTGCATTATCTCAAAATTCTTTTGGACAGATAACTATTGACAATTCCAAAACCAATGCTCAACTTGTTACCCAACTTTTAGGGTCCGGAGTTTCAGCATCAAATATTGTATTTAGAGGAGTTAGAAATGTAAGTACTCGTTATCAGGTAGGATCATTTTCAACCGCAACAACAACATTAGCGCAAATGGGATTTACAAGTGGTGTTGTTTTATCCACAGGAAACACATCAGATATTCCTTTGACTTTAGGAACCAATCCCGGTTCTGTTGGACAAATGTCATATAATTACATTTCCGGTACAGCTGGAGAAATAAGACAAAGCAATCCTGTTGCTGGCCAAGATGCTGATGCAGATAATTTATTATCAGTAAATTACTATAATGCTGCTATTCTTGAATTTGATTTTGTTCCACTTGGCAATTCTGTATCTTTCAGATACATTTTTGGATCCGAAGAATACTCCGACCAAGGTGGTTTTATCAATTATCAATGTTCATCTTATAATGACAAATTCGCTTTCCTGATTAGCGGACCTGGAATTGCAGGGGGACAAGGTTATACATTTAATGCTAGAAATATTGCTAGACTGAGCAATGGTTCTGAGGTAGGAATAAACTCTGTAAACAGTGGAGTGGTTGGCTCAAGCGGTGGAGCACCAAGTGCTTCTAATTGTACTTCTTGTAACCCTGCATGGGTGCAAAATACTCCAAGCCCTGAATTTCTTGGTCATATTGATGGAACACAGCTAAATGGAAATACTCATATTTTAACAGCTTCACAATCTGGATTAACACCAGGTTTAACCTATCATATTAGATTACTAATTACTGATGCCCAGGATGGAGCTTATGATGCAGTTGTTTATCTCGAAACTGGAAGTTTTAGTAGCCCCGCCCCATCAATTGGAGTAATAGCATCTCCTTCTACGATATGCGCTGGCAGTAGTACGCAATTAACTGCAACTGTAACAAGTGGCACCCCAAATTATACTTATACATGGAGTGATGGAACTTCAACAATAAGAACTAATACAGGAACGGCCTCTTTAACAGACCAATTTAACGTTAGTCCAACAGTTACAACCACATATTATGTCACTGTAACTGATCAAGGATCTCCTGTTCAAACTTCAACAGGTTCTGTTTTGGTTACAGTAAATCCATTGCCAGTTGTCACAGCTTCTGCAACGCCTGCAACAATTTGTGCAGGACAAACACTCAATCTTTCTTCAACACCAAATGGGGCAACTTCTTATGCCTGGGCTGGACCAAATTCATTTACGAGCACTTCACAAAATCCAACAATTGCTGGTGCAACAATTGGAGCTACTGGAATTTACACAGTTACTATTACCAATGGAGGTTG
>JACAAW010000231.1 GCA_013377115.1 Bacteroidota bacterium | reverse complement strand
ACAAACGCACGTTTTACAATTGGTATAAGCGTTATCAAGAGGATGGTTTTGATGGTCTGGCTTCAAAAAACATGCGCCGTCAAGACGTTTGGAACAAGATCCCACTTAAACAGCAAAGAGAAGTTGTAAATGAAGCGCTTGAACATGTGCAGCTTTCTTCTAGAGAACTTGCTTACCATATTGTTGACCAGCACCAATGGTTCATCTCAGAAAGCAGTGTTTATCGCATTTTAAAGAAAGAAGGATTGATAACAGCTCCGGCACACATCATACTAAGTGCTGCAAACGAGTATGAGCATAAAACAAAACGAATAAACGAAATGTGGCAAACTGATTTTACCTACTTCAAAATAATTGGAAGAGGTTGGTATTATTTATCAACGGTTTTGGATGATTACTCCAGATACATTATCTCCTGGGAACTCCGAGATAATATGACCGCCAGAGATGTAATGCCATCCATTGACAAAGCACTTGAATTTGCAGGTCTTAATAAAGAAAGTGCACCGATTTTACTCTCTGACAATGGAAAATGCTATATCTCTCATGAACTAAAAGGTTTTTTAAAAGATAGAGGTATTAAATCAATTAACGGAAAACCTTGTCATCCGCAGACTCAGGGAAAGATTGAAAGATATCACAGAACAATGAAAAACATTGTTAAACTTGATAACTATTATTCTACTCAGGATCTCATTCTTGCAATTGGCCAATTTGTTGATTACTACAACAACAAACGTTACCATGAATCGATCAATAATCTAACTCCTGCTGATGTTTATTTTGGCAGAGGGGAAAACGTTCTCAAACAAAGAAGAAAAATAAAGAACAGAACTTTAAAAGAAAGACGTAAAACCTACATAATGAAAAAATTACGATTGTTTTATGAACGAATTTAATTTATATTTGCATGGTCAGGTGAAGCGGAAACGAGCTCTGGTGGAGATCAACTCGTCAGGAATAGCCTGTCTGACTGGAATAATTGGGGGGTGAACCTCACCCCCAATTTTTAATTATTCTGGGAAATTATTCCTAAAAAAAACTCAAAGCTTAAATTAACACCTTAATTTATGATTGAAAATGGTGAAATTTGGTTTGAAGACATACAATTTGATGTAAACAAGGCTCTATATTCAACTATAATTATTGGTTCCTCTTATCTTACACCAGAATATCCAAAAGATCTCAACTACTTTACTCAATTTAATAATATAAAATTCTCAAAAACAAACTCTATATGTTCTTCACAATACAATGCTTTAAAATCAAATGATGTTTATAATTATTTCTACACAACAGGAGCCTACTCTAACTATCAGTTTTTAAGTATTAAATACGATACTCCATTAAAAAAGAAATACTTTGAACAATCAAATGAGTTCAAAATTTTAAAAGATAGCCTTCAGAAAATAAAACAAAACAATATTTTTTCACTATATATTGATGTTCCAAACTACACTTTAGAAAAAGAACAATTTTATGATTACCCAATAAATTGTTTTAATATTACCCACTTTAATGGTGGTAGTGTATTGGAACAATTAGTGGCAGAAAATTTTCTTCTTAAAAAAATTAATATGAAAGCTAAATTTAGTTCATATTTGAATAAGGTAGCTTTAACTTTTTTGAGTATTCCAGTTGATGAAAAATCAGCGTTGAAAATTGAAGAAAATATAAAAGATGTTAAACTCATTATCATATTCGATCACTTAAGCAATAATGAAAGAATTGCATTTGTAAATTTGAAAACTTTTGAAGTTTATTATGAAAAAAAGTATTAATCGTTCCTAATTACATTTACATTAAATAAATAATCAGAAAACAACACCCACCCACATGAATTATAAAGATTCCGAAAAAGATAAAGCTATTAGAACAAGGCCACTTATTTCTAAAGATCCTGCTGGGGGTAGTTATAACAAAATTCCCAGACCTTTTGTATTTATGGATCCTGAGAATAACCTTTATGATAAAATCCGTAAAGATGCAATTGATTATTTCAAAACCAACAAAATTGTTTGGTGGCCAGGTAGCACTTCGCCTACTGGTCATATGCTGTCTTCTCAAGTATCATGTGTAAATCATCTTTTCTTTTTAAGAAATGATAAAGAGGCTGCATTGAAAATACTAAAGGGTTTAGACAAAAACTTTATTGACGTATGTCCTGATTTTGAAGGTGGTTTTGTAGGGTTTGAAGTGGTAAGCAATGGTAGTTATTTGAATGAAGTTTCTCCAAGCAAAAAACAAACAAGAGGTTCACACTGTACGTCTATAGACGCAATGATGACAGGTATTTTATCTAATGCAAAAAAAATTCAAATACTTTTTGAATGGAAATACATAGAAAATTACCCAATCAATTGTTTAGCTGTTGGGGCCTCTGGAATTACTCGAAAAGCCAGATATAATCATTTAATTCATAGCTCAAAATCTCCAATAAATTGCTCCATAAATAGTGACAATTATTATTATGAACCATTTTATCAAATAATGCGTCAAACATTATTAGCATGGCAAATGGTTGAAAACAAAAAAGCTGAACTAAATGCCGATGACTGGTTACATTTTGATGTTATTCCTGAAAACAATTTAAAACTTCGTTATCAGGTTCCATCTCCTGATTTAATTAAAACTGGTATCGAAGATGCGTGGAAATCCCAACTAAAAAATCCTGAAAAATATAATATCATAACACCTCAAAAACTTTTAAAACCGCTTCTTTTCGAAGCAAAATATAGAAATTTTATTAACTATTTAAATATCAGATACTGGTAATTATGACACAAGAACAATTAAAAGAGCTCGAAGATAATCTCTGGTCTGCAGCTGACAAGTTAAGAGCAGAAAGTGGTTTAAAACCCAGTCAATATTCAATACCAGTTTTAGGATTGATATTCCTACGATTTGCTTCTATTCGTTATAATAGAGTAAAATCTGAAATCATTGCCGAGTTTGAACAATCAAAAAACACCCGTAATGTAAAAAAAATAGAAGATATTGCATTACTCAAATGTGGTTTTTATCTTCCTGAAAAAGCTGAATACGATTATTTACTCAATCTTCCTGAAGCAGAAAATATTCCAAAGAGAATTAAAGAGGCTATGGAATTAATTGAGGAATACAAGCCTGAATTAGAAGGTTGTTTGCCTAAGGATGAGTACTTCGAACTTATTTTACAAAATAAAGACAATCCAGAACAAAAAGATTACAGTCTTGCTAAAACTCTTTTAAAAACATTCAAAGACATTCCAGAGGATGCAACTGGTGATGTCTTTGGCAAAGTTTACGAGTTTTTTCTTGGAGCTTTTGCTATGTCAGAAGGTCAAGGTGGTGGTGATTTTTACACACCGACTAGCGTTGTAAAACTAATGGTCGAAATAATAGAACCATACAGTGGTACTATTTACGATCCAGCTTGTGGTAGTGGTGGTATGTTTGTTCAAAGTTCTAGCTTTGTTGATAAAAAACGTGCTGAATTGAACGATACAGATACAAAAGACCTTACTGTATACGGGAATACAAAAGACATGGAAACTGTAAAAATTGCAAGGATGAACATTGTTGTAAATGGTCTTAGAGGTCAGATTGTAAAAGCAAACACCTATTATGAAGATCCCTTTGATTGCTATCAAAAATTCGATTACGTATTAGCAAATCCTCCCTTCAATGTTGA
>JACAAW010000230.1 GCA_013377115.1 Bacteroidota bacterium | reverse complement strand
TGGAAATAAGTTTAAATAGGATGCTTAGAAAGATTGCTTCTTCGCCGAAGGGCTCATCGCAATGACGGATAAAGAATATTTACGGGAGATTGGATAAATAATATCAAACACCAATATTTCCAAAAAGAAAAAATTGTTATTTATACGTATTATAAATAAGGGTATTCACTTATTTGAAAAAAAAGTGCGTTTTTGTTATTTTGAAATGTGATCAATAATTAAAAATAAATTTCAAAAAACATGAAAATATCTTACATTACCACAATTAATAACAAATTATTTATTTCATTCTTTACCTTTTTATTAATATTTACTTTTTCACCTTTCAATTTAATAGCTGGAACCCGCACTGCATCAGTAAGTGGAAACTGGAGTTCAAAAGTAACTTGGGGAGGAGCAAATGTTCCTGTTAGCAGTGATGATGTTTTTATAAATACAGGAGTAACAGTAACTATTGATATTCCAACTGCTCAATGTGCCACTCTTACCATGAACAGACCTTCAACAGGTTCTACAAATACACTGAACATCAATAATAACACATTAAACACTGGAACTTTAACCTTGTCAGCAACCACTTCTCCTCGAAATAATAATATTAATATTACAACTGGTACTTTGAACATAACAGTAGGGTTTAATTCAGGGACAACAGGATGTTTTATAAATATTACGGATGCAGGAACTTTAAATTTTGGTGGGTTTGTTTCAACAGCACCAATATTAACTTTAGTACCAACAAGTACTGTAAATTACTCTCGCGGGGGGACTCAAACAATAATCATAGCAACTTATGGCAACCTAATTTGTTCAGGTGGTTCAGGAAATAAAACTTTTGCAGGTTCCTGTGATGTTGTTAACACTTTTACTATAAATAACGGAAATAAAGCAATAATGAACAACAATAATTTGATTTCTAGAACTTTTACTATTAATAATTTAAATATCAGTGCTGGTTCAATAGATAATTCTTCTTCAACATTAACTGGTATTGCAACTAATATTGATATTACTAATAGCTATATTCAAACTGGCGGCACTGTTTATACTTCCGGATCTGGCTTTGCACAAATGACATTTACTGGTGGCGGAAACACCACGTATTCTAACATATACACATCCGCAGTAAACAATTGGAAAAAAGAACAAATTTTGGTATCGAACAATACCACCTTAACACTTAATTCTGATTTAATGCTTTGGGGATTGTCAGCAGGATCAACCTCTTTAACTATTGATGCAGGCTCAACTCTAATTGCTGGTAGCAACCTCATAAAAAATGGAGATGCAACGGTTCCTGTTTGGACAGTAAATGGAACATTAAAAACAGCAAATATTAACGGTTTTTCAGGTACAGCAAGTTCAACATGTTCTTCAACTGGAAATCCAAATATTATTCTTGGTAACGCTTCTAATATTGAATATAATGGGACTTTAAATCAAGTTCTTACACCAAGAACAGATTATGCAGATTTAACTCTAAATAATAATGCTGGATTAACTTTAGCAAACAACTTGATTATCAACAGAACTGGAATATTTAATGACGGTATTGTTTCTTATACTGGCACCGGTTTAATCAACTTCGGCTCAAATGCAAGTTCTAATGAAGGAAATTCAAATTCTTTTATCAACGGAATCGTTTCAAAATCTGGAACATCAGCATTTACTTTTCCAATTGGTGAAATATCTGGAGGAAATATTGTTTGGGCACCTATATCTATTGAGGCATCTACAGCTAATTCAGACATTACAGCAAAATACAATTTTTCAGCTCCTATTAACAATTCTAATTCTTTGTTTATGTGTGATGTTAATGTGCTAAATTATGTTAGCGGAGTTGAGCACTGGGATATCACATCGACAAACTCCACTCCTGCCATTACTCTTTTCTGGAAAAACGGTTCAAGAAGCAATATCACTTCTGTAAGCGACTTATTAGTAGCAAATTGGAATGGCACATGCTGGGAATCAAAAGGTGCAACGGGACAAACTGGCACAACTACATCAGGATCAATCACTTCAAATCTTCCATTTGCATCTTTTAATATTGTAACATTTGGTAGCAGTGCAAATCCACTTCCTATTTCACTTATTAGTTTCTCAGCTCATTGCCAAGGAAATAATATTAATTTACATTGGTCAACAGCAAGTGAAACCAATAATGATTTCTTCACTGTTGAACGTTCAAAAGATGGAAAAACATTTGAAGTCGTTAATACAGTTAAAGGTGCTGGAAACTCAAATACGGTAATTAACTATTCTTATGTTAATAAAAATTCAGTTAGCAGCATTAATTACTATAGATTAAAACAAACAGATTTTGATGGAAAATTTAGTTATTCAGAAATTCGTTCAGTAAAATGTTCAGAAAACAATACTACAGTTTCTTATTTCCCAAATCCTTTTTCTAGTGAAATAAATATCAATATTAAAAACTTTGTTTCTGAAAATGCAGTAATTGAAATTATAGATATTATGGGAAAAGTAATTTTGTCACAAAAAATTGAAAACAACGAATATAAATTAAATACCTCTGATATCAAACCTGGCGTATATTTTGTAAAACTGACTTCAGAAAACTTCAATGATGTTTCTAAATTAATAAAAAACTAGAATAGCTATTTATATTAAAAGTCCGTTGAAATCTCAGCGGACTTTTTTAATTTTGTACTATTATTTAATTCTATTAAGTTTGCAAAAAAGTAAAACACTTATTATGAGCAATAAACTAAAATCATCAACTACCAGGAAATTTAATATTAACCCTGACGAACCAGAAATTGATTTTATTCTTGAAGAATCCACAATCATCAATTACAGCGAATATGATGAAAACGGCAATGAAATAAAAGAAGTTACCTATACCGAAGATGGTGAATTTGAGCAAATGTTTACTTTTCAATTCAATGCTGAAAATTTAGTAATTGAAGAAAATCTTTTTTTCACTGAAGATGAAATTACGGATGTGAAAAAATTTGATTATAATGATCAAGATAAATTGGTAAAAAAGACAATTCATTATCTTGATGATACTTTTGATGTTACAACTTACAACTATGACGATAAAGGAAATTTAATTCTTAAAACCACTGTAGACTCGGACGACAATCTCGAGGCGAAAGAAGTTTATGAATACTCAAATAATAAAGTTAGTTTTCATGCAAAGTATGATGGCGACAACAATTTGATTGAGGAATACAAATATCAATACAACGAACTTGGAAATGCAATTGAAGAGGAAAAATGGGATATTTACGATGACAAAAGGATAAAATACCTGATGGAATATGATGCCAATGGCAATAGAACGAAAATCCTTACCTATAATAGTCATGGTCAGTTAAAGCATAAATCACTTTTCGAATACAATGAAAAAAATCAACTATTGAAAACAGTTGAAGAAGATGAATTTAATAATAATGTGATCAGTTTTCAATATGATGAAAGAGGAAATGCTATTGAACAAACAGAATACAATCAGCATGAAGATCTAATTTCGAGCATTAATAGGAAGTATAACGAATTTGATAATGTTATTTCTTCAAATGTTTATCTAAACCGCCAGGGCAGTGGTCCAAATTTGCATTATTCTATTTATTACGAGTATTTGTATTTTTAATTATTAGGGTGTGTGGTGCTTCGATACGGGCACTTCGAGGGGCATTAAAAAACGCAGGGTCGCTGAGCCTGTCGAAGCGCAAAGCGGCGGCACTGCGACAAGCCAGTGCA
>JACAAW010000023.1 GCA_013377115.1 Bacteroidota bacterium | reverse complement strand
CCCAATACTCATAATAAAACCTATTTAACAACCAAACAGAATAAAATGGGACATACATTGAAAATTAACAAATAATTTCAATGATGTTTATTTCTTCTTTTTCTTATTTGTTTTTTTAAAAAATTCGGAGAAATTATCAAATTCTTTTCTGTAAAACATTCCCAAACCTTGAGTATAAGGAGCGTTGTTGTACAAAACATCACTAGTATTGGATCGATTAAATGCTTTTACCTTAAACTTTCCTTCATCAGTAAGTTTTACCTCAACATTAACATCACCTACTATATTACTGGTACTTTGCTTATTTCCTGCAGTTCCAAAATTCCCATCCACACTTACCCTGTCATTAAATAACTGTGTAGACAAAGCCACAACCAGCATATCATTGCTCAATTGATCACCAGGACGATAATTAACACCAATATCAAATTCCTTGCTTATTTGAGAAAGCCAATTACTCAATTGATTTGAAAGCAGTTCACTTGAGTTAGCACCTACTAAATTATTGGTTGGAGTTTCTGATGAATTTTTATTTTGACTTGCATCAATAAATCGATTTAATACCAATAAGGAAAATAGCTGCTTATTAATATCCTGTTTCACTACATCTCTATATTGTTCTCTATTGGATTCGGTTAATGAAGGGAAATCAATATCAAAAGCAATCGTAGGATTAAAAAGTTTATCCGTCATCAAAATTTTACAATCCACTGGAATTCTCTTTTTGCTGGTATCAGCATCAACAATTAATGGATTGTTATGCAAATCATACAGAGAGGTCCGAACTTTGTAAATTGCTTGCAAATTAACATCAGCATCATAAACATCGCCATTCCACTTAACAAGGCCACCTTTTTGAATTTTAAACCGTTTATTTATAATATTTTGAAGTGTAAATAAATAATCTCCATCTTCGATAACATAATCTCCAAAAATATTAAAATCACCTGAAGTGGTTATTTCAAATTTAAGATTTCCATTTCCTTTTGCTTTAATAATATCGCCCATTTTGGAATCAAAAATTATTTGAACTTCAGCATCAGGTGTAACATCCAGATCAAAATTTAGCTGAACACCAGATAAATCGACATTATAAGTTTGAATTACTTTTGCAGTATCTTTCTCCACAAAAGAAATAAAACTGTTGCTCGAAACTTCTTGCGCAGATCCCAAAGGAAGAAAAAACTGAGTACCTTTTTCTGTTTTTCCCGATATGTCAATTTTCACATTGTAATCATCACCAAAAACATGAACCAAACCAGTTAAAAAAGCTTTTCCATAATAAACACCATTCTGGGCAGAATTTGTATTTAATAACATCATTTTATGTGGCTTTACGCCTAAATCATAATGAAAATCATAAAAACGATCGTGAGTAATTCGGCCAAATAAAGTTGCACTATCATTCAAAGCATCATTAATCTTAACATTTTGAAATTCGAAAAAATTCTTTTCAATTTTCACATTTCCAGTTAAAGAATAAACTGTGTTTAAATAATCTATTTTCATTCCAGTTTTTGAAATTTTCACATTTCCGCTGAGTTCTGGACTATCCAAACTGCCACCAAGTTTTAATTTTCCTGTTGCCAAACCATAAAAATCGGAGCAAAATCCTTCAAAATAACGGTTTAAAAACTTTAAACGGAAATTAACGACATCGGCATTAAAATCAAAATTATCCGTCTTCCTGTCGGGATAAAAATTTCCGGAAATGGTTACAGGCTGATTTTTACCAACGGAACCACTGTAAACAATTGCTGCTGTTGCATAAATTGCATTTTTTGAATAATCCCAATTACTGGTTAACTCCAAATCTCCTAATTTATCTTTATTAAAAGAAAAATTACTAATGGATAATGCGGAAACAAAATTTGGTGATTTATAAATGTCATTTAGTGTTAAATTTCCATTTAAAATGCCATCAAATTCTACACTCGACTTTTTGAAAATTGGATCAAAATCAGACAAATTGAAATGCCCAAAATTTAGTTCTAGCTTATCATTTGGATCGTTTGATATTTTTCCTTCAATCTTAACACTTTCCGTATTGTTTGCAATTATAAAATTCGAAAATTTTATTGCAGTGGTATCAACACTAATCAAGTTGCGATCGCTTATCCTCCAAACTGAATCATTTACGGCAAATAAAGACTGTGAAAACTTTAAATTTAAATTTCTCATATCAAAAAATGTAATCAAACCATTTAATTTGCCAAATTTTGTAGTTTCATTTTTATCGCCCATCCATTCAATATTAAATTTTGAAGAGTCGTTTGAAGTTGATGTTTTCATTGACAAATTATCAAAGCTCAAATTTTTAGCAATTACCAAACTATCTGCCCCAAGATTCACGAATATTTTCTTGTTCAGAGAATTCATATTGAAAAACATCTGATTCATTTTTTTCCCATCGTAACTAATTTCTGAAGACTTTCCAACAACGGTTAAATTAGAATTTATTGAGTTATAAGAACCCTCGAAAAATGTATTGCTTTCAATATTGAGTTTTGGAAAAAACAATTTACTCAAAAGCCTGGTATCATTAATATTAATAAAAAATGAAACTTTCTGATTTGAGATATTATCGTAATCAACTTTTGGATTCAATTTTACTGATGGAAAATATTGGTTTGCCGATTTAATAATTGAATTGTACAAATCATTGTATAAAAAATTACCTTCAACACTAATATTAACCAAATCGGAAGTTAATTCCAAAGACTTATGAATATCTTTCTTAACGGAGTATATCATTTGAAAATCCTTCATTTGATAGAACTCTTTTCCCAAAATAATCTCAGAATTTTCTAAAGTCAAATTTCCCTGAACGTTGTCGATTTTATCCCCTGAAAAATTGACTGTTAATTTGGTCGACAAATCCAATAAAGAATCTGATTTTAAAATATTCAATTCCGACAATCTGGCATGACGAATTTCCGATGAAAAATTAAACTCCGGTATTTTTTTTGCAAAGTTTACGTCTCCAACAAAACTCAAATCAACATTTTGGTCATTTACCTCAGCTTTTCCATGAAAATGCCGATTTGATAAATCTCCCTCAATATTGATGTTTTTGTAATTATACTTTTTAAACTCAATACTATTAACCGTACCTTTTAATTTTGCTTTTACTTTTTTAATTTCAAGACCATTTCCTGTGATATTTGTATTTATTGAAAGTTTTCCAATGTCTTCATTTGAAAGAAATGCTCCGAGATTAAATTCTTCGGCAGCCAATTTTCCATTGTATTCAATTTTACCAGTATTTTTATTGTCTTTTAGTAAAATATCAGTTGAGACTTTACCTAAATCTGTGTAAAAATCACCATCAGCAACAAAATCATTATAAAACCCTGTAAAAACAGCCTTTACTCTGATATTTCCAAGCTTTGCTAATTCTTCTCGAACAACAATTGGAATCCCACCATTTTCAGAAGGCAATTTGAAATATTCAATATCTTTTTTTGAAGTTGTAAAATCTTTAACAGTCAGATTAATATAAGTTTCTTTTAAATCGGGCAAACCTGTCAAACTAAAATTTCCTAGAAATTTTGTATTTGAACCATAAGATAGTTTTACGTTTTTTCCTTTTAAGTTTGAAACTTTTCCTTTCAATTCTCCTTCAATATTCATCGCCCCAACCATCCCATTCAATTGATCAGAAAAAAAGGCTACTTCGCTTAAATCAATTTTCGATTTCAAAAATGTTGTAGATATCCTGACTTTGTTATTAAAATCACTAAAATCATCATAAGAAGTATACTTCAGTGCCGCATTTAAAGTAACATCCGAACCTTTTGTTTTGATATGCATATCTTGAAACTTGGCTTCCACAGGCGAAACACTTATTTTTGTTGAAAAATCCTTCAAGTTAAAACCCGATTTTTCGTTAATTGATAAGTTTACGATATTGGCTTTTATTGTATCATTAAACACACCAAAACTATTGATATAAGTATTGAAGGATTTAACATATAAATTATTGAAATCAATTCCATTGGTAATGGTATCAAAGTTTTCGTTACGATATTTAAACTTCGCATTTTTCAGTTCGAAACCATAACAGGAATAGCTCCAACTCTGTGTAATTGGCGTGGTATCATTGGAAGCAAAATAATCTAACAAAAACTGAAAATTTAAAGTATTCTCCTTTTTATATTTACGGAAAGCCAAATAAGTGTCATCTAATTTTATTTTCTCGATATTGATACGATTGTATTTCAATGAAATATCATCAATACTAACGGTAGCTTTGGGAGCTTCTAATAAAAGATTTTTATGCTGGTCCTTTATTTTTAATCCGTAAAAATCAAGTTCCGAAAACAAATCAATTTCAACCCTATCGATTGTTATTTCGGTTTTTAATTCATTAGAATAATAAGCGGCAAAACGTTTGGCTAAAAATGTTTGAAAAGTATTACTTTTGAGCAATATTAAAGTTAATACTGGTAATAGAATAATTACCAGTAATGTGTAAACAAGTATTTTTAACTTTTTTTTGATACCTTTGAAAATTATTTTAAACCAATGAAATCAATAACAATATTAGGAATTGAATCTTCTTGTGATGACACTTCGGCCGCGATCATCCAAGACCGCAAAATTCTTGCCAATATAATTGCCAACCAAGATGTTCATAAGAATTTTGGTGGCGTCGTGCCTGAACTTGCTTCTAGAGCTCATCAACAAAATATTATTCCAGTAATTGAATCTGCTTTAAAAAATGCAAATATAACGAAAAATCAAATAGATGCTATCGCTTTTACCAGAGGTCCGGGATTGCTCGGTTCCTTATTGGTTGGCTGCTCTTTTTCGAAAGCTTTTGCTTTGGGATTAAATATTCCGATTATCGAAATAAATCATCTGCAAGCCCATATTTTAGCCCATTTTATTGAAGGTAATAACAGTACCGAAAAAGTTCCGAACTTTCCATTCCTTTGCTTAACAGTTTCTGGAGGCCATACCCAAATTTTAAAAGTAAAAGACTATTTCGATATTGAATTGATTGGACAAACCATTGATGATGCTGCTGGTGAGGCTTTTGACAAAGCTGCAAAAATATTAGGACTTCCCTACCCTGGCGGACCATTAATTGACAAATATGCCAAGGAAGGAAACCCCAATAAATTCAAATTTGCAATAGCGAACCTGCCCAATTTGGATTTTAGTTTTAGTGGACTGAAAACTTCATTTTTATATTTTGTGAGAGACCAAATAAAGTTAAATGAGAATTTTATTGAAGAGAATTTGAATGATTTATGTGCTTCGTTGCAAAAAACAATTATTGATACGCTTTTAATCAAATTAAAAAAAGCGGCCAAAGAAACTGGTATTAATCAGATTGCTATTTCTGGAGGTGTTTCGGCTAATTCTGGATTGAGAAATACTTTGCTTGGTGAACAAGAAAATTCTGGTTGGAAAGTGTTTATTCCGAAATTTGAGTATTGCACTGATAATGCAGCAATGGTGGCCATAGCAGGATATTTCAAATATTTAAAGAAGGATTTTGCTGAAATGGATGTTTCGCCCTATTCTAGAAATGAATGGAAATAGTATGTTGAAATAATTTGGAAAAGATTTTGTGAAAAATTAATATCTTTACACTCTCAAGAATATTAATTTAATGGGCAAAAATTTACGAATAGGAATTTCCTTAGTTTTACTTTCGATCATTTTAATGTTCGCAATTCCTTGTTTTGCCCAGTATTCTTTGAAACAAGATACCGTTCCAAAATCACAGCTTGTTTGTCCGCAGAAACATAGCAGAGTTATAAAAACCAATCCTTTGAGCATGATACAAGGGCAAATTATCCTTACTGGTGAGTATAAGTTGGTTTACGAATTTGCCACCAACCAGCACCAATCAATGCAAATTGGTGGTGCCTATATTGGAAAAAGTTTAATGATGCTGATTGGTGATACATCGCGAGGTGTAAATACAAGTTCTTTGAGTGTTTCGGGTTTTCGTTTTCAGGCGGCGTATAAATTATTCTTAATAAAAAAGTACCTGGCACCTGTTGGGATTTATGTAGGCCCTTTTTGCTCATACACTTCGGCAACACTAGCATATAAACAAACCAGCACTACTACTGATTATATTAATTTAAGATACTTTAATGTTGATGCAATGATTGGCGGCCAAGTAATCGCTGGAAAAATTGCTATTGATGGTTATTTAGGCCTCGGATATAAATACAATACATTTACTGAAAATATTGCCAATAAAAACTACCAAATGTTTACAAGAGATCAGTTTTTCTTTATTGACAATCATTTTAAATTTTTACTGGGCTTGAATTTGGGATTGGCTTTGTAAGACAGACGCAAAATTAAACAAAGAATAAATCCATATTATTTGACAGTTCATTATTAATTTACTAGTTTTGGGCAGCTAATAAAAGAATACTAGTTATCGTAATGAAGAAACTGATCATCCTTTTCATCCTTCCATTCATCTTTATTTTTGAAAAAGGTTATTGTCAACAACCAACTGATAGTATAAAGTTTTTGTTGGTTGAAAAAACTATTGAGAAACACAGTAAACAGCAAATATTAAGTCATGAGTTTTCTAACAGCCAAAAAGTAACAGTTTCATTAGAAAATACTAAAGTTAAAGGTGTGCTGCATGACATTTCTGATTCAACTTTTTTTATTGGAAATAGCGAATGTTTTAGAATAAAAGACATAAAAAAAATTAGTCGATATCGCAGTCCTGTTTTAATTTTAACCGGAGCTGGGATGGTTGTTGTTGGGATTGCTTTTATTGGGATTTCTGCATTTAATGGCAATTTAAGTTTGCTGGCTGATGGTTTTGGGACTGCCTCGCTTGGTTTACTTCCTGCAACTGCTGGAATAATTCAAAGCTTAGCAAGGAAAAACTATTCAATAAAAAAAGGATGGAAGATCAAAGTTAATTCGAAACCAGCTCTGGAATTATGAAAAATTATTTAATTATTTTACTCCTTTTTTCATTAAATACAATTCCCGAAAAAGGATTTTCTCAAAATCATTTGGATAGTTTGAAATTTCTAAAATTAGAGAATACCATCATGAAAAATGGAATTCTAAAAATTAGGACAAAGGAATTTTCTAATTATAAAAGAATGAAAATTGTTTTGGAAAATGATAAAGTTTGTAAAGGAATCATTTCAAAAGTCACCGATTCTACTTTTATTATAGGGGAAAGGAATTTAATTAAAATTTCAAATATAATTGAAATTAGTAGAAAACCAAAACCATTTCTTTTAATAGGTGGAGGTAGCGTATTGACCTTGGGGATTTTGTCTGCATTAATTAACTTTAGGGAAAATTATTATTATTCTCATTTCAATGATTATAAAAATGAAATGCTTCCTACGATTTTGATGGTTTCTGTTGGAGGTATCGGAACAATAAGTGGAATTGTTGAACATTTTTCTAGAAAGCACTACTCAACAAAAAAGGGTTGGAAAATAAAGACAATAAAAAAACCAAATAATATTCATTATTGTAATTGAGAATACAATAATTTATTTGTGAATAAACTTCCCTCCACTGAGGTTTTTCTTTATCTTTTGTCATTGCTACAAAAGAAACAAAAAATCTAGGCAAAACAATGCTGCACCGCTCTCCTGAATATATTAAGAATCATAGTCAAAGTTGTGTCTGAAACCAAAAGGGTGTTTTTTTTTAATCCAAATTAGATATTTGAACCTTTTTTGGTTCCAGCCAGACGACAAGCGCCTTAGACATGATTCTAAATTATATTCAGTTCACTCTTGCACCAACCTCGCTGTTTTGCCTCTGCCAACACACGTTTTTTCTCCGAAAAAATGAAGGGGTTTGCCTCGTGTAATTATTATTTCGTTTGAAATAGCTTAGTGGTCAATTGTTGGCATAAAACCTTTTCGTTTTTGCGTAGCAAAAAAGGATTGGCCTTTTGCAAATTTCGTAGTTTTCGAAGGATGGCTCAAAGCGCTGGGCTTTTAGCCAGTGATAAGCGAGCTCAGGCAGGTTAAAGCGATGGCGCGGCTTTTATCACGCAGAAAGAGACAACCTGTAGCAAACAAGAAATTCGCAATCAGCCTTGATTTTTTGGTTCTTTCTTATCAAGAAAAATGCTTTAGCATTCATGAACTCAAAAACATCAAGTAATAGCGTAAATAAAAGAACAATAAATGTTACCCTGGTGAGGTAGGGATTGGTTGAACTTCAACTGCGCTCATTGTAAAATTTTAAAATTGGTATTCGTGTTGGGGCACTTCGACCCCGCTCAGTGTCCCTATAACAGTTTTTACATTGCAATAAATTACGCCAAGCAATACTTAACACAAGCTTCTGCAAATCGTTTTCCATAATCCACAGCAAAATCATTTACTTCATCGTAAGCTGTAAATTTAAATGTAAATGGTTCGGCAAATTTCTTGAGTTTTAAGCTGGTTAAAACTACATCAACTATTTTTGGACCTTCGCCACTCCATCCATAAGAACCAAAACTGCCATATAATTTACCACGATCGCGAATTGGATTGATTACCGCAAAAACATTATAAATTTGGTAAAAAGTATTTTGGCTAATGGTTGGTGAACCGATAATTATTGCTGTGCTATTGGTAATAATTTCATCGATTTCGGCAGGTGGCATTTTTTCGATGTCGTACATTTCTACCTCAATATCTGTGGTTTTTATTCCTTCGATAATTTTATGGGCCACCTTTTCGGTATTGTGGTAAGCCGAAACATAAAACAAGGCTATTTTGTGTTTTTCGGGTTTTGCAAGTGCTTCGGTTGCATATTTTTGTGTTAAACCAATATAACGATCCCAATTGGTGGTATGCAATGGTCCATGACCTGTGCACAATGCAGCTATTTCGAGTGGACGAATTTTTTCGATTCCTTTTAGCATGAATTTGCTATATGGCTTCATGATGACATCGAAATAATATTTAAATGATTCATCGTAATCGCCAACTTTATCGCAATACATTTCGGGATTACAATAATGCGCTCCAAACGAATCGCATGTAAAAAGAACTTTGTCTTCAACCAAATAAGAATACATCGTATCGGGCCAATGTAAATTGGGTGCTCCAATAAACTGAAGCGTTTTGTTTCCCAAATCTATTTTATCACCATCTTTTACAATAAGGTGTTGAAATTCGTGGCCTATTAAGTCGAGTAAATATCTGATTGCATTTCCACTTCCAACTACTTTCGCATTTTTAGCAATTTTTAGTAAATTTTCTAAATTACCTGAATGGTCTGGTTCAGTGTGATTGATAATGATATACTCTATTTCCTCTGGCTTGACAACTGCTAGGAGTTTTGCCAAATATACTTCCCAAAACTTTTCTTTAACTGTATCAACAATTACTTTTTTAGTGGCATTGATAAAATAGGAATTGTAAGTTGAACCAAATTGAGTTTCCATTACAATGTCAAAAGTTCTAATATCTGGATCTAAAACGCCAATCCATTTTACATCGGGGGTAATTTCTAATATTTTATTGTCAGTCATTTTATTTAATGTTTTGGGCTACACTTCGACAAGCTCAGTGACCAGCCCTGATTTTCTATATTCACTCATTGAGATTGCTTCGATCGTTGCTTCACTTCGACAAGCTCAGTGACCCTCACAAACATTGACAAATTTAGAAGAGTGTCATTTGTAAAGTCTCATCGGCATCGTCGCTTTTATTTTTTGTTTCTTTAGTTTTTGTTTCTTTAATTATTATTTCTTTACCTTTTGTTTCTTCAATTTTTTCTTCTTTTGGTATTATTTCTTCACTTTCTATCACCTTTTTTTTCTTTTTTTCTTTCTTCGGAACTTCAATTTCTGGCTCCTCTTCAATTTGAACTTCTTCAACAGATTCAATCTCTTCAACTGCTTCAATTTCTACTGGCAGAACCTCTTCGTTTTCATCAGTTTGATTTTCTACAGTTTCTTCCTCAATTACTTCTTCAGTTATTTCTTCAATAACTTCCGGTTCTTCGTAAGGAAGTGATTCTAAAGTTAAAATCTCTTCAATTGGGAAATTTGACAATTTCTTTCCCTTGGCTTTAAAGCTTTTTACGCCAATAAATTCCGACATTAGGATTTCTTCATTCGGTCTTATCTTGCTTCCAGATTTTTTGAAAACGATTTCAATTCTTGGCAAATAATCCAATGTGATTTGCAATAATTTTGATTCAGCGTGTTCGCCAATGAATAAGGTTTTTTTATCCGTTACATCAATGGTAAACCTTTTTAAATAAATTGCTTGCAATTCACCATCATAATAAATGGCAGAAATTATTTTGTTGGGTTTAAATTTCTCAATAATTAACAAATCTTCTTCAAAATGATTGGTCAATTCGTAAGAAACCAATCGATAATGACCCGACTGAGTTATGGTGAGAATTTTTTCATTTTTATGAAATGCACCAAGCAAAATTCCACGTTTATCAGTATTTAATCTTTTTACTGAATCATCGAACCAAATATCCTGAGCTCCAAGAGTTGAGACACCTTCGCCTTTTAAAATAATTTTACGAATCGGATTTCGGGTAAGAATATTCCCTATTGAATTTCGACCTTTAATTGCCAATTCAGAGAAATCCATATCAAATGCCAATTTTTTCAATTTTGGTTTTGGACGGAGTTGAACGGTTACAATCTCTGCTTCACCATTAGGATTTGCAGTAAAGTACAAAACTTTAGACCCTTTTGTGCCTTTTGTTAAATCGTATTCTTTATCACGGGTTGTCCCGATTACGGCAAATCTCTTCATCATAATATTTCCACGAATTCCATCTTCGTAAATCATATTATAAATGGTTCTTTCATCATTCTTATTGAAAACATTGATATGAATTACGTCTTTACCAACAAAAATCTTATCAGAAACTTTGGTGACTATAAAAGTCCCATCTGATCTGAAAGCAATTATTTCATCAATATCAGAACAATCGCAAACAAATTCATCTTTTTTAAGACTGGTTCCTGCAAAGCCCTCTTCTCTATTCACATATAATTTCTGGTTGGCAACAGCCACTTTAACCGCTTCAATATTCTCGAAATTCCTAATTTCCGTTCTACGTTCTCGGCCTTTGCCAAATTTATCTTTAATCCGATTAAAATAAGCTATAGCATATTCGATCAAATTATCAAGTGAATATTGAGTTTTTACAATCTCTTCTTCGAGGCCTTTTATAATTTCATCAGCTTTAAAACCATCGAATTTGGAGATTCTCTTAATTCTGATTTCAGTAAGGCGAACAATATCATCAACGGTAATTTCTCTGTAGAACTTTTTCTTATATGGCTGCAAACCTTTGTCAATCGCCTCGATAACAGCTTCCCAAGTTTCGCAGGTTTCGATGGCACGATATATTTTTTTTTCGATAAATATTTTTTCCAATGAAGAAAACATCAAACTTTCCATCAGCTCTGCAAGCTTGATTTCCAATTCTCTTTTCAACAAATAAACGGTATTATCTGTGGAATAATCAAGCATGTCTTTAACTCCAACAAATCGAGGATGGTTATTTTCGATTACACTTGCATTTGGAGAAATTGAAATTTCGCATTGAGTAAATGCATAAAGAGCGTCAATTGTTGTATCTGGAGAAATACCTGGAGCCAGATGAATTAGAATTTCAACATTTTGAGCGGTATTGTCTTCTATTTTCTTTATTTTAATTTTGCCTTTATCGTTGGCAGCAATAACGGTTTCAATTAATTTTGTTGTGGTTGTTCCAAAAGGTATTTCAGAAATGACAAGCGTTTTTTTGTCGAGTTGATTAATTTTTGCTCTAATTCTAACTTTACCACCACGTCGGCCATCATTGTATTTTGAGAAATCGCCGTAACCTCCAGTTAGAAAATCAGGAAATATTTCGTAATCATTTCCATTAAGGATTGCAATCGAGGCATCAATAAGTTCGTTGAAATTGTGAGGTAAAATAATTGTTGCCAAACCCACTGCAATTCCTTCTACACCTTGAGCTAATAATAGAGGAAATTTTACGGGCAGAGTAATTGGTTCTTTATTACGACCATCGTAAGAAGCTTTCCAATTGGTAGTTTTGGGATTAAAAACAACTTCAGATGCGAATTTAGATAAACGTGCTTCGATATATCGAGGAGCTGCAGCACTGTCACCAGTGTGAACATTCCCCCAGTTTCCTTGCATATCAATTAGAATGTCTTTTTGGCCAAGCTGAACCAAAGCATCACCAATTGAAGCATCACCGTGAGGGTGATATTTCATTGTGTGACCAATAATATTGGCAACTTTATTATAACGTCCGTCATCCAATTCTTTCATAGAATGAAGCAGGCGTCGTTGAACAGGTTTTAATCCATCATTTAAATCAGGAATTGCTCTTTCTAAAATAACATAAGAAGAATAATCAAGAAACCAATTCTGATACATTCCAGAGAGGTTTATGGTTTGTTGAAGTTCACTCTTCTCGTTTTCTGATTCGCTAATATTATCTAATTCGTCGTCGTTCTCGGTCATTTTTTACTATTCCTATTTCTGTTGTAACTAATATTGCTAAACAAAATATTTTTCAACAAATAAAATTACTTATTCTAATTTTGATTACTTTTCTTTGGGCTACACTTCGACTTCGCTCAGTACAAGTAGCCCTTATATTATATTAATTTTAAATCCACGACCTAAAGGTCGTGGCTATTATTTTTTTTAATAATCAACTTTTAAAAAACCTCAACAAAAATATTTCAATTGCAAGAAATATCAATGCTAAAATGATAAAAATTTTCCACAATCTGATACCTTGATTTAATTCTTGAAGTTCTTGACTTAAACTTTTGTTTTCTATACTTATTAGTTTGAAATTTTTCAAACCTTGTGTTTCGATAGATTTAATAATTTCATCGGATGACAAACATTTTAAATCTGATTCAGCTCTCAAATAATTAAAGGATAATCCCATCAATTGCTGATTTCCATTAGAAAGCAAATAATTTTGAGCCTCCTTAATTTGATTGTGCGTATTGATTGAACTATTGATATTGTTTTTGATGATCTCAGGAATGATTTCAAAGTTAATTGCTGAATTGGTAATTT
Source organism: Bacteroidota bacterium (assembly GCA_013377115.1). Lineage (GTDB taxonomy): Bacteria > Bacteroidota > Bacteroidia > Bacteroidales > CG2-30-32-10 > Cfx2-01. The sequence goes on along the minus strand of JACAAW010000023.1, from coordinate 19,404 downwards.
TCAGCACCTTTTCTCCAGAAATATCAATACTTCCAACATCAATCAATTCTTCATTACTTATGAAATAAAACAATTTTTGTTGTGGCTCACTTAACAATGCTATATTAAACATGGTTGGAACAAAAAGTGCATGTTTTGTCAAATTGCTAAAAGTTTCGCTAAGTGGCACTGCAGAAATATAAACTTTTCCTTTTCCAAAAGAATTTGAACAAATAAAGCTGCTTCCATTTCTCAATTTCATTAATGGTTCCTCACCAGATTGATTGCTTTTGCTAATTTCAAAATGAGAAAAAACAGAAGGTAAATCAATATTTTCTGGGATATTTTCAAAAACATCTTTATAAACAGGATGATTGATATTGATTTGAGAAACTTTTGTATTAACAGTATCTAAACCCGTAAAATAATTTGAATTCAAATTTTGAAGAAACTTCCGATAGCTATCTAAATCCGAATTTGCGGCAGGAAATATTGCCAAGCTACCACCATTACTCACAAATTTCTGAATTTCGGTGCTCATTCCAGATGAAATATTCTTAACATCTGAAAGCACCACCAATTTACTTTTTGTAAGAACGGCATAATCAATATTTCTATCAAATGTACTTTGCAGAGCAAAAGAAGAATCACCCTTGAAAAGAGATTTAATGGAAGAATTTTCGGTTTCACCGTTAATCAATAAAATTGGTGTTTTATTGGTGACTGAAAATGACAGAAAGTACTTATCATCAAAAGTCACAGGAAAATCGATAATTTCTAGAACACAGTTTTGAATTCCAGGCTCTTTTACCGTAAAAGGAATGGTAATTTCGGTCTGAGAATTTGCTGCAACATCAAAACTTGCAATTGCTTTTTGCTTTCCGTTAATGAGGAGTTTCAATGGACTTTTTTCAACTTCTTTATCGGAATTATTTACGATCCTTACTTTCATTTTTAGAAGCTGATTCAACTGTTTTACAGGTGACTCGAACCAACAGCTATCAATAAATAGATTGGTATTTTTTACAGCTTTTAATTGAACCAAAAAGCTATTCAAGCTCGTGTCGGATTTTACTTTATTTAAATCAACAATATTTTTTTGAAAGTCTGAAATGATGTATGCAAATTTATTTTCACCGTTTTCCGTATTCATCAAATCTTTTTGCCTAGAAATAATTTGAGACAAACTTTTAAAAGATGACGAAACATCAATTTCTTTGAGCATTTCAACAAATTCTTCTTTTGAGAAAAAACGTTGGTGTTTTCCTTCGAAATCGTTGGTAAGTAATTGAAATCTATCTGTATTTTTATACGTTGAAACAATTTCCAGGGCTTTGTTTTTAGCATCCTGCAACAAACTGCCATTTGCAGAAACTGCATTCATACTAAATGAATTGTCGAGATAAATGCTAACGTAGTTTTGGCCTTTTCTAACTTTAGATCCATCAATAGGAATAAAAGGTTGAGCAAAACTTAAAACCAAAAAAATGATTACTAAAATTCTGGAAATTAATACTAGAAGGTGTTTTAATTTGGATTTCTTTTTCGTAACCTGTTTCAATTCCAGTAAAAACTTGACATTGGTGAAATAAACCCTTTTAAATTTCCTGAAATTAAAAAGATGCACAATTATTGGAATTGCTATTAATAGCAGGGCAAAAAGAAAATATGGGTTAACGAATTTCACAGAAAAAAGCTAGGTATTAATTAAATGCAAAATTATTAATAATTACAATAAAAGCATTAGTTTTTCACATCCTTTTGAAAATAATTATTCCTTTAATTGTTAATGGATTAAAAAAAAGAATAAAGTTTGTTATTAAGTTCAAATAATTATATATTTGCAAGTAAATAATTACCAAACTCGAAATAATTCAATTAAAACTCAATAAAAGCTAATTATTAACCAAAAAAATAAAATCATGAAAAAAGTGTCATTGTTTATTGGAATTTTTGCAATATTGTTTTCAAGCCTTTCGATAGCTCAAACCTCAAAAGAAGTCACTTTTATTTTCAAAAAAGCAGAGAATAACAAAATTTTCAAAAAAGTTGGAAAAGATCAAAAAACTGCCGATTTTGAAATTTCAGGATTGGCCAACAGTGAAGTAAGTACTTTCATCGAAAAAGTCAAAAAATTTGATGGCGTAATTTCATTTACTATTGCCCCTATGCTTAATGCAAATAACAATAGAAATGCAAATTTTGTTGTTTTCCAGAGAGCTGATAAAAATTTTTTAAGGAAAATGCTTTTGACAGTTGGCGTCAACAATGTTATTATTGATGGCAAAAAAGTCCCAACTTCAAGTTTGGGTGAAAAGGCGTCAAGTAAATAATTTTTTAAAATATTTTTTTTAATAAGTATTAAGTTGTGATTATCTCTTAATACTTATTTTGTTTATAGGAATATTGCTTTTGACTATCTTTAAATGAGCAACATTGAATAAATTTGAAAACGAAATTGATATTAACACAATTTCAAATTTGCCGTTTTTCTTTATTATAGGCCGTCCCAGGTCTGGAACAACTTTACTGCGCTACCTTTTTGATGCTCATCCAAATGTAATAATTCCAACAGAATGCAATTTCATTCTCTCACTGGCTGGGAGATATCAAAACAAAAAGGAATTCGACAAACAAACTCTAACTAAATTTTTCACGGACCTAAGGCAAACAAGATTTTTCGAAACACTTTCAATTGATACTAATTTGCTTGAAAAACGCATTTTGGATATTGACAAAAATATAAAATACCAAACCCTCTGCAAAATAGTAAGCTCTTCTTATATTTCGCTGAACACAAAAAAAGATGTAAAGATAATTGGGGATAAAAATCCTTCCTATTCATCAGAAAATTTTCACAAAATCTTCCAATTATTTCCAGATGCTAAATTCATTCATTTGATTAGAGATTATCATGACCATATTGTTTCGATGCAAAAAGGGAATTTCAAACTGCCATCAGCAGCTTATATGGCTATTTTATGGAAAAAATCAATTCGAATACTTGCCAAATACAAGAAAAAAAAGCCTGAAAACTTTTTCACCATTAAATATGAAACTTTCGTTGAAAATCCAGAATTTCACATGAAAGACATTTGTCAGTTTTTGGAATTGCCCTTCGACAAGGAAATGTTTGAGTTTATTACAAAAAAGGAAAACCATGAAGCTTTGCAGCCCAATATTGATTTTTCGAAACAGCATCAATCGCTTTTTAAACCAATTGACAAAAGCAGAATTGGAAAATGGTCAATTTTGCTCACAGGAAATGATTTAGCCGCTGTTGAAATTGTAGCTGGTAAAACTGGAAAGGAATTTGGATATGAATATTCTCAGCACAAATTGAAATTGAGAATCTTATTTTTATTGATAAAATGCCACCTATTGAATTTTATTGTGATTATTTTAAGAGGTTTTATATATTCGCTTTCTGTAAAAAGCAAAATAGCTTCGCAATAAAAATAAAAAATAATAAAGCATTGAAGGCAATATTTCAATTTTTCAGAAGAAAAAAACAAAATACCGTTGATGAATAGCAAAAAGAATATTCTTGGTGAAGTTGCTGGAGTTTTTTCAAGCAATTTAGCAACCATGATTTTTGGTTTGGGAACTGGAATCATTCTTTCAAGAATTTTGGGACCTGAACAAAAAGGTATTTACACGTCTTTGCTTGTAATCCCCGGAATTATTGCAAGCATCGCCACTTTTGGCACCAGACAATCATCAATTTATCATATTGGAAAAAAAATATTTACAAACCAACAAGTAATCTCTGCTCTTTTCTTTTTATTTCTAACGAGCAGTGTAATTGGAGCATTATTATTTTTTGCTTATATGTTCTTTTTCAATAAAGGAAGCTATACTGAGTTGATGATAATTCTGGCAATTTCCTACACCCCCATTAAATTGCTTATTACTTATTCTGGAAGTGTTTTTTTAGCGAATATCCAATTTAGAAAAGCCAATATGTTAAAATGGTTAACCGCGCTTTTAACCTTAATCATTGTTTTCTTCACGGTTTTCATTCTGAGAATGTCGATAATTGGAGCACTACTTGCCTTAATAGCCGCATCATGTATTGTGTTAATCATTGCAATTATTAGCATAATTAAAGATCATGGAATTCATATTCATTTTGATAAAAAAGTAATTAACACCCTTTTTCGGATGGGGATTATATACGCAATCGCATTGCTTATTATCCAATTGAATTTCCGTATTGACATTCTTATTTTAGACTTTCTATCAAACAAAAAAGAAATTGGATTTTATTCCATCGGGGTTTCAATTGCTGAAAAATTATGGCAAATTCCAATGGCGATTGGTATTGTTGTTATTAGTAGAAGTGCCGTAACTACAAATATGCCAGAATTAATAAAGGATGTAGGTAAATTGCTCCGTTTGGGTTTTTTAATTGTTTTTATTGCTTCAATTGCAATATTTTTCATCGTTCCTTATGCCATTCCACTTTTATATGGAAATGCTTTTGACAGAAGCGTGATTGTTGTGCAACATATTTTGCCTGGAATAATATTTTTTGTAATTGTTAGAATTTTGAGCAGCAGTTTGGCTGGATTAGGAAAACCATGGTTAATAATTTTAATTTTTCTACCAGCCTTGTTCATTAATGTTGGCTTAAATTTTTTGTGGATTCCTAAATATGGATGTCTCGGTGCGGTATGGGCGACAAATGTTAGCTATATCCTTGGATCAATTGTTTTGTTGTTTGCTTTTGCACATATTACAAAAACAAAGGTTTCTTCCTTCATTCTATTTCAACGCGAAGATTTTCATATTTTGAGAAATATTAAAACCATAAGAAAAAGGAAAAAGGAATTAAAAAAATCGTTTGAAGGAAGTGATGATGATGAATCATAAAATTTGTTTAATTTTATAAAAAAAAAGAATCTTGCAAAACAATATTGATACAATACCATTCTTCTTTATCGTAGGTCGTGCGCGCTCAGGAACAACTTTACTCAGATGTTTACTCGACGCTCATCCAGAAATAAATATTCCTTTAGAATGCGCCTTTATTGTTCATCTTAGTTCAAAATATGGTAAAAAAACAAATTGGGATGAAGAAAGTATCTTATCATTTTATCAAGATTTACAACAATATCCCAAATTTCATTTCTGGACAATTGACAAAGAAAAACTTAAAAAAGATTTACTAAATAGTGTTGGTAAAAATTCATACAGTAACATTTGTAAAGTTGTTTATTTCAATTTTAAGTCATTTTTTCCGAAATCTGAAATTAAACTTTTAGGAGATAAAAACCCCTCCTACTCTTTTCATACAAAAAAGCTATTAAAATTATTCCCTGACGCCAGATTTATTCATATTACACGTGATTATCGCGATAATATTATTTCAATGATAAATGCAAAATTCGAGGCGAAAATATTTTCATCATTGGCTTTCCGTTGGAAATTTTCAAATAAGGCAGTTATTAAACAAAAAAAACTCACACCTGAAAGGTTTTATACCCTTCGTTATGAAGATTTAGTTGAAAAACCTGAATCATATATTAAAGATATTTGCCAGTTTCTTAAAATTGATTTTATTCCAGAAATGATGGATTATCATTCAAAACTAGAGGAATTAAAGAAAATATATCCAGCCGAACTTATTAACCGCCATCATAAAAGTTTGTTTCAGCCAATTAATGCTGACAAAATTTACTCCTGGAAAAAATTATTAACCGAAAAACAAATAAAAATCTGCGACAACGTTGTGGGCTCTTTTGCTGAAGAACTTGGTTACGAAAGAAGATATAAACGCAGTTTTTTTATGTATATGTCATGCTTACCAGGAATGTTTTATGGTCGATTATTGCCTTTTGCAATGGGAATTATCAATAAATTACCTTTAAACCTTAGGATGAAATTTATTAATGGTTTGGCCATCATTTTCAAACATGATTGGAAAATGTTTCAGAAATCAGAAATTAATCATAAATAGACAATTTCAACCTTATTAAAAAGGATTTCAGGTTGCGCGTAAGTAAGTATTTTCTCAACGCTTTTTTGGGTTCCATTCAATTGATCACCCTGGTCAAAACTAAGCAATATCTTTTCGTTTGAGGGCAAACGATCCATTACCTGCCTTAATTTTTCAGCTTTTTCTTCGAACTGTTCACGAGTTAACCGCATCAATAAATAATCCAGTTCCTTTTCTTCATTAAAAATTGTAAACCCCAGAGCTGTATTGAAATCTATTGCCCTTTTATTTGATTTAATTACCTTTATAAAAGTTCGATCCCAACCTAAAATATAAAATGCTATTTCAATCATCAAATACGAAACTAGCATTGGAACAATAGAATTTAAACATTTGTTTTCCCAAATAAATAATCCGCCCTCAGAAATTTTATTTTCCCAATCAATATTTTTATCATTTACCAATCCAATTTTTTCAGATTTGTATTCAATGATATAGTAAAAATTATTAGCGTTATTTATTGATTTAAACCATTCTTCCTGCATTTCAGGAGTAATATACTCACGAAAATGCATATACGAATTTACTTCTTCCGAATTTCGCTTGGTTCGCAAAAGTTCAAGATCCTCTTCTGTAAGCCTTATGAGAGTTATTCCGTATTTACTGATCCTCATAAAAGCTTTTGTTTTATTGCATAAGGTGGTTTTTTATTTTGAACCATATAAATACGGATCAAATATTCGCCAATTATTCCAAGGCTAAAAATTATGATACCTGTAGAAAACAAAATGGTAACAATAATTGAAGTATAACCATGAGGTACGTTATAAAATATTTTCTTCAGAATAAAATAAATCCCCAGAAAAAATGAAAAGAAAGCTGCAAAGAATCCGCCATAAATCATTAATTTTAGAGGAATGGCAGTATAATACAACATTAAATTGATGCTTAATTTTAGTAGTTTTATTTTGGAGTACCCTGAATTTCCAGATTTTCTTTTTTCATGCTCAACCTTAACAAAAGAAATATCGCCAGTATACCAAAGTAATAACTCATCAATAAAAACAAAATTTTGTGAATGCTCCAATAATTGCTTCCCAAGCTGATTGGTAATTAATCTAAAAGAAGAACCTTCTCCTTTTGAATCGTACATTACCTTTGCTGATTTTTTTATCAATTTACTGCCGAAGTTCTGAAGAAAACTATGATGTTTCTTTTTGAAATAACCATAAACCAGATCTGAGGATGTTTCTTTATATTTCTCAATTAATTTTGGGATTTCCTCTGGTGGATGCTGCAAATCATCATCAATTGTGATAAAAAATTTCCCATTGGCATGAGAAATTCCACAAAATATTGCATTGTGCTGTCCAAAATTCCTTACAAATCTTATGGCTTTTACTTGTTCTGGAAACTGTTTCTTGATTTCTGAAATTAATTTCCAGCTATCATCACGACTTCCATCATCAACAAAAATAATTTCGAAACTTTTGCAAAGGGAATTAAAACATTTCTGAATTCGAGTGAAAAGCTCTTCCAATGTTTCGGAACTATTGTAAACAGGAACAATTACAGAATAGTCAATTTCGGCCATGCTCAATTTTTTTTATCAAATGTATAAAAAAAAATGTACCAATGAAAATTTTATTTATAAACTTCCGCCTAAGGGAATATTTATCCCGGTAATCCATCGGGCTGCATCCGACAAAAGGAAACAAACCGGACCAGCAACATCTTCAGGTGTGCCTATTCCTAATGGATGCAACATTTCGAATTTTTTCATTGCTTCGGGTGAGGCATGTTGCTCGGTTGCATCATACATTGGTGTTTTAACAAATCCTGGAAGTAAGCAATTAGAGCGAATTCCTTTTGGTGCTTGCTCTAATGCTAAAACCATTGAAAAACCAGACAAGGCAGATTTTGAACTTATATATAAAGCGCCACCATAATAAGGAAATTTTGTTGCGATTGTTGAAAAGAAGACAATAGAGGAATAATCGAGGAGTTTCTTTTTGCTTAAAATACGGGTTGTCACCAACACAGGAGCATGATAATTAATGCGCATCATTTCATCAATATGTCTGGAACGAATAAATTTTGCAGGAATTGGAGCAGTAATTCCCGCGCAATGAACTATTCCGTTTAAAATAGGAAGCTCATCAGTAAGTTTTTCAATTTCATCATCTTTTGAAAGATCAGCTATTAATTGAAGATGGCCGCTTCCTTTTAAACTATTAAATGTTTCATCCAAACGATCCTTATCTCGACCAGTAATAACAAGTTTCCCTCCGCATTCGGAAATGGTAATTGCACATTGTTTTCCAATTCCAGAAGAAGCACCTGTAACCAAAATGGTTTTTCCTGTGAGGTCAAAAATTTTGTGCATAATTTCCTAAATTTTATAATTCAATAATTTCCGGACAACATATATTATCAGTTTGAACATAAACCGAACCCCAAGATAATCCAACACCAAATCCACACAATATCATTTTCAACTTTTCAGTACTTACTTTTTTTCGCAATTCAGAAACTATTGTTGTTGGAATAGATGCCGAGCTTGTATTTCCAAAGCGGTTTAATGAATATGGAACTTTTTCAGGATCCAATTTCATTTTTTTCCTCACCGATTCATTAATTAGCAAATTTGCCTGGTGGAATAAAAAGAAATCAATACTATCAATTGGAACATCAAATTTTTCTAATAAAGCTCTAACGTTGGGCGCCACTTCACGTAATGAAAAATTAAAAACAGCATAACCATCAAGAGCAATTTGAAGTTTGTTACGGATAATTCCTTTTCCATAACTTTTATATTCAAATGATTTTTTGGTAGGATAATTCCTCATTCCGCCATCAGGAATAATAATGGCTTTAAAACCAGAGCCATCTGATTGGAGATTAAAATGCATTGGAGCAGCTTTTTCATCGTACTCAAATGCTGTGGCGGCGCCAGCATCACCAAATAATGGATAAGAAGTTTTGTCACGATAAGATGCCAGCGGAGTTACATCGCCAATTAGCATCAATGCTTTTTTTATTCCACAATGAGCAATATAATTAGCAATTATTGACATTCCGTAAACAAATCCTGAACAGCCAAGATTAACATCAATAGCTAAACAAGTTTTTGGTAATCCTAATTTATCTTGAAGAATGCATGCAGTGGCAGGTAATAAATAATCGCGTGATTGAGAAACAAAAATAATGAGTTCAATATCTTCTTTGTTCCATTTTAGCTCTTCAATAAGTTTTTTCCCAGATTCGAAGCATAAATCTGAAGCAGTCATTCCTTTAGTAACAATGCGCTTTTCAACGACACCAATTTTTCTTATTAATAATTCGCGCTCTTTAGCACTAATCCATTTATAATCCTTATTGGCAACGACATTTTTTGGCACGCAGGTACTGATACCAGCAATTCTTGTATTTGGAATACTAAAAAAAGCCATTATTCTTTAGACTTGGTTTCAATAATTTTATACAAATCCAAAACTGTTTTTGATTTCTGAAAATCTTCTGCAACAAGCATTACATCATATTCGCAATCAACCAAAGCAATCATTGTTAATGCATTTACTGAATTCCAATCGAATATTTCACGGAAATGACTTTCTGGTTTCATTTTCCCTGGTTTCAAATCTTCGAATTCGGATTCAATTTTCAGTATAAACTCTTCAATGCCCATAACTAATTTATTATATCTTCAAAAGTAGTACTTTATTTTTATATAAAAAACATCAATCCAAAAATCCTTCTATTGAATTCCTAAGCTTCAGGTTTAAACCAAAGACTTTATTTATTATTCTAAGTGAATACAAAACAACATTTGCCTCAATGGGATATTTGAGATTTTTATTTTTAAATCGCCATCTTATCAAGTCATAGAATAATACTCGAAGCAGAAAAACTATTGGGCGAAAAAACCAACGTGCTTTCTTGTATAATTCTGGGTCAGCCAAAGGAAGGTAAAATTCAACAAAACGCCAAGATTCATAATACAATCTTTTATCAACCCATGGCATTCGCACTCTTTTATAAGTATGTTCCGACCATTCGATTAAAGATTGGGGAGGAACATAACCACTTTTCAAAGCAAATTCGTATAAGTCGGTTCCAGGATATGGTGTAAAAAAGCTCAATAAAGTTCTAAATTTGGGGTCAATTAGCTTTGCATCCATTAATAGATGGAGAGTTGCATAATAATCCCGTTCTGGATTTATTGGAAAACAAACCATTACAGTATAAAAAGTATTGATTCCAAACTTATGAAACAAACGAGAACAAGCAATATTATCTTCAACCTTATTATTCTTTGCAATTAAATCTAAAACAACTTGGTCGCCAGATTCAGCCCCAATCGATATCATTTTTGCACCTGATTTGCTAATAATAGCCATGTCTTCTTCACTAAAATGTTTGAGCAAATGTGAGGCATGGCCTTGGGTAAACCATTTCAGATTTAAATTACGCTTTATCATTTCTGTGCATAATTCAATGACGAAATTTCTATTTACAAAAAAATTATCATCATCAAATTTCATCCCATCAATATTTCCAACTTTAATGAAATATTCAAGTTCTTCAATAATTTCTTTAACAGTTTTATGATACCATTTTCGTTCATAAACCAATGCTAAACTGCAAAAGCCACATTTATATGGGCAACCTTGTGTTGTAATATAGCGAATAGATCTTTCTGCAAAAATGTTCTTATAAATATATTTGTTGATATCAATTTTTGTGTAGTCAATCCTAGGAAAAGTGAAAGGGTCTTGATATTTTGCACGTGGATTTACAATTATTTCACCATTCTTTTTATAACCAAGGCCTGGGATAGTATTAATTTCTGTCTGATTTTTTAATGCTTCCAATAATTCTCTAAATGGAACCTCTCCTTGACCAATCACAATTAAGTCAACAAGATTGCTTTCCAAAGTTTGCTCTGGAAGAATTGTTGGATGCCAACCACCCCAAACAACAGGAACGCCACTAATTTGTTTTGCTGCTTTTGAAAAGGAGATTGCTCCAACCAACTGAGAACCAGTCATGGTGCTCACTCCAGCAATTAACAGACGATCTTGATATTTCTGAAGAATAGCTTCAAAATCTCTATCAACAAATTCATCAACTAAAACAATGTTCAAACCTAGATCCCGAATATTTCGTTCCAAAAACAACAGAGAATAAGGCACTCTTGCTTTTTTATTACCCTTTTCCCAAGGCATTGGATTAAATAAAATAACTGTATCTTTAATCATTATTTGGTTTTAATAAAAACAAATATACATCAATAAATAGAAATCACAAAAATTATCGACAAAAAAGGTTTAAAACCTAATAGAGGAATAAAGAAACGGACTGAAAACAAAACAATTAGTAAAAATTATTATTTAACTAATTTTTTCCACTTTCGTTTATAGATTTTTGCCTTAACCGATTTGCTTTATTTTCCAAATCAAAATAATAATTTGATTTTGTTGTATTTCCTTTAGAACGGAAATAATTCCCCAAACTATTGCATAATTTTTCATTTGATGGGTTTTTCTTTAAAGCAACTTCCCACCATTCAACAGCTTTTATTGTATCTGAACCCAAAAGACAATAATTTCCATTATTGATATAAGGCATATCAGAAGTTGGTTCAGCCTTCATTGCATAGTTATTAATCTCGATTGCAGTTTTTGGATCGCCAGTTGAATACACTAAATTCGCTAAATTCGAGTATGCTACAATATAATCGGGTTTTATTGAAATGGCTTTCAAATAATACCTTTTGGCTTTTTTATTTTTTCCCATTTTTTCATACGTAAAAGCCAAGTTAAAACAAGACTCTTCATAATCTGGTTTGGCTTCAAGTGCTTTTAAAAAGTAGGGTTCTGCAGCTTTATAATCTTGATAAAAAATAAAATAAATTGAGCCTAAATTATTTAATGAAGTGGCGTATTTTGGATAGATTTCAACAGCTTTTTCATAATATTTAATTGCCATTTTCAATTTCTCTTGAACATCAGGAGCTTTTGGATTTTTATGTGCTTCTGAAAGCAATAAACTAGCATAAAGCGTATTTGCTTTTGCTGAATTTTCCAAATGGTCAATATCGGCAGAATACAAAGATTTAAAATCTTTCCAGTCAGAATTTCTTGAAATCGTTTTTGCTGAATATGGAACTAAAATAATTAACAATATAATGTAAACTTTGTTTTTAATTGCCGAAGGAATTAACTTCCCCTTAAAGTCAATTTTCAAATATTTAAAAATAAAATAAGCTACTGCCATACAAAAACTCAAAGATGAGATATAAATAAAACGCTCAGCAACAATACCAACAGCTGGTTTAAGCACATTTGAAAACATAGAAATTGTCACCAAATAGAATAAAATAATAAATGAGAGTAAATGCTTTTCTTTAATCTTCATTATAGCATAAACAAAAAGAGCTAAATGAATAATGATAGACAATATTACCAGGATATTTCCAAAATTCACTATTGGAATTTCATTATAACCATAATAAAAAACCAAAGGATGAGGGAGAATTAGCAATTTTAAATAAAATAATAAACCCCAAAAACCTGTAGCCGTCCTAATAAATATACTTTTCTCAAAATACAATGGATTTTCAAAAAATGAAATTTGTCGATCCGGCGATGGAAGATATAATTTTGGACCTAATCTTGAAAGAAAGAATGCTATTACCAATATTGTAAACACAATAAATATTTCTTTTGGTTTTGCATCGGTAAAAAAATAAAGTACCAATGGTATGACAACAATAAATGTCATGATGTCTATTTTGGAAAGATATCCCAGAATGAAAAAGAACATTGCAACAAAAATCGTCCAGATTTTTTTAATTTCAATATATCTCACAAAAAAATGCAGTGAAATCAGCACAGATAGAAAGCTTATTAATGCGTCTCTATTTTTTAAACTTGCCACCACTTCGGTATGAATCGGATGTGCAATAAACAAAATGACAATAATTACAGGAAAAAGTATATTATAATCCTTTAAAAACTTTTTCAGCAAATAAAATAGCATAACAGCAGTAGCAAGGAAAAGCAGAATATTAAAAAAATGACTCACACCAGGTTTGGCTCCGAAAATTTGACTTTCAAGAGCAAAACTAATTTTAACAATTGGCCGATATTCGTATTGCAATTTTCCTTCTGAGTAAAGGCTTGTAAAAATTTTCGGAATTGCTTTTACACCTTTTTGAACTGTTTTATTATTATAAACAACAAAATCATCGTCCATGGAATACTTATTAAACAAGGTATTTCCATATAAAATGAAAGTTATTACTGTAAATAGAATAATATAATAACGATTGGACTTAGATGCTACAGGAATTACCTTTTTTGAATCAGGTTTAACTTGATGTTTTGGTTGTTTCTTTTTTGCTTCGATCTTCATTTTTTATTTTTGTCGATTTCAATAAAGTAAATTGAAGATGCAATATACTACCAATTCATTTTCAATTCAAATAAAAATAAAAAAATCTTATTCAGATTCTACTAAATCAACCTCTACTCTAAGATTTTCAATAATAAAATTTTGTCTTTCGGGTGTATTTTTGCCCATATAAAATGAAAGTAATTCATGGAGATTAGAATCCCGACGCAAAATAACTGGATCGAGTCTAATTGAAGCTCCAATAAAATGTTTAAATTCATCAGGTGAAATTTCTCCCAAACCTTTAAATCGAGTTATTTCTGGTTTTGCTCCCAACTCTTCCATTGCACTTTTTCTTTCTTCTTCTGAGTAGCAATAAATTGTTTTTGATTTATTCCTAACTCTAAAAAGTGGCGTTTGCAAAATATAAATATGACCATTTTTTACTAAATCAGGAAAAAACTGTAAAAAGAAAGTCATTAATAAAAGGCGGATATGCATTCCGTCCACATCAGCATCAGTGGCAATTACAATATTGTTGTATCTCAAGTTATCTATATCTTCTTCGATATTTAAAGCTGATTGCAGTAGATTAAATTCTTCGTTTTCATAAACAATTTTCTTGCTTAATCCATGACAATTTAACGGTTTTCCTTTTAAGCTAAATACAGCTTGAGTGTTTACATCTCTTGATTTTGTGATAGAACCACTAGCAGAATCACCTTCAGTAATAAATAAGGTGGTTTCTAAACCACGTTCGTCGCTTGAATTATAATGAATCCTACAATCCCTTAATTTCTTATTAAACAAACTGGCTTTTTTTACGCTATCCTTGGCGATTTTCTTGATATTCGCCATTTCTTTGCGTTCTTTTTCTGATTGTGTAATCTTTTTTAGCATCGAATCAGCAACGGCTGGATTCATATGCAAGAAATTATCGAGTTTCCGTTTTACGATGTCGAAAATATAATTACGAACAGTTTGTCCATCGGGCTCTATCAATTGCGAACCTAATTTTGTTTTGGTTTGTGATTCGAAAACTGGTTCTTGAATTTTTATGCTTAAAGCAGCAATTATTGAAGTACGTATATCACTTGGATCGAAATCTTTTTTATAAAACTCACGAATGGTTTTCACCAATGCTTCTCTAAAAGCAGCTTGGTGTGTTCCGCCTTGGGTGGTGTGCTGACCATTTACAAATGAATAATAAACTTCGCCATATTGATTTTCGAAATGGGTAATGGCAAATTCTAAATCGTCTTCTTTAATGTGAATAATTGGATAGAGAATTTCACCATCAATATTTCTGGTAAGTAAATCAAGTAAACCATTTTGAGAATTTATTTTTTCTCCATTGAAATTAATGGTGAGACCAGTATTTAGGAATGCGTAGTTCCATAATAGTTTCTCAATATATTCCGAAATAAAATGATATTTCCCAAAAATTGTTTCATCGGGAATAAAATTGATAAGAGTACCGGTGCGCGCTTCAGAAGATTCTTCTGGATTTTCAATAGCTAGTTTTCCATGATTGAATTCAACTACTTTTGTTTTTCCTTCGCGTATGGATGAAACTTTAAAAAAACTTGATAGGGCATTTACTGCTTTAGTACCAACTCCATTTAAACCAACGGATTTCTTGAAAACATTAGAATCGTATTTTGCACCAGTATTGATTTTAGAAACACAGTCAATAACTTTTCCCAAAGGAATACCTCTTCCGTAATCGCGAATGGTAACTTTTTGTTCTTTTATGGTAACGTCAATGGTCCTACCAAATCCCATAACATATTCGTCAATGGAATTATCAAGAACTTCTTTTATTAAAACATAAATTCCATCATCTTGCGAAGCACCATCACCAAGCTTCCCAATGTACATCCCCGGACGCAGCCTAATATGCTCATCCCACTCTAGCGACCGAATACTATCGTCGTTGTAATTTTCTGCACTCATTTCTAAAATCGCTTATAAAATCTTTAATGTTTGCAAAGATATACAAACCAAAGTTTTTAATAGAAAGGCAAATATTTTTTTTTCAACAAAATGATTGACAATAAATTTTCAAAAAACATGACATAAACTTGCATAAATCAAATAATTATGTATATTTGTATAGAATTTAACACTTTAAATCGAAGAATATGAAAAAGAAAATTTTACTTATTTCCAGCTTTCTAATTTTAAGCTTTTATTGTTTTAGCCAACAGTCAATCAATATTACTTATGCCAATGATTCCAGCAGCGTAAACAATTGTGGAGCAACACCACCAGTATGGATGGCATTTACCTTATGTTTAAATTTATCTGGTTACACTTCAACAGACACAATTACTTATCAAGCTTTTTTTGGTGATGGAACATCACAAACAATGGCAGCAACTTCTAATCCTCTTTATCCTTGGTTTTGCACTTCATTTATGCATACCTATTTATCATTGGGTAATTTTGATGTTACCTATATTGTTTCGGATAATTATGGAAACTCTGATACACTTTTCCATCCTGATGAAGTAATATTGACAAATAATTGCTCTAATTTATTTACTAATGCTTTTTTAGACAACAATTCCAATTGCATTTTAGATGCTGGGGACTCAGTACTTACGTTTTTACCTTACACTCTTTATAATGGTACATCAGTTTGGGCCAATACCTGGACTTTAACTTATCCAAATTACATGAGTATTCCTAACAACGTAAATTATACTGCTGTTGTAAACACTACTGCATTACAACAAATGGGATACACTATGACTTGTCCAGTTTCAGGAATGCTAAATTTTACTTCCTCTGGTTCGGATACTTTGAATTTTGCAGTAATTTGTAATAGTAATTTTGATTTATCAATTTCATCTTCATATCATCCATTTGTAATAGGAAACTCAGCATTAATATCTGTTGGAATAAATGATATTTCATGTAATCCTATTTCAGGTTCATATACATTAAATCTTGATCCACAATTAAGTTTTGTTTACGCCCTAAATCCTCCAACTTCGGGAGGTGGACAAATTTGGACATGGAATTTTTCAAATTTAAATTCTTTAACTTATGGTCAAGGAAGTATTAACAATATGATGTATTTTAATCTTGCACCTGGAGTGGTGATTGGAGATACTTTATGTTATTCATTTAATGCTTCTCCAACGGCCGGTGACATTAATGTTTCAAATAATACAGTTAATCTTTGCTACCCCGTTGTTTCAGCCTGGGATCCAAATTATAAAGATGTTAGCCCCAGAGGAAATGGACCACTAGGAGAAATAGCTGCAAATACTACATTGACATATACAATTGGATTTCAAAACACAGGAAACGCAACTGCTACAGATGTTTATATTTTGGATACCCTTAGTATTAATTTAGAATTAAATTCTATTCAAATTTTATACTCTAGCCATCCAATGCAATTTTATATTATTGATGGTCACATTTTAAAATTCGATTTTCAGAATATTCAATTACCAGATAGTGGCGCAAATCAAATGTTAAGTCATGGTTTTGTTTCTTATAAAATAAGACAAAAGCCAAACCTTTCGAATGGTACTCAAATAAAAAACTTGGCTGGAATTTATTTTGATTCTAATCCAGTTGTTTTAACTAATCAAACATTAAATACTATTAATATAACTCTAGGTGTATCAAATTTGTATAATTCCTTAAACCAAATAATTTTATTTCCTAACCCTTTCAACACTTCAACAACTTTGCAACTTTCAAAAGAATTGCAATCAGGAATAATCAGTATTTATGACGTACTTGGGAAAGAAGTAAAACAGTTAAAAGATTTAAACGGTAAAGAATTAATTATTCAAAAAGAAAACCTAGAAGGTGGAATGTACTTTTACAGAATTGAAGACAAGAATGGTTTTGTTGGAAATGGAAAATTATTAATACAATAACTCTTTTCTAATGGCCCAAAATAAATCCTGCTTCATTCATTCTGGCAATTGATACAACTTTAACCTTTGACAAACTTTCTTCTAAGAATGACAAGTATTTTTTCATCAAAATAATTGACAATTTCCCAATAAAAAAGCCAAACACTTTTTCATTGTTTGGCTTTTTTATTTTACTTACTCCTATTATTTTAAAGGATCTTGACTTAATTTTTCGACTTCTTCAGTTGTATAACCCAATGCTTTAAAATCAATAACTCCGTTTTTTGTGTGGCAATTGATGCAGGTAAATGCACCGTCTTTGCGAACAGAATGGCTAATTTCCAACATTGCATCAGCTGGCAACCAGCGGGCTTCAACTTTTTTACCAGCTACAACATCTTTATACGGTCTGGTATTCCAGCCGTCAGTATACATGAATTTCAAGAATTTATTCATCATATAAAGTTTGAAAACACCTCCATACATTCTTTTCATCATACTTTTTCCTGCTTCAACTTTTGCAGCCAAATCTGGATTTCCAGTTAGATAATAAGTTGGTAAATTATATGGAACAAACATGCCACCAAATGGTCCAATATTTTGTAAATCGATATGCTGACGACCATTAAAATATTTCATTGCATAAAGTTTTGAAGGTTTCTTTGAAGAAATTGGTCTCATTGTTTCCTCAAACCATTTTGTATAATTAAAATCTTTATACTCTGGCCAAATATTTTGGGGTTTATAAAAAGTATAAAGATTCTTTCCATTTGGATTCGCTCCAATTGGATTTCCAAGGAAAGTTGCATCACCATCCCACCAAACATAACCTATTCCTTTATTTGGGGCAACTTCTTTGGATTCATCATTATAAATATAAATCCCGGCTTCTTCTTCAAATACTGGTTTTGAGAAATCTCTGCGAGTTGCATTATCTGGATGCAATGAAGTAATATGGCAAGTAACACAAGCAATTTTATTTGTATGTGCATTTAAAAACGATGAAGTTTCTTTATTAGAATTATGAGGTTCTTTTGTATGACAATTTTCACAAGATACTTCAACACCTGGTAAATCATTTGCCATCATGGTTGTAGTATGTTTTCCTTTTGCAATAAGATGACCTTCTGTTTTATGACATTCAGTACAATTAATACCTGCTTTAGCATGAACATCCCATGATGGTGAATATGGAGTTCCACGTTTCGATCCTGGATGTAAAACTCTTGGACGGTCAGTTCCTGTATTTAACATACTTTGCATAAATGAACTATCTGCTTTATCAATATAAATATCGCCACCAAAATTATGCTGATGACATCTCAAACATGTTTGCGAAGTAGTCTTTGTAACTGACATTGCTGCTTCTAAAGTTCTATCTTGTGTCCAACGATTTCCATGTTTATCATGAGTAACTTGTTTCTTATTCATATCATAAGCAGCAGCATGACAAATCAAACAATCAATCGCTTTCTTTTCTTTTTTCAATTCTTTGTAACCAATGATAAAGCTTCCCATTGGTGCTTGGTATTGACCACCAATATGGCATTGTCCACAACCTTCTGAAAGTGTATCACCTTTTTTTGTAATTACAATTTCTGCCCATGCTGTTGTTGCAAAAGAACCAGGTTTTGGACAAGGACGATCGATTTTTCCCATTCCAAAATTATCTGCCAATTTTCCGTTAAAGCCATAAACATTATCCCGCGATTTTGTGTAAAAAGTATAATGAGCCGATGAAACTAAATTATCCATCAAATCAACTTTTTTCTTTTCATGAGAAATATGATCCTCAACTTCAATTTCTTTATGACATTTCAAACATGTTTCTGGTCCTTCGTATGACATGATTCCATTTTTTCTAAAAATGTCAATATGTTTAAAATTAAGAGCATATTCTGACTTAAGTTTTTTTGCAATAAGTTCGAATTTCTCTGAATTCACAGTTTCGACAGGAAATGAAATTTTGTAGGGCCTACTGTCTTTTGGTAACCATGCGTTCACCATTTTCGATTCGATAATACACCCTGAAATAAAGGTGATTCCAATCAAAAATAAAATTGCTTTTGTAATGTTTGCTTTGTTTTTCATAATAAAAAAAATTTTGTAACTATAATATCAATACTAGATTCGTCATAAATAAAACTGACAATTATCATAAAATAATTCAATGCAAATATACATATATTTATATATTTACAC
>JACAAW010000229.1 GCA_013377115.1 Bacteroidota bacterium | reverse complement strand
GGCAAAAAGCCGATGTCTTTATTACTCAAAGGAACAATTGGTCGAGCCAAATAAATTTGCTTAAAAAGCCTTGTTTGTTCAAGAGCTCCAGCCAATGCAAGTAAAGTTTTTCCTGTTCCTGCAACACCTTGTAATGTTACTAATTTTACATCAGGGTTTTGAATGGCATGCAGAGCAAAAACTTGCTCTGCATTCCTAGGCATAATCTTATGAGCTGGTTTTTTTTCAATACGCTCAATTCTTTCAGAATTTGAATTATAAAAGCACAAAACAGAAGTTGTTCCATTTTTTAGAATAAAATAATGATTTGGGACTGGTTTAATAATTCCTAAATCTTCGGGCAAACAAAAACCATTTTTATAAATTTCATCAAGCACGGTAATATCAACATCATTAAGAGATGTTTTTCCACAATAAAGAGATTCGGGATCCTTAATTTTGCCGGTTTCAAAATCCTCCGCAAGCAGATTAAGCGATTTTGCCTTTAATCTTAAATTGACATCTTTTGAAACAAGAATTACTTTTTTATTTGGATACTGATAAGAAAGTTCGAGTGCTACATTTAAAATTCTATGGTCTGGTTTATCCTCCCCAAAAATAATACATGCATCAACATCACTCTGCTCTTTCATCACTACTTTGAATTTTCCGCTTTTGGGCGCACCTATTGGAATCCAATCTTGCAAAGAGTGATTTAGTGATAAAGCATCAATATTTCTAATAAATTCCCGTGCTTCGAAATTTTTGGTATCATTCCCCTTTTTAAAATTGTCGAGTTCCTCCAAAACAGTAATTGGAATTGCAACATCATTATCATCAAAACTTTTAATAGAGTTATGATTATACAGAATTACTGAAGTGTCTAATACAAATATCTTTTTTCCTGAATTTTTAATTTTTGCAGTCATAATTTGGCTAAAATTTATTATTCCTTTACCAATCACATTTTTTGCAAATTTATACAAATATGTTTGAATTTTAATATTCCTATAAAATTAGGAATCAGAACATAGGTATATTACCTATATTAAAATTAGTGAAACTCTTATAAAAATAATAATTTTGTTCGCAAAATATTTTTTATTTATTTTATTATGCATTATATTTGTCGATTCTACCATTAAATTTTATCTACACAATATCGAAGTTTAGTTGTAGAAAAAGTATTAATAAAGTATTGTAAAATAATTTCTTATTTATGAAAGCACGTATACTAATAGCTTTTGTTTTTATTTTTTTAGTAAAAACGAATGTTTATTCACAATTTACAGGGGGTGTTCAGGATGGATATGCTTCAGGTACATCAATAAAAAAAATTATTGCTGACACAATTGTCGTTTCTCCAATTCCAACATTGGTTTATTGCGCAGGTGCAGCAATTAATATTGACTTTTTTGCCAGAATCACATTTAATGCTGGGAATATTTTTACAGCTCAACTTTCAGATGCTAGCGGTAGTTTTGCAAGTCCTGTAAGTTTGGGAACTTTAGTTGGTACAACTTCTGGAACAATTAACGGAACAATTCCTTTAATTACTCCAGCTGGAATTGGATATAGGGTGAGGGTTGTTTCATCTAATCCATTTTTTATCAGCCAACCAAATGCTTCCAATATCACTGTTAAAGCTTTACCAGTTATAACAGCCTCTTCAAACAGTCCAATTTGTGAAGGTGCTGCCTTAAATTTAACTTCTTCTCTTGCTGGAGCTGATTCTTACAGCTGGACTGGTCCAAATACGTTTACTGACAATGTTCAAAACCCAACTATTCCTGCAGCTACAGCTGCTGCAGCTGGTGTTTACAATGTTTCTGCAACCGTTTCTGGCTGTTCAAATAGCGCAACATCCACTGTAGTGATAAATGCTTCTCCTGGATTGGCATTAGCTGTTAGTGATGCTTCAATTTGCAACCCTGCCGCTGGAAATGTAATAATTACTGTTACAAATGCACAAATTGGCTATTTATACGAACTTAGAACATCCGGAGGAGTTGCTTTAACTCCAGCCGTTACAGGAATAGGTACTGGTGCAAATTTGAACCTTACTATTTTACAAGCAAATGCACCTGCTGCTACCACAACATATAGTGTTTACGCCAGTATTGGAGCATGTACAGCTTTAGCTTTGACTGATCAACCAATAGTTTCAGTTACCGCTGCAATACCTCAAACAATAACTGGAACAACTCCTCTTTGTATTGGAGCTACAAATATCTATACTTCTACAACTGCTGGTGGTGCATGGTCTAGCGGAACCCCTGCAAATGCTACCGTTAATGCCGTTTCTGGTTTAGTTACCGGAGTTGCGGCTGGGACATCAATTATCACTTATTCTTTAATTTCTGGAAGTTGTACAAACACAGCTACCAAAACTGTTACAATTGATGCACCAATCGCACAAACAATTACTGGAACTTCTCCTCTTTGCATTGGGGCAACTAACATTTATACAAGCACAACTCCTGGTGGAGCGTGGTCGAGTGGAACGCCTGCTAATGCTACCGTTAATGCTGTTTCTGGTTTAGTTACTGGAGTCGCCGCTGGTACGTCAATTATTTCTTATTCTGTTGTTTTTGGTGCTTGTACCAATACAGCCACTAAAACTGTTACAATTGAAGCTCCAGTTGCTCAAACTATTACTGGAACAACTCCTCTTTGTATTGGAGCTACAAATATCTATACTTCTACAACTCCTGGTGGTGCTTGGTCTAGTGGAACGCCTGCTAATGCCACTGTTAATGCTGTTTCTGGTTTAGTTACTGGAGTCGCCGCTGGAACATCTGTTATTACTTATTCGGTTGTTACAGGAAGTTGCACCAATACTGCAACTAAAACTGTTACAATTCAAGCACCAGTGGCTCAAACAATCACTGGAACTTCTCCACTTTGCATTGGGGCAACTAATATTTATGCAAGCACAACTCCTGGTGGTGCATGGTCTAGCGGAACGCCTGTTAATGCTACCGTTAATGCTGTTTCTGGTTTAGTTACTGGAGTTGCTGCTGGGACATCGATTATCACTTATACGGTTGTAACTGGTGTCTGTACTAACACCGCCACGAAAACCGTTACAATTGACGCACCAATCGCTCAAACAATTACTGGAACTTCCCCTCTTTGTATTGGAGCAACAAATATTTATACAAGCACAACTCCTGGTGGTGCTTGGTCGAGTGGAACACCCGCTAATGCCACTGTAAATGCTATTTCTGGTTTAGTTACTGGAGTTGCTGCTGGAACATCAATAATAACCTATACTGTATCAACTGGAGCTTGTACAAATATTGGAACCAAAACCGTAACAATTTCATCTCCAATAGCTCAAACAATCACAGGAGCTTCACCTCTTTGTGTTGGACAAACAAGCCTTTATTCAAGTACTACAGCTGGTGGAACCTGGTCAAGTGGAACACCAGCCAATGCAACTGTTGATGCTATTACTGGTTTAGTTACTGGTGTTGCAGCTGGCACATCAATAATTAATTATTCTGTCATTACTGGAGCTTGCACCAACACTGCTAATTTCACTGTAACTGTTAATCCATCACCTGTAATAACTGCATCTAGTAACTCTCCTTTATGTGAGGGACAAAATCTGAATTTTAACTTGGTTGCCCCAGGTGCAACTTCCTATATTTGGGCTGGACCAAACAGCTTTAGTGACAATGTACAAAATCCAACAATTGCATCCATTACTTCTGCTGCTGCTGGAATTTATTCTGTAACAGCCACAATAGCAAGCTGTTCAAGTACAACTACAACAACAGTTGTGGTTAATCCTTTGCCTTCTTTGACATTTGTCACATTC
>JACAAW010000228.1 GCA_013377115.1 Bacteroidota bacterium | reverse complement strand
ACGTTCTCCATTCGTCTCTTGTCCATTTCTTTTTGTATTTAAATAAATGGATTGATGTGCCAAAAGAACCTATTACACAGGCAAAAACTAACATCGTGGCTACCCCTTTTTCTTCTTTAATCATTATGTACAACACAAGATCGAGTATTGACCATAATAACCAAGTAAAAAAGTTTTGGCCCTTGGCACTTGTAATATGAATTCCTATATTAAGAATTATATATGCCAAAATAGTGTCATAAAAAATTGTCCACTCAAGTGGAGAAGCGACGGGTATTTGAAATATTGTTTCCATAAGGAGCGTTTTCTTTTACCATAATCCTAAAAAAGCCTTCTGTCAATAAATACCTTTACACACCTTTTATATTTATTTAAATCAAGGTATACTATATCTAATATATGGATTACGAAATTCCACACAATCGAGATATTACTTATTTTGGTAAAACCAATTTTCGTAGTAGCAATGCCGTCTTTGGGATAAAAAGAAAAGACCGACGTCAGCATATGTATATCCTTGGAAAGTCAGGTACAGGTAAATCTGTACTTCTTTCTAACCTAATTATTCAAAATATAAACAACGGAGAAGGAGTTTGTGTTGTCGATCCTCACGGAGAAACTGTTGAGGATATTTTGCATCTTATTCCAGATCATCGAGTTAAAGATGTTATTTACTTCAACCCAGCTGACACAGACTTTCATATTGGATTCAATGTCATTCAACTTGATGATCCAAAATACAAACACTTGGTTGCCTCAGGTCTCATGGGAATTTTTACAAAAATCTGGGCCAATGCTTGGAGTTCTCGTATGGAATATATTTTAAATAATGCAATTTTGGCACTCCTCGATACTCCTGGTACAACACTTTTAGGTATTCCAAGACTGCTTGTGGACAAAGATTATCGTCAAATGATAATTGGAAATTTAAAAGACCCAGTTGTGAAAGCTTTTTGGATTCATGAATACGAACAATGGCGTGAACAGTTTAGAAATGAAGCTATTGCTCCGATTCAAAACAAAGTTGGACAATTTCTTTCAACTTCAATCATTAGAAATGTTGTTGGCCAACCAAAATCAACCATCGATATTTTTGATATCATGAATGAGGGAAAAATTTTCTTAGTCAATGTTTCAAAAGGACGTATCGGTGAGGATAATTCAGCACTTTTGGGTGGAATGATTATTACAAAGATTCAGCTTGCTGCTATGGAACGTGTGCGTATTCCTGAAGATGAAAGAAAAGACTTTTATTTATACGTCGACGAATTTCAAAACTTTGCGACTGATTCATTTGCCAATATTTTGTCTGAGGCTCGTAAGTACCGCCTCAATCTAACTGTTGCTCACCAATACACTGCTCAGCTTGAAAATAAAGATGGATCAAAGGTTCGTGATGCTGTTTTCGGTAACGTTGGAACAATGATTATCTTTCGTGTTGGTGGAGATGATGCGGAATTTTTGGAAAAAGAATTTGAACCAGAATTCACAGCTTTGGACTTGGTAAATCTTCCAAACTACCATGTATATGTAAAGCTTATGATTGACGGAGTTACTAGTCGTCCTTTTTCAGCGACAACATTGCCACCGATAAAAATTGATATTTCGAAAGGAGTTAAAGAAAGAATTATTGAATCTTCGCGTAAACTTTATACTCGTTCAAGACAAGAAGTGGAAGATGATATTTCAAAATGGAGTGGAATGCTTCAGATAGGAGATGATGCTGCAAAATACAAAGCTGATTGTTCTAATTGTGGTAAATCAACAATGGTTCCATTTGAACCAAAAGAAGGCAGACCTGTGTACTGTAAAGATTGTATGTTTAAGATAAAGAGTGGGGAATTAAAACCAGAGAGTGGTTTCGTTGCTTCTAGATCTGCAAACCAAGAAGAAAAAGTTTCAACTGAGCCATTATCAGCACTTGGAATCGAATTTGCTCCAGTAGCTCAAAAAGGAGGGAACTCAAATAATAATTTTTCAAATGGAAATAAGCAAAAAGATTTTACCCCAAGAAATCAAAATTATACTAAACCAAATAATAATAAAAATCCTAATTTTGTTGAAAAGAAAAAACATTCTGGCCCATCGCCACTTCTAAGGGGATTACTGGAAAAGATTGCCATAAACGGCAAGAAAGATTCAGAAAAAAATGGATTTAAAATAGAAGAAAAAGTGGCTCCTAAACAAGAACCAATATCACTTTCGCAATTAAAAAAACACGACAAAGAAACAGGTAAAACAGAAAATGTTTTACCCTCCAAAGAAGCCTCAGATGAAAAAAAGTCATCCTTAAAAGATGTTTTGTCTCGAATTAATATTCAAAACAAAATTCCAGAAATAAAAAAGGAAGAGATTGTAACTCCAAAAATAATAGAACAAAAACCAGAGCCAGTAAAAGAGGAAATCAAGATGCCAAAAATAGAAGAGAAAGTTGAGCCTATTAAAATAGTAGAGGAAGTTCCTATTATTAAAAATGAAGAACCTAAAAAAGAGGAAGATAAAAATTCTTCTTGGCAAAAACGTAAGGTGAAAAAAGAAGTGCCCGAGGATGTTTTAAGAAAGGTCTTAGAATAATTAATATATTATTTTTATGAATAAGAAAATAATCAAACTACAAATTGTAATAATTGTGGGATTTTTGTTTTATTTTAATTTCGCAAGTGCTAGCGTTGTAATTAACGAATTTGTTTCTCATCCAAATTCTGGAGAGCAAGAATGGGTTGAGCTTAGAAATACAGGAGATAGTCCAGTTGACTTAACTGGATGGAAATTAACTGAACTTTCTTCCCCTAATAAAGATAATCAAACAGAGAACGATCTTCTTTCTTTGTCTGGTATTATTGATGATATTTTAGTATTTGATGTAGGGGAATCAAAATTAAATGACGCAGGAGATTCTATTGGTCTTTATAATGGTTCTGTTCTTGCCGACAGGGTTACTTATGGTTCTGACTCAACAGTAAAAAATTATTCAATAGATTTAGTTGCTTCAACAATAGGTAAATCTGGGGCTTTAATTTCAGGTAGTTGGCAGGCAAACCAAGATCCTACAAAAAATTTACCAAACTTAGATTCAAATAACTCGAACGAAAACACAAATGAAATAGTAAATTCAAATTCAAATGTAAACTCAAATTCATCGAGTTCTTTTACTAAAAAAGAACCAGTGGTTTTAAAAATTACAACAAAAATTATTTCACCCAAAATAGTTACTGCAGGAATTCCTTTTTGTATTAGTTCACTAACAAATACAAATAGAGATGAAACATATACTTTTGGAAGATTCGTTTGGAATTTTGGAGATGGAATGATGAGCCAAAAAAATAATTCTGAAACTTTCAAATATCTTTATGAATATCCAGGTGATTATGCTCTAACTCTTTCTTATTTTGCAACTTCTTTTAGTAAAATTCCAGAATCGACAGATAGAGTTATAATTAAAGTTGTCCCAGCTGAAATATTTATAAGTGGAACAGGGGATATAAATGATCCATTTATTGAGATTAATAATAAATCAAATTACGAAGTAGATCTTTCTGGTTGGGTTTTAACTGCTTCTCGATATTATTTTAATTTTCCTGAAGGGATGATTTTATTGCCAAATAAAACTGTAAAATTGTCACCAAAAATAACAGGATTCACTAAAGATGATTTGGATAATATTACAATCACAAACAGTAATAAAGAAATAGTTGCTACTTATCCATTACAACCAAAAACAGCTGTAAAAAGTTATACAAGTAGTAAAAATATTTCCAATAATTTAGTTCCTTTAGATAATAAAACAGATCCAACACCAGAAGATTCACAAGTTATAAATTTAAATGATCTTGGAGCTAGTGCGGGAAATTCTGGTTTAAATAGTTC
>JACAAW010000227.1 GCA_013377115.1 Bacteroidota bacterium | reverse complement strand
CAAAAGCGTTGGCGCGGCTCTTATCACGTGGCAAGAGACAACCTGTAGAAAACAAGAAATTCGCAATCAGCCTTGATTCCTGCCTGCCGGCAGGCAGGTTTTGGTTCTTTTTGATCAAGCATAATGCTTCAGCATTCATGAACACCAAAAAAATAAAAAATAGCGTGAATAAAACGAACAAAGAAAATTTTTCAATTCTAATAATCATTATTGTTTGTTAAAATCTTTTTGGCAATCTTTTTGGATTTCTAATGCTTTAGCATTCATGAACTCCAATAAAACAAGCAATAATGTGAGTAAAAAGGTGGTAAAATCAGGAAATAAAATCTTAAACGGGCGCAAAGTTCAACCCACTTCGGGGTTGTGTGGATACTGGAATTTTGTTTTGTTATTAATGTTCAATCCACTTCAGGATTGTTCAAAAGTATTCGTATATTTGGTTTCCTCTATTTAATTCTCATTATGAATATTAATAAATTAATTACCACATTATTTTTGCTTTTATTTCTTGTATTTGATTCTTTTGGACAGTCGTCGTCATGCGTGATTAAAGGAAAAGTAATTGATTTTGATGAAAAGAAACCAAAAGAAAATGCTACTATTTATTTAGGAAAAAATGGCGTTTATTCAGATAAAAATGGTGAGTTTACGCTAGTGATTCCAGAAATAAAATCTTCAGATTTTTTATCCATTTCTTATGTTGGATACAAAACAACAGGATTCACAGGGCTAAATTGTCAAAACGATACAATTATTTTAGATTCTATTCCAATTTATCAAAAACTGGAGGTTCTGGGGGAGATTAATCAACCGAGGCCTTCTGACACTAAATCAATAAATAAAAGATATTTTTTTAAAGAGAAATACTATTTTCCAGTTAGTTCACCAAATAGAATAAATTTTTTATTTGATTTGAGTAAAAAGTAAATAATGTTTTTTGTCTTGATTTAGTATCCGTGAAATTTATTGAAATATTTGCAAACAATCAAATTGTTTTGTAATTTTGACAAAATTAGTCAAAATGAATTTGGTCAAGATGGATAATTTTGGTGAAAAAATTAGAAAGATGCGCGAAAGCGCTTCATTGCCTTTGCGAACGGTAGCTGCCTTTCTTGATATTGACCAAGCAATATTAAGCAAAGTGGAGCGCGGTCAGCGAAAAGCATCCCGTAGTCAAGTTATTAAACTTGCAAAGTATTTTAAAGCAAACGAAGACGATTTGTTAGTCGCTTGGCTTTCTGATAAATTAGTTTACGAAGTTGGTGATGAAAAAATTGCCATAAAAGCCATAAAAGTTGCTGAGGAAAAAGTGGCCTATATTACTTTCAAAAAAACGGATAGAAAAAAAATTATTCAGCAATTGAAAAATGGAATTTCTAAATTTAAAAACATACAAAAGGCATGGATTTATGGATCTTTTGCACGTGGTGACGATAATTTCCAAAGCGATATTGATATTGCCTTTAAAACTGATGAGGAATTTAGCTATTTTGATCTTGCTGAAATTCAAAATGATTTAGAATGTGCAGTAAACAGAAAAGTGGATGTTGGTTTTATTGATTCATTTAAAGATTTCATTTTAGAAAATATTAAGCCTGATTTAAAACTGATTTATGAAAGATAGTCAGCTTAATAGTTTAAAGCGTTTACAACATATTGAACTGGCTATTGAAAATATCCAAAAGTATGTATCTGATGAAAGCCTAATAAGTTTTTGTGAAAAAGAAATTGTTCATGATGCAGTACTATTTCAGTTCTCTGTAATTGGTGAAGCAATAAACCATATCGAAAATTCAATTCTCGAAAAATATGAATATCCCTGGTACAAAGTTCGTTCTTTCAGGAATTTAATTGCTCATGAATATTTCAATGTGAAAATGAGTGCAGTTTGGCAAATCATTGAAACTGAATTACCAAAATTTAAAAAATTGATAAATGCGATTATTACTAAAGAATTTTAAAATCGAAAATAGTTAATTACATAAAAAACTACTCCAAAATCAACTTCCTAACAAACAAGTCATTTCCCCTTTTTACTTTTACAAAATACATTCCTCTTGAAAAAGAACTTAAATCAATGGTAGTTTTTCGCTCGAAAACACTGTTTGCAAATATTTCCTGATTCATGGTATTGAATATTGAAATTTCAATGCTCTCATTTCGATAATTTTCTAAAATTATCTCAATCTTATTGTTTGCAGGATTTGGAAAAATTGAAATATTATCAATTCCATTAGAAATATTCGAAATCCCAGTACTTCCATCAATTAATGAATCGCAAGCAATATCCGGGAAATTTGCCTCCCAATAACAACCATTATAAGAAATATTGCTGTCATTATAACATCTTAACCAGTTTAAATGAAATTGAGCTTCAGGCGCACAAAAAGGATAAAAAAAGAAGCTTTCCTCACTTGAAACACAAAAATTGTTATAGCCAATTTTTTCAATTATTGGATAAGTGATGGTATCATTTTGTCCACCAAAAGTCGGACTAATATAGTAAACAGCCTTTACATATTGAACTTGTAAATTAACTCCATCAATATTGACATTTTTGATTGAATCAACAATCAATGGTGAAACTGAATCGCAACCAGCTCCGTTAATGTCAATTACCAAAGTATCTCCAACATTTAAAGTGAAATCATACATTAATTGAAAAGCATTGTTGATGTAATAATAAACGTTCGAGTTTTCCTCCCTAACTATAACATTGTCCTGATTTAGGGTATCACCATTATACCTTACTGAAAGACGAGAAATTAATTTAGAAGATTTTAAGTCAACAATAGTATCTTTCAACACAGTATATTTTGTAAATCCATGAGCAGGAAACAATTCCATTGACTGATTATTAAAATACCAAGTTGCACCAATTGGATACCATGTTTGAGTAAATCCAACAAAAGGGATTGAAAAAAGAAGTACAATTATTAGTTTTTTCATTTCATATCTTCCTAAATAGAAACATTTTGTAAATATAAGACAATAAATCTTTTTTATAATAATTTTATAAACAAAACAATACAATGAATTAAAACAGCAAACAATACCCACTTTTAACTATCCAAAAATATTTATCCTATTCCTTTTGAATTTTTAAAAAGTATTTGATACTTTCGCATCATCATAAAAATTTATCCAAAATAACACAAGATGCGCGTAGCCAGATTATTAACCATTGACAATTCCCAAATCGAAGAAGAAAAAGTTGATCTTTCTTTAATCGATTCTTTGATAAAAAAATACAAAGACAAAAAAGGCAATATCATTCCTTTACTTCAAGGTGCACAAAACATTTATGGCTATTTACCCAAGGAGGTTTTTGAAAAAATCGCAAAAGATACTGGTGTGAAAACAACCGACATGTATGGAGTTGCTACGTTTTACGCACAATTCAGATTGAAACCAGTTGGGAAACACATTGTTAAAATTTGTCATGGAACAGCTTGCCATGTTCAAAATGCTACAGAGGTTACCGATGCTTTAATCGACGCACTTGATGTTAAAGATGGCGAAACCACTGCCGACCGCTTATTCACACTCGAATCTGTTGCTTGTTTGGGTTGTTGCTCATTGGCTCCAGTTATGATGATTGGCGACGAAACTTATGGTAAACTTACTGGAAAAGCCGCTGTTGATGTAATCCGTGAAATTCGTAGAAGCGAAAAAAATTAATCTATCAGGAAAAATTTAGAAAAATGGAAAATATAAAAGTCATTGTAGGTTTAGGAAGTTGTGGATTGGCTGCTGGTGCTGGTAAAGTTTACGACGCCATCAAGAAAATTCAGGAAACCGACAATTTGGATTTTACCTTAAAGAAAACTTCTTGTATCGGAATGTGTTTCCGCGAACCTTTAGTTGAAGTGATTGATGAAAGCGGTTCTTATCTTTATGGTGATATTGACATCAAAAAAGCGGACGAAATCATCGAACAACATATTAAAAACCTATCTCCGATAAAAGAGTATGTTGTAAAAACTGATTTGTTCGAAACCAAAGACAAAAACTTCTTTGAAGGTCAGGTAAAAATTGCACTTAGAAATTGTGGATATATCGATCCAGAATCTATTGAAGAATATGAATCAAAGAATGGTTATCAAT
>JACAAW010000226.1 GCA_013377115.1 Bacteroidota bacterium | reverse complement strand
GAAAAATCTCTTTTAGTTGTTGGTAAAAAGATTCTGGTTAAGTAAATTTGCATAATTTCTCGATTTTAAATTTAATTTCTATTTTCATGTTCTCTTCAAATAGATATATAATTCCCCTATTTTTATTATTTACAATTGGCTTAACAAGTTCATTAAAAAGCCAAAATAAATATTGGGTATTTTTCAAAGATAAAAATGGCTCCACTTTTAATCCTTACGAGTATTTTGATCAAAAGGCAATCGACCGAAGGATTCAAAATGGAATTTCACTTTATGATTCTACGGATTTTCCATTAAATCAAAAATATGTTGATATTGTAAAGAATCTTTCTGATTCAGTTTCCCATTCTACCAGATGGTTTAATGGAATGGCAGTTTATGCAAATATTTCCCAAATTTCATTAATAGGCGAATTGCCTTTTGTTGAAAGCATTGAGCCTATAAATCTTGTTGTCAGACCAGCCAATTGCGAATTAGATTACGACACTACTTTTTCTGTCAATCAAGAAGAAGTTCTTCGAAAACAAACTGAGAGAATGGGCCTAAAAGTGTTTGAGGATAATAAAATTGATGGAAAAGGAATCAGAATCGCCATTTTTGACGGTGGATTTCCTTCTGTTGACAAAAATCCTGCTTTTGAACATATCAGAAAAGAAAATAGGATTATTAAAACCTGGGATTTTGCAAAAAACAATGAATTTGTATACAGTTACATGAACCACGGGACAATGGTAATGTCGTGCATAGGTGGCATCATCAATAATAAAAAGATTGGTATGGCAACTGGAGCAGAGTTTTTACTTGCCAGAACAGAAATTAAACGCGAACCTTATTCTGAAGAAGAAAATTGGCTTGCAGCTGTTGAATGGGCTGATAAAAATGGAGCAAATATTATCAATAGTTCACTTGGATACACCTACCATCGCTATTTCCCTCATGAAATGAATGGAAAAATCAGTTTGGTAGCTCGGGCTGGAAATTTGGCTGCAAAAAAAGGAATTTTGGTTGTAAATGCAGCAGGAAATGATGGAGATAATTCATGGAAAGTTGTTGGCACACCTGGTGATGCTGATAGCGTTTTAACGGTTGGTGGAATTGATCCTGAAACTGATTATCATGTTGGATTTAGTTCCTTTGGGCCAACTACCGACAAACGAATGAAACCAAACGTTTGCTCATTTGGAATTGTAACTGCAGTTAATCCAAACGGAATTACAACTACTCAAGGAACTTCATTTTCTAGTCCTTTGGTTGCTGGCTTTGCAGCTTGTGCATGGCAAACAAAACATGATTTAAAAAACATGGAACTTTTCAAAGAAATTGAAAAATCGGGTGACCTCTACCCCTATTTTGATTATGCACATGGCTTTGGCGTACCTCAGGCATCCTATTTTTTCAAAAAAGAAGAGGTAATTGAATCCATGAAGCCAGAAATTCCTAAATCAAATCAACCCTTCGAATTGATTGCAAGCGAAATGGTCCTAAAAGTAATTATTAATAAAGAATTCATGCCAGATTCTGCGAGCAAAACTCCAGTCCACCTATTTTACAATATTGAAGGTAGCAACGGAGTTTTAGAAAAATATTTTGTAATCTCGGTGAATCAACAAGATGTTTTGGAATTCATCCTTACTGATTATAAAAAGGGTGAAAAACTCAATATTCATTATTTAAATTATACAACTACTTACGAATTTTAAAATCATCATATGAAAAAGTTTATCCTACTTCTAATTATCTTAATTTCAACCGAATATTCATTCTCGCAATCTGTTTTGATGGAGCAAGATGTGAAAAAAGATTCCATTTTGCCAAAATTTGGTAAAAACTACAAAAACTATTACCATTTTTTTGTTGGATTTGGGGCTATAATTGGTCAACCAGACAGCGCTGGAAGCAATATTAAATATGGTCTTTCCAATAATATCAATTTTGGTTATAGATATAAATTAAGACTTTGTAATTTATATTCTATTGGATTTGAGATTGCTTATAACAATTATGCATTTAACTTAAAACAAGACTCGAGCAAAGTATTACCGAATAAATTACTGCACGACAAAGAAAAACTCACCTTTAATAATATAGGTCTGGGAATTTACAATCGTTTTAACTTCGGAAAAAGAGGAAATCGTATTGGTAATTACCTTGATATTGGAGCTTATGGTGATTGGATTTGCGGTGTAAAACATTTCATGAAAGATGAGCAATCAAATGGAAATATTATCAAAACAACTATTTCGCATTTAAAATATTACGAAACCTTTGCTTATGGTGTTTCTGCTAGCATTGGTTTTAATTGGTTTGCTTTAACTGCAAAGTACAGAATGTCAGACATGTTTGTGAAATCATACAATTATCCTGAATTACCAAGATTAACCGTTGGTATTCAACTCGGCTTACTCACTAAATAATCAATTATGAATATTTTAATTACAGGAGCCGGAAAAGGAATTGGATTTGAAATTGCAAAACTTTTTTCTGGAGAAAAAGGCAATAAAATTATTGGAATTTCAAGAAAAACAGAATCGCTGCAATCACTTGCGATTGAAAACATTTTTCCAATTCAATTTGATCTTGCAAATTTTAATAATTACCAATCAGACTTACTTCCAGAAATAAAAAAACATTTTACTAAAATTGATATTCTGATTAACAATGCAGGATTTTTAGTAAATCAGCCTTTCCAGAAAATTAGTTCTATTGATTTTGACCAAACTTTTGATATTAATATTAAAAGTCCATTTTTTTTATGTCAAACTCTGCTACCATTGATGCATTCCGAAACACATATTGTTAATATCAGCAGCATGGGAGGATTTCAGGGAAGTGCAAAATTTAATGGCTTGTCAGTTTATAGCGCGTCTAAAGGAGCACTTGCCATCCTAACAGAATGTATGGCCGAAGAACTAAAAGAAAACGGAATTAAAGTTAATTGCGTGGCATTAGGAGCAGTTCAAACTGAAATGTTATCGGAAGCATTCCCTGGTTATGAAGCACCTTTAAAACCATCTGAAATGGCAGAATTCATTGTAGATTTCGCTATTAATGGCAGTAAATATTTTAATGGGAAGATTATTCCTGTTACATTAAGCAATCCTTAAGGAAATATTAGATAACAAAAAAGGCGCAAAATATTGATTTTGCGCCTTTTCTTATTTTAAATAAATTATTTCTTTTTTGGTGGGTTATAACCTTTGGCTTTTGCCATTTCTTCTAATCGTTGTTGGAACCCAGATTTTTTCTTAGCTGGTTTTGCCTTATTTTCTTGAATTTGTGCGTGAATTTTATCTTCATCAACAAATCGTCTGATAAAATACATTTGGGCAAAAGTTAACATATTTGCAAGGAAATAATAATAACTCAAACCTGAAGAATAGTTATTGAAAATTCCTAAGAACATAATTGGCATTAAATACATCATGTATTTCATACCAGGCATTTGATTGGTAGATCCCATCATATCATTATTAACCTTAGTATAAATGATGGTGGAAATGGTCATCAAAATTGTGAACAAACTAATATGGTCACCATAAAAAGGAATATTAAAACCATTTGGGAATGTCCAAATTGAATCATAAGTTGACAAATCTGTTGCCCATAAGAAACTTTGTTGTCTCAATTCAATTGAGGCAGGAAAGAATCTAAATAGCGCAAATAGAATTGGTAATTGCAACAACATCGGAATACAACCAGCCATTGGGTTAACTCCCGCCTTTTTGTATAGTGCCATAGTTGCTTGTTGGCGTTTTAAGGCTTCTTCTTTTGGAATTTTTTTATTAATCTCCTCAATTTCAGGTTTTAAAACCCTCATTTTTGCAGAAGAAAGATATGTTTTATAAGCAATTGGGAATAAGACTATTTTCAGTAAAATAGTAAGAAGTAAAATTATGATACCGTAATTTAAACCATAACCTTCTAAAAAGTTAAAAACTGGAATTACTGCATAACGGTTAATCCATTGCATTAGGAAAAATCCCCAACCAAGTGGAATTTGTCTTTCTAAATCAGCATCAAATTGTCTAAGTGTTTTATAATGAGTTGGCCCAAAATACATTTTCATTGGAATGCCTTTGGTGCTGTTTACATCATAAGGAATGGTAATTTCTGCAGTCATGTCACGAACAAACTTTT
>JACAAW010000225.1 GCA_013377115.1 Bacteroidota bacterium | reverse complement strand
GTGGTAATGCAATTTGCTATTCATCCAATTCGTCCAAAATTTATGTCGGCCTAACTACTTATGGCGATTATGCAAAAGTGCCGATTGTTTATATGGCGACTGTTCCGAAATAATCTATCAATTTCCCTTTTCATTTATAAAAAAAATATGAAGCGACTATATTACGGCATTTCAGCATTAACTTTCATTATTACCCCACAATTTGTCTTTGCTCATGGGGAACAAGTGCTGTATTTTTTCTTGTATTTAATTATTTATCTGTTATTTGGATCATCAATTATTGGAATTTTCGACTATAAAATGATAGCTTTTAAATTAAAAAATACCAAACTTAGTATTTTTTCATTTGTTGGATACAATTACTTAATCATTGCCCCAACTAGCTTAATTTTCATTTTCATGGCACCAACCATTTTCGAAAAATATGATCTTCTTTATGGTTGCATATTTTTAATCACTATATTTTCAATATTACAAACTTATGGGAAATTCAAGGTATACAATATGGTAGTTATTAAAACTAAATTGATAACAAGCCAAAAAAAGCTACTTTTTGCTTTCTTATTAGTTGAAACAGTGATAATAAATTCCACAATGGTGCTTTTAATGATTAAACTATTTTAGAAAAATCTACAAAAGGAGCCTTCAAGTCCTAATTATTTCTGCCCCTTCTGACTAGCAATTGCCATAATTACGCCCAATGCAATTCCTAAAATTGCAGCAAATAGAACGCGATATTCTGGAGGCAACATGAAAGTTATGGTATGTGCGGGAATCCAGAAAAAAGGAATGGTTTTCTTAAAAACAAAATCCCATTGCACCCTCCAATTCATTTCCGACATGATATTGCCAAATTGAATTGGTTTGAAAAACCCTACTAATGTTCCGCCATTATTGATAATATGGGTATCTGTTATTTTGTGGAAAGTCATCATTATTGGTGCAAAAATAATATTCATCGAAGCACTTATTGAAAATGAAACCAAAAGTTTCAATCCAAAATCCATAGCTTGGATTTTTTCTTTATCCAAATAATCAGCGGCAAATGCGAAACCCAAAGTTTTTGAAATAAAAATTGGGATTCCGGTTGAAAAAATAACAAATGCCATTTGTATCGCTAATCCTAAAAAGCCCCATACAATAGCTCTTGGAATTACTCCAAATCCCTTTTCGAAATACACTCCTTTTTTTAATCTCAATCCCAATAATTCTCCAGTTGTTGCCAAAATTGCAAATTTGATAAAACTCATTATCATAATATGCTCTTTATTAAAACTTTCGTAAAAACTGAATACTTCATTAAAAAGAAAAAATGGAAGGAAAAGGAGAATTAGGCAAAGTGCAAATACAATATCGGTGCGTTTCATAGCAATTAAATAAGTGATTAATGAAAATAAAGATTGCTTTACTTCATTTGGCAAAAATATTCAAATTATTTAATTATTCAGATATGATTTTTACTTCTGTTCTTCTATTTTTTTGTCGGCCGTATTCTGACTCATTTGGCGAAACTGGTTGGGTGTCTCCATAACCTTTAGCAGAAACTCTATTTTGCTCAATCCCTTTTGAAATTAAATAATTCATTACGGTATTGGCGCGATCTTGTGAAAGCTTTAAATTTAGTGCTTTTGAACCAACATTATCAGTATGTCCAGAGATCTCGATTACCAGGGTGTTTTTTCTTTTCATTAAATCAACCAATTCATCCATGCCTTTGTATGATTCTTTTGTCAATGAAGATTTCCCAGTATCAAAAAGAACATTATTCAAAACATAGGTCTGCATCATTTCAATTTTGATGGTAAGATTGGTCGTTAATAAATCATCTGTTTCTGGAATTTCCATTGTGCTGTAATCTTCAGCATCTGTAAAAACCTTATAACGAATTTTATACGTCTCACCCTTTGGTATCAAAAAAGAAAATTTCCCGTCTTTATTTGTAATTCCTTCATATTTCTTTTTGGATTTTACTCCTTCAAAAATGATGGTTTCATTTTTTCTTGTTTTTCCGTCAGGATTCATTACTACAACATTTAACAAAGCTTCTTTCAGAGTTGGTTGTATATTTTGCGAATCTACTTTGCTTGAAATTACAATTAATGAAATGATGAATAAGGATTTTAAAGTTTTCATAGGTTTGATTTTTTTAGACCAATGCTTATCAAATATCGTACAAAACTAGTAAAAAAAATCGTGTAAAAGAATTTTATCTATTACACGATTTAAAAAAATTGAAAAACCGAAAGTTAATTATTTGGGGCACCATTGTCAATCCAACAAACAATTTTATCTTTTTGGTCTGTACTAAGACTTCCAGATTGCGGCATTGAACCACTTACAATTCGACTTCGAATATTTGTCTTGGAATTAGATACCGAGCTATAACTTCCGTAGGAAGAATGGCAATTAACACAATACGAATCCATTAATGGCTTAACATCAGTTATCCATGATTTTGTTGCCCCTGAACAACTTGGAGTGTACGAACTATTATCAGTTGTTGAATTTTTTTTGCAGCCAGCCATAAAAGCAACAATTACAATGGCCATAATTACCTTTGTTTTCATAATATTTTCTTTAGTTTATTAAGAAACGTTATAAATACCGAGAAATTGTGGAGTCAAATGTTAAAAAAACTTAAAATATCTATACTTTTCGGGTTTTGTAAATGAAGGAATAACAATTCTATTTATTACAAATATCAACAAAGTTGCAGTATTCACAGTTTTTTGCCTCAGGGGTTTGCTGAAAAGGAAGATTTGAATTAAATATTGAAGAGAGAATTTCCTTTATCGTTTCTTCAGTTTTTTGAAAAAATTCTTCAGTTTTTGATTCAGAAAGTAAATCATGATTCAATTTTTGGAATCCTTTTCCCAGACTCTTGAATCCAATGATTCCACATTCTATATTTTGATTTCTGTACAAATCAGATTTCGTAAAAAGATAATAATAAAACAATAATTGGAATGCTTTGCTGAAAGCAGAATCCGCTAGCAGGGTCTCAAAATCAGCAAACTTCAATTTCTTTTCATCAACGCTGCCCGTTTTATAATCAATTATTCGCAGGGTATCTCCTATGCTGTCGATACGGTCAATGATACCTTTTAATTTTATTTTAATCAGCTTTGTTGAATCAGCAGGATCAGTGATTTCAATAAAACAAGAGCTGTCTTTTTCTAAATCAACTATTGAAAGTGGCGTCTTTTCTTGGTTGTATTTTTTAATATTTTCTTTTTCAATTTTTAAAAAATTCTCCAAATACTTTTTGGCAACTTTATAAATTAACAAATTTTTCCCTGAAGGATTCTTGATTTTTGTGTTTTGAAAAAAGGATTTTTCAAGTTCATTTTCAGCGCTTTTCTGAAAAATTTCAATTATTTTTTCATCAACAATTTGCTGCCCAATATATGGTTTGTAAAAGTTTTCTAAAACCTCGTGCAAAATCGTTCCAAGCATTGCTGCATCAACATTTTCATCAATATCTTCAATCTCTTGAATTCTAACAATATCGTTGAAATAAAATTTTAGTGGACAAGAAATATAATTGTTCAAACCAGAAGCAGAAAATCCTTTTGCAGCTTTCTCAAGAATTATTGGGTTTTTCTCAATCTCTATTGCAGAGTCAGCTGCTGATTCAACAATAGGAATTGAAAGCATCGAATGATTTATTTCAATACTTGGATTGTATTTTTGAAGTTCGCTCGCAATTTGAGTGATAAAACGACTTTTCTCTCCCTCGCCCATTTTATCGCTAGTGGAATTATATACCAAGTAGATATTTTCAGCTCTTTGCAATAATCGATAAAAATGATAAGCAAAAACGGCTTCCTTATCTTTGTAGGTAGGCAAATTAAACTCACTTTGCATTTTAATATCGAAGGGAATAAAAGTATTCTGAGATTTACCGGCAGGAATCACTCCTTCATTTACAGAAAGCATGATTAGATTTTTAAAATCTAAAGTTCTGGTTTCTAAAACGCCCATCAATTGAAAGCCTTTCAGTGGTTCGCCATAAAATGGTAAGGACGAAAAATTAATGATCTGTTTGAAAATACTCCGATACGTCTTTAAGGTTTTAATAACATTGTATTCGGAAGTGAGTAAATTTATTTTATTGAAAATGATATTGAATAAAAACA
>JACAAW010000224.1 GCA_013377115.1 Bacteroidota bacterium | reverse complement strand
GAGGATTTAAAATCAATTAAAGCATTTCTTATTTCCTCTAAAGAAGCAACTCCAGCAGGAATTGTTGAAAGTTCAAGAAAAATGCCTTTAATTTTATCATCGGCTTTGGCTTTTTTTAT
Organism: Bacteroidota bacterium; assembly: GCA_013377115.1. Classification (GTDB taxonomy): domain Bacteria; phylum Bacteroidota; class Bacteroidia; order Bacteroidales; family CG2-30-32-10; genus Cfx2-01. The sequence continues at coordinate 4,059 of JACAAW010000224.1, read as the reverse complement.
ACTTTGAAGTATATCGTTTAAACCGGATGATTTTTCAGACGAAAAAGACATGAAATCAAAATTATCGAATGGATTCTCTGTTGCTCTTTCAACGATTTGTTCATCAAGTTTCAAATATAAGACTGAATTATCTTGAATAACAGTAACTTCCTTTGAAGAAAGTGAAGCCAATCCAACAATCATCATAAAAAAGAAAGCGGAAATTACAATAAAAGTCAGGAAAAAGCCCAACATCGAAGCAAACATGAATTTAAAGAACTGTTTCATAATATTATTTTTTGAGTTTAATTAATAATGCAATTTTACAATTAATTTTTGTCATTCGAACAAAATGGATTTAAAAAATTCAGGGAAAGCAATTTAACTACTTTCCCTAAATGAATTTTACTAAAAAATTTTATCTAACTAAAAATTTTAAATAAGACGCATAAGTTATTTCAAAAGTTACAGAAATTTTAAATAAATTTATTGCCAAATAATAATATTCAATTTTTATGGAGACAATTTTGCTATTAGGTGGAAATGAGGGAGATGTAAAATCAAGTTTTAAAAATTCTATCTGCGAACTTTCAAGATTCGGCAAAATAGTCAAACTTTCGAAAATATATGAAACTCAACCATGGGGCTTTTTTACTGAAGCTACCTTCTTGAACCAAGCTATCATATTTGAAACAGAACTTGAACCGTTGAGTTTATTAATAAAAATAAATGAAATAGAAGAAAATTTGGGCAGAACTAGAAATGAGGAACAATGGACCTCCAGAAATATTGATATTGATATTTTGTTTTATGGAGACGAAATTATTAGTCACCAAAAATTGATTGTTCCTCACATGTTAATTCAAGAAAGAAAATTTGTTTTAGTTCCTTTGTGTGAAATTATTCCCGAATATATTCATCCAATATTTGGTAAAACCATGGTAGAGCTCTTAAATGAATGCGAGGACACATTGGAAGTAAAGATATTTGAAAACAACTAAAATGAGATATAATTTTATTGCAATAGAAGGAAATATTGGTGCTGGGAAAACTTCTCTGGCAACAAAAATTTCGGAGCAATACAATGCAAAATTAATTTTAGAACAATTTGATGACAATCCATTTTTGCCAAAATTTTATAGCGAACCCGACAAATACTCATTTCCATTAGAATTATCTTTTCTTGCGGAGCGATATCAGCAGTTAAAAGAACGACTCGCAAGCCAGGATTTATTTAAATCTTTTACCATATCCGATTACTTCATAAATAAATCCTTAATTTTTGCTCAGAAGACATTACAATCTGATGAGTATATGCTTTACTCAAAATTATTCAATATCATTAATGACTCACTTCCCAAACCTGATTTACTGGTATATTTATATTTAAGTGTTGATCGTTTAAAACAAAACATAAAAAACCGTGGAAGGAATTATGAGCAGAATATAGAAAGTCAATATTTGGAGAAAATTCAGGCTGGATATTTTGAGTTTATTAAGCAGCAACAAAATATGAGAATTTTAATCATTGACACAAATGGAGTTGATTTTGTAAATAATGCTGATGATTATAATAAAATGTCAAATGTTATTTTTAAGGATTATGATATCGGAATTAATCGAATTGAATTAAAATAAAAAAGGTTTCCAAATTTGGAAACCTTTTTTGTTATGAGTGAATATCTATTATTGAATAGCGTTTGTAAAATCAGAAACACTAAAATATTTCAAGAATTCTCTGTCGTCTTTTGCTTGAGCTTTGTAAGAAGCATCAGCTTGACAAGCACTTTTCAAATTAGAATATAACATAGTAGTGTTAGCAGTACGTGCACCAACAATTGCCATCAAATAATAAGTAGCAGCGTCTTTTTTAGCACAATCTAAGTTTGTAGAAGCACCAGATGCATTACCAGATAATAATTGAGTTAAAGCAACATTATAGTTACAAGTTTTGTTACCAAATGAATTTAAAGCACCTTTATAATCACCTTTTCTAATCATGATAATTCCAAGATTGTAACTTTCGTTTACACCTTTTGCAAGAGCAGCTTCGAAATAAGTTTTTCCAGTTTTATAATCTTTATTCCAGCAAGAAATAACACCTAAGTTATTTAATACAATTTCGTTGTTTGGAGAAAGAGTATTTGCTTTTTCTAAATAAGAAGAAGCTTCAGCACCTTTACCTTGTTTTAATAAAACCCAACCAGCATTGTTATAACCTCTCCAGTCATTTGCATAAATTTTAGTTGCAGCATCATAGATTTTCAATTTTGTAGCCAAATCTTCAGTTAAAGTAGCAGCGTACAATAATTCTTTATTATCTAATGAATCAGGACTAGTTGTTGAGAACATAGCAATTTGTTCGTCAGATTTTTTTGGTTCGTAACAAGTAACGTTAGTAACAGCTCTTCTCAAAGGAGGTAAAATAGCGTCTTCAATTTCTTTGTAGATAACGGTCATTTTTCTGATTTCTTCTTCTCTTTTAGTTTTATCACTTTGAGAATTAACTACGTTTACAATAGCAGCTTTGTCTTTAATATCAGAAGCGTTAACAGCAGCAATGAAACCTTCCCAGTCTTCACCTTTTGCATTTATGCTTGAAGAAATTTCAATATCTGGAATTTTAACGTCTTTTTTAACTTTTTCTTTTTTCTCTTTTGCAATTTTAGCTAATTTTTCTTTTTCGATATTCATTAAGAAATCTTTAATGTATTGATTAGCAGTTTTTGCTCTGTTTTCTGATAAACCTTGGTTACGGCTTTCTTCACCTTCTGGAGATGCCCAAGCAGTGATATCAGCATTTTTTATTTTCCAACCTTTTTTCAAGAAATCATTGTAAATTGCAAATGCATCAGCAGCAGCTTTATCTTTATTTAATTTCAATTTAAAATCTAATTTATCTTTGTTTACTTCAAAATAAATTGTTCCAGCTTGAGACAAGAATGTTTCTTTAACATAACCATGTTCAGCGATAGTTAAATCTTGGTCATTCATAACTCTTTCTGAAGTATAAATAACACCATCAGCTAATTTTCTTTCAGGAACAAGATCTTTAAATTTTTTCTTTAAAGTAGCTCTAGGGGTAACAACTAATTCCGATTTGTTCATTTTTGGATCATAAACAATTGTATCAGTATAACTAAAAGTTCCACCAACTTTTTTTGCTACAACAATTTTTCCATCACCAACTGCTTTTTCGCCTTGAATAGTGATTGATTTCAAAGGAGTTGTACCTCCATCATATTTCAATACTGGTGCAAAAGTTACAACAGCTTTTTTTGCAAAATATTTTGCTGGAAAAGTTCCTTTTATAGTAACTGCGATTTTTCCACCGTGAGTTTCTAGAACGTTAGGGGTAACCTCGTATTTTACTGTCTCATATTTTTTAGCCATTTTGCTTAGGCCGCAACTTGAAACAAAGAAAGCCACAAGAACAACCGCAGCCAAAACTCTTAAGTTAAAGTTTCTCATAATTTTATACTTTATTGATTATTAATTGTTTAAATGTTAGTTTGTGAGTTAATTTTCAAGTTACAAATATATAAAAACTTAATTCACATAAACTAAAAAAAAAGATAAAAAATATTTTTTTACAATCTATTCAAGAAAAAATTATTCTAAAGTTAATGTTAACAAAGAAAAACAGTATGAAATCAAAGTTGGTTAATCTAAAAAATCAGGATTAATTTTTTTAAATAAATCCCAAACAACAATTCCTACGCTCACTGAAATATTTAAAGAATGCTTAGTTCCAAATTGTGGAATTTCAATGCAAAAATCACTCAATTTCATCACTTCATCTTCCACCCCTTTCACCTCATTTCCAAACACTAATGCAATTTTTGAATTTTCTTTTAGAGAAAAATCTTGCAACATAACACTTCCTTCTGCTTGCTCAATTGCAAGAATTGAATAATTATTGCTTTTTAAATCTTTGATGGCGTCAATAGTTTCAGAATAATATTTCCAATAAACAGATTCAGTGGCACCTAAGGCTGTTTTTTGAATTTCTTTATTTGGAGGGCAAGCAGTAATTCCGCATAAATAAACTGCTTCGATTCGAAAAGCATCAGATGTTCT
>JACAAW010000223.1 GCA_013377115.1 Bacteroidota bacterium | reverse complement strand
ACTGGCGGCGACACTTTGGTAGATGGTGTTTTAATTCGTCAAGATTGCATTGGAAGTATCGGAACCGCTACAAACATGGGTGGCATGGGGTTGAATTTAATGAACCGAACGTTTACACATGAAACCGGACATTATTTTAATTTATATCATCCTTTCCAATCGCTCTATGCTGCTTTAGGAATTGATGGATGCGGAATGCCTCCAATTATTACTGCCGGCGACGAAGTTGACGATACTCCTTCTGAAGCAAGTGCAGCGCAAAATACAAGCACTTCTTGTTTTGTTCCTGGAACCAGAAATACGTGCACCACCACCAATGATGAACCAGACATGGTTGAAAATTATATGGATTATCAATTTGGATACTGTACCAATATATTCACCGCTGGTCAATACACCAGAATTGACGCCACTTTAAATTCCGATAGAAGGTATTTATGGTCGAAAGAGAATCTAGTTTATACTGGCGTCTTAGATACCAGCTCACTAGTTTTATGCAAACCAATTGCTGATTTTTACGCAGATAAAAAAATGCTTTGTGCTGGAAGCGCAGTTAATTTTGTTGACTATTCGTATTCAGGTACTGCACAAAACTGGAACTGGACTTTTAATGGAGGAACACCTGCTACTTCAAATGTTCAAAATCCAACTATCACCTACAATACTCCAGGAATTTATGAAGCAAAACTTACTGTTTCTAATTCTTATGGCGCAGATTCTTTAATAAGATTGAGCTATATCAAAGTATTGGATCCAAGCCAAAGCACTGCCACTCCTTTTGTTGAAGGTTTAGAAACCGCGAATTTAACCAACGACTGGTTTATTAAAAACGATTCGGATACAAGCTCCACCTGGGAAATTGCAAATAATGCCTTTTTTTCAGGTGCAAAAAGTTTAAAACTTATTAATTTTAGCGGAAATCCTGCTGGAAGCGAAGATGAAATAATTACACCTGCTTATAATTTAACAAGCTTGCCAGTTGGTATTACAAATATCAAATTCAAATTAGCTTATTCTGGTAAAAAAGTAGCCGCTGGATTATTAACCACCGCTGATACCATTTATGACAATTTAAAAATTTATATTTCTACCAATTGTGGCGCCACTTGGACACAAAAATACTCCAAAACAGGAATAGATTTAACCACCACATTGCCTACAGATGTTGATTTTATTCCAGCTACCTCTGCAGAATGGAGAGAAGAAACTTTTATGTTGCCCACATCCTTTCAACAACAATCTAATTTAAGACTAAAATTTGTATTCCATTCTAATGGTGGAAATAATATTTATATTGATGATATTAATATTACTTCGCCAAATGTTGGAGTTGATGAAATTTCAAGTTCAATTGTAGATTTCCAGATAATACCAAATCCATTAACTGAAACTTCTCAAATTTCATTCAATATTTCACAAAAATCAACTACAAAAATTGAAATATTTGATATCCTTGGAAAGAAAATTTTTGAAATCCCTGAAAATACTTTAAATTCAGGAAATTATAAATATAGCATCAGCAAAAAAGAATTTAAATCGAACGGTATTTATTTCGTGAGATTTACTTCAAACAATATCTCTGTTAACAAAAAAATAGTTGTAGAATAATCATTTTATAGAAAAGATATGAGTAATTCGAATATTGAAATGAACCCTAATCCTTTGGTTCAGTTTTTAAATAAGCCAGCTCAGGATTTCACCAAAGCTGATTTAATAAAATATATTGAAGCAAATAAAATAGAAATGGTCAACTTTCGCTACGTTGCTGGCGATGGCAGATTGAAAACATTAAACTTCTATATCAATAGCAAAAAACACCTCGATAGTTTTCTTTCCTCAGGCGAAAGAGTTGACGGTTCTAGTCTTTTTAGCTATATTGGAACTGGATCAAGCGATTTATATGCGATTCCAAGATTTAAAACGGCTTTTGTAAATCCATTTACAAAAATTCCAAGCATCGATATCCTTTGTTCTTACTTTGATAAAAATGGTATTCCAATGGCTAGCTCGCCAGAAAATATCATGAAAAAAGCTCATGAAGCCTTAAAAAAACAAACTGGTCATTCGTTTGAGGTAATGGGCGAACTTGAGTATTACATTATGGGCGAAAAAAATCCTTTGTTCCCAGCAACCGATCAAAGGGGTTATCATGAATCAGGTCCTTACGCAAAATGGGCAGATTTCAGAGCAGAAGCCATGCAGGCCATTTCTCAAACTGGCGGATTGATTAAATATGGTCATTCCGAAGTGGGAAATTTTGTTTTGAATGATATTGAATACGAACAAAATGAAATCGAATTCTCACCTACAAATATTGAAGATGCTGCCGACCAACTAATTATTGGAAAATGGATCATCCGAATGCTAGGTTATAAATATGGTGCCAATATAACTTTTGCTCCAAAAATCAATGCTGGTAAGGCAGGAAGTGGATTGCATATTCACACAAAATTAATTAAAGATGGAAAAAATGCCATGACTTCTAATGGTGTTTTAACTGAAGAAGCACGCAGAGTTATTGCTGGTTATATTGATTTGGCTCCATCCTTAACAGCTTTCGGAAATATGATTCCTCCTTCATATCTTCGTTTGGTTCCTCATCAAGAAGCTCCAACCAATATTTGCTGGGGCGACAGAAACCGTTCTGTTTTAGTTAGAGTTCCTTTAGGTTGGACCAGTGCCAACAATATGATAAAAAGCGTTAATCCAAACGAGGAAGTTGATAACACTGACTTTTCTGTAAAACAAACTGTTGAATTCCGCTGTCCTGATGGTTCTGCCGATATTTATCTTTTAATCGCCGGATTAACAGTTGCCGCCAGACATGGACTTGAAATGGAAAATGCACTAGAAATCGCGAAAAAAACCTATGTTGACGTAAATATTTTCAATGAGGAAAATAAATCAAAATGTAATGAATTAGCTCAACTTCCAGTTTCTTGCTGGGATTCTGCTGAATGCCTGGAAAAACAAGCTGAAATTTTCATGAAATATGATGTTTTTAACCAAGATATCATTGATGGAATCGTTAAAAGACTAAAAAGTCATAACGACAGAAATCTCAGGGAAGAATTAAGTAAAAATCCGCAAGATTTAATGAAACTAGTAAATAAATTCATTCATTGCGGATAAACAATTAAAAAAACCAACAAAGATTAACCAACTTTTATAAAAGAACACCTAAAAAATCAACCAATTTATCATTTTAATTATCTTTAACAATTACAAAAAATGAAAAGAACATTATCAATTGCAAGTTCGTCAACATTATTTTTGGTTATTGCAATGACCATAATTTTTAGTGGATGTGGCGGAAACTCAACAAAAAAACTAGACATGACACAAGAATTTAAAGATTTCATTAAAACTTACGAAGCAAAGGTGACACCTTTGTTTAAAGAAATGAACCTGGCTAATTTTAAAGCCGCTGTTTCTGGAAAACCAGAAGACTATAAAATAGCAACCGACCTTAGAATTAAAGTTACTAAAATTTATACCAACAAAGACGATTTCGCAAAATTGAAGAAATTCAAAGAAAGCAATTCAATAACCGATGAATTATTAAAAAGACAATTAGAAATTCTTTACAATTCTTATTTATCAAACCAAATTGACGATAAGAAACTAGAAGAAATGATAAAACTTCAATCTAAAATTGAAGAAGAATTCAATACATTTAGAGCAGATGTTAATGGAAAAAAACTCACTGATAATGAAATTGAAGAAATATTGCGCAATTCTAAAAAATCTGACGAATTGAAAGCAGCTTGGATGGGAACCAAAAAAAGTGGCGAAGTTGTTTCTGCTGATGTTATCAAGATTGTAAAATTACGTAACGAAATTGCAAAAGAACTCGGTTTCAATAATTACCATGAAATGAGCCTTAAATTATCTGATCAAGATCCTAAAGAAATTGAAAAGTTATTTGATGAATTGGATAATTTAACAAAAGATGAATTTGCAAAACTAAAAGGCGAAATGGATGACTATTTTGCAAAAAGATACAATATCAAAAAAGAAGAATTAATGCCTTGGCATTATCAAAATAGATTTTTCCAAGAAGCACCACAAATTTATCCTGCTGACATTGATACCTATTACAAAGGAAAAGATTTGGTTGATTTAACCACAAAATACTATAATGGTGTTGGCTTAGAAATAGCTGATATGGTTAAAAAAAGTGATTTATTCGAAAAACCAGGTAAAAACCAACATGCATTTTGTCAGGATATTGATAACGAAGGCGACGTAAGAGTTTT
>JACAAW010000222.1 GCA_013377115.1 Bacteroidota bacterium | reverse complement strand
ATTCCAAATTTAGTTGCTGGTCGTCCACCGATGTTGTGCACTGGCTGTCCTCATATCGATTCTTTTGAAGCTTTGGATGAAGCAATTTTAGATTATGGTGATGGTCGCGTATTTTCTGATATCGGCTGTTATACTTTAAGTGCTTTGGCACCTTACGAATCAATCAATTCTTGTGTTGATATGGGCGCATCTATTACCATGGCAATTGGAGCTGCTGATGCAGGATTAATTCCATCGGTTGCAGTTATTGGCGATTCCACTTTTACTCATTCAGGAATTACAGGTCTTTTAGATGCCGTGAATAACAATTCTCCAATTACAGTTTTTATTCTCGACAATTCAACAACTGGGATGACTGGTGGTCAGACATCATCGGCACTTGGAAAAATCGAAGGAATTTGCAGAGGAGTTGGTGTTGAAGAAGCTCATATCCGTGTTGTCAAACCTTTACGCAAAAATCACGAAGAAAACCTAAGAATTGTTAGAGAAGAACTAGCTTACAATGGTGTTTCTGTAATTATTCCTCGTCGCGAATGTATTCAAACTTTGAATAAGCGCATGAGAGAAAAGTTTAAAAATAAAAGTAATTAATGAATATTACCTTATAAAATTGCAAATGAGATTCCTCACTTTGTTCGGAATGACAAAAAGCTCAATTATTATAGGAAAAGAGCGAGTATGCGATTGCTAAATAAAAGTTTACCAATCGCATACTCGCTCTCCCAGAAACTCTATAAAACCGCTGTCATTCCGAACAAAGTGAGGAATCTAAAAAGGAAAGATATTATTTTACATAATTAAATATAAAAATTAAATTCTTAAAATGAAAAAAGACATAATTCTTGCAGGCGTTGGTGGACAAGGGATTTTATCAATTGCAGCAACCATAGGTTTAGCCGCAGTAAATTCTGGATTGTTTTTAAAACAAGCTGAAGTTCACGGAATGAGTCAAAGAGGTGGCGATGTTCAATCACATCTCAGACTTTCTGATAAAGAAATTGCTTCCGACCTTATTCCTTGTGGAAAAGCTGATATGATTCTTTCTGTTGAGCCAATGGAATCTTTGAGATATTTACCAATGCTTTCACCAGAAGGTTGGTTAATTACCAATATCAAACCATTTATCAATATTACCAACTATCCAGAACTCGAAAAAGTTCTTGTTGAAGTAAAATCTTATAAAAATAATATCGCCATTGATGCGGATCAAATTGCAGCAGATTTAGGTTCACCAAAATCCGCTAATATTGTGATGTTGGGAGCAGCTTCTCCATTTTTGGATATGGAATTTTCGTTATTCGAAGATTCTATCAAATTTATTTTTGGAAAAAAAGGCGAAGATGTGGTAAAAGTTAATCTTGACGCTTTACATGCTGGCAGGGCTTTTGCTGAGAAATACATCAAATAAAAAAAAGCACTAAATAAAAAGGGGCGGAAATCATTGATTTCCGCCCCTTTTTATTGTAATTTCTAATTTTACATCAAAACATAAAATAGAGAAACAATAATTCCGGCAACAATCGGAACTACAGTTAGAACTCTTATTGTATCACGTTTGATATTGCTTTTACATTGATCAAATTTTTCTTGAGCAAAAGAATCATTTGGTTTTGTTTTTAAAGCATCTGCATACATATATTTTGCAGATAAAAACAAATCAATATTGTAAAAATCGTTGCCTCTTCTGATAAAATCTTTGTAGATTTTTTCTTCTGGACTTAAGTTTTCTTCTTCGTGATCGTGATGTGCCATATATTTTCAGTTTTTTTTTGGTTCTCAATTTTAAGTGGTCAAATTTATACTATTTTTTTTAATATTCAAATTATTAAAAAATATTTGAAATTACTCAACTAAAAACTTTTCGGTATTGGTATTTTTCTCTCCAGTTAACTTTACGATATAGGTACCTTTGGCAAAAGAAGAAACATCAACTGTTATTGTGTTTTCAAATGAATTATTCAACAATTTCTTCTGAAATACTTTCTGTCCAACCATATTATAAATCTCTATCTGCTGATTTTTTTCATAATCGCATCTAATACTCACTTTATTTCTAGCAGGATTGGGAAAAATAATTATTGGTGTACTTATAAAACCAGCATTCTCAATACCAGTTGTATTCCCATTTTTATCTAATGGAATTATCATTGGGTAAGGAGTTTGATTTCCAAATTCATCTACATAATAATAATGCCCCATAAGTAGCAAACTATTATCATTTGCTTTCACTCGTAAAATTCTATTAACGTCGCTGGTATAATTCTTACTCCATATAGATGTTCCTGTTGTTGTAATTTTTTGTAATGTGAAAATATTTTTTGGAGAGATTAATGTATCTTCAAAAAAATAAGACAGATATGCTGTATCGGGAGCAACGTAATCCCATCCTATTAATTGATTATTATGGTTTGTATCACCAAAAACATAAAATTCAGGTAACACATTAGGATTAACTGAAAGATCAATACCTGATGTATCTTTTAAATAAATGCCAGCTTTACGCAAATCTGGTGCAAATGGATCTGATGGTAAGAGAGAAATGCCCGACGCAAATTTTCTGTCTGATATTGAATAAGTTTGACCACAAGCCAAACCGCCACTCCATGCAATGCACTGATATTTTGAACTTTGCAAATTTGTATCTACCACCAAATAATCAGTCATTACACATTCAACCATATATTTTCCATAATACGTCAATTCAACTATATTATTAGGAATATGATTAATACTGTCGTTAAAAAAGCTATTTTCAACAATTAATTCTCCAATATTTGAAAACTTGCCAACATATATTTTTGATTTTGGAAAATTATTGTCATATTCCTGACCAACAACTAATATTTGTTTTTTGCTATCAATTGTAAAAGAATTCATTTCTTTGCACATAGATGTATCACTTATTACAATAGTATTAATTATGTCCAGATAATCATTAAAGAAAAATAATCTACTTTCAAGTTTCTGTATTAAATCGTAATAAACATTAAAAACTCCAACATATTTGCTTTGTTCGTATTTTTCAATCTTTACTATTTCAATCCTCGAATTTCCGGGAAAATCAGCATCTAAATTTATTGATTTTAAAATTACTCCTGACTTACTTATCTTAAATATTTTACTAGAATTTGAGTTATTATTACCATAAGTAAAAACATTAAGAATATAACTAGAATCTAACTCTTCAATATCGAGTATTCCGTTACCTACAGTGATATCATTTATTCTTATTTCGTTTTGGCAATAGATAATAATTGAATGAACTAATAAAACAGAAAAGATCAAAATTGATTTCATAATAATATAGTTTTTTAAAAAAAAGCCTCCATGAAACTATATATAGTTTCATGGAGGAATAAGAATTATAAATCGGAAAAAATTGGATTAGGAATATATGATTTAATGGCTGTTTTATATGAAAAATCATAATACTCTTCTGGATAAATCCAATTTGACCAAACCCAAAACAACATTACTGTTTCACCCAAGCCATAATAATCAATAGTTATCATATTGGTTCTAATCAAATCAAATTGTTTTTGTGGGGTTAAAGTTACATTACTTCCCCAATTACCAGAATAACACATATGCCATCCAATACCAGAAACCCATGGATTTGTTCCAGCATTTGAATGATGATTAAACCACAAATTTGCATTTACAACATTTGACCATATAGGGATTAAAGGTCCTTCGGTAATAAACCAGTATTGGTTAGGATTGAAAATTTTATTAAACCCATTGTTTCCCCCGTTTGTTGCTGCACCATATGAGAATGGCAAGGGATATTGTTGGGCAAAATTCGAAGGCAAGGCTAAGGATTGGTCGTCTCTTAATACTCTTTTTGGAGATAAAATCTTGCCATCTTGTGTAGGTTCACCATGAATAGCAGAGAATGTAAACGTTACAGTAGTCTCGGTCATTTGCTTCACAGAAACATCAGCTAAAACTAATCCTTTTCCTTTACTGGATATTTCATTTCGAAGGAAAGCGGATGCGTTTTTATACCCACTAATTAATTCTTTTCCTTTAACAATGGTATTTCCACCTTTAACATAAATTGGAACAGTAAAACTATATTCAGAAGTACCGCAAATATCACCACCAAATTTATTATTTATACCATCTTTTAAACCATATTTAATATTAAAATAGGTTTCCATTTGCCAAATACCTTGATTTATGATCCTGTCTTCAATTGTAGAATTACCATTAATCTCATTTTTAAATTTAATAAGTAAATTTCCGTCAATAGTATCA
>JACAAW010000221.1 GCA_013377115.1 Bacteroidota bacterium | reverse complement strand
TCGAATACCAAGCAAATTAATGGAACCGCAAATATGGTTACTCTTTACAATAAGATACCATATTTTAAAACTTTGAACACCAAAAAGCCAGAACCCAATAATAAGAAAAACAATGTAAATATTGAAAATGATACCATTCCTCCACCTCCAGTAAATTATCCTAAAGTAATTGCCGAAGGATTATTAAAAGCAATTATGGGTGTAAAGAATGCTACCGTTAGTTATTCTGAAGGAAATGGGACTTTATTGCCAGGATATAAACCTTCAACTGTTGCTCTTGGACAAGATTGGAATTTAATGGCGCCTGGTACCGATTTTGTTTTTGGAGGCCAAAGAGACATCAGAGGAGATGCAGTTTTTAATGGTTGGCTATCAACAGACACCATGCTTAATAATCCTTACGCAACAAAACATACTGAGAATTTAACCGCAAGGGCTACGGCAGAGCCTTTACCAAATTTCAAAATCGAGGTAACCGCAAATAGGAATTTCTCAAAAAACCATTCTGAGTATTTTAAAGCCGATGCCAATGGAGATTTTAAAACTTATAGTCCGATGGAAACAGGAAGTTTTAGTATTTCTTATTTTACTTGGAATACTGCATGGGTAAACGATAACAAAACAACCTATTCAAATCAGAATTTTGAGAATTTCAAAGCTTATAGATATGATATTGCAATGAGATTATCTGAAGCAAATCCTAATTCTGCTGGAGTTATTGACTCAACTGGTTTTCCAGTAGGATATGGACCGACTTCTCAGGAAGTTCTTATACCAGCATTTTTAGCGGCCTATACTGGCAAGAATCCAAATACCATGTCGTTGGATATTTTTCCAAAAATTCCAAAACCAAATTGGAGGATAACTTACGATGGTTTATCAAAATTAGCATTTGTAAAAAAATACTTAAAAACCTTAACAATTGGACATGCTTATCGTTCATCTTATAATGTTGGAGCTTACGTAACAAATGTACTTTACCAACAAGATCAAGATGGTTTTGAGATGACCAGAGACATGATTGGTAACTTTATTCCAAAACGAGACATCAACCAAGTTTCAATAACCGAACAATTTAGTCCTTTGATTAATTTTGATATGGTATGGAACAATAGTTTATTGTCGAAATTCGAATACAAAAAGAGTCGCGATTTATCTTTAAGCCTAGCCAATACTCAACTTACTGAAATTTCGAGTAATGAAATTATTATAGGTTTGGGATATAGAATTAAAAACGTTGTTATCAATATTAAATCAATAAATGGAGGAAGAAAATCCAAATTAAAAAGCGATTTAACATTAAAAGCTGACGTTTCTATCAGAACAAATAAGACGGTTCTCCGAAAAGTGGTTGAGAATATTGATCAAATTTCAACCGGTCAGCAAATTATCTCCATCAATGTTTCTGGAGACTATAAGCTAAGTGAACGCTTCAACATCAGGTTATTTTACGACGAAATCATCACCAACCCATTTGTTTCTTCACAATATCCAAATTCTAATATTAATGCTGGAATCAGCCTGCGTTTTACGCTTGCACAATAGTGAATAAATATTTCGAAAAAAAATAGGTGATTTATTAAAAAAATGTAATTTTGACACTAAATAATTAACAAATTTTACCATGAAAATACCTGAAAATTTATTGTATACTAAAGACCACGAATGGTTAAAAGTTGAAGGTAATGAAGCCTTTATTGGTGTTACCGATTTCGCTCAAAGTGAGCTAGGAGATATTGTTTATATTGAAGTAGAAACAGTTGGTGAAACTTTAGATAAAGAAGAATCCTTTGGAACTATTGAAGCAGTAAAAACTGTTTCCGATATGTTTATGCCAGTAGGCGGTGAAATATTAGAGTTTAATTCAAAATTAGAATCTGCTCCAGAAACAACCAATAAAGATCCTTATGGTGAAGGTTGGATTGTAAAAATTAAAATTTCAAATCCAGACGAAATTGCTGAATTATTATCAGCCGAAAAATACACCGAATTAGTAGGTGCCTAAAAAATTCAGAACCAATGTAAACCTACATTGGTTCTTTTTTTTAATTTTTCATCATTTCAATAATTCTTTCTTTTTAAATATTGATTGTTCTAAACAAGCAATGTTTTGGGTTGTTTGATTGTTGTCAATCGAAATGATAAGTTTTTGATTATCTTTGTTTGAAATTTTTAAAATAAATCATGAAAAGAACTCTTGTTTTAACTTCCATCCTATTTTCATTTATTTTTTCATTTGGTCAAGGTTATTCTATTATTGATTTTGATTCGAATAATGTTAAACTTTCCCAAACCGACCGCTTGATTGTTAGCATATTTAGTGATGTTTGGCAAAACATTCCTGCTAATGTAAATGCAAAGTCAATAAATGTTGGTGCATCAACAACAATTTATAAAGACATGCCAATTAAGCTAAGCAAATTTAGTTTTGCATTTGGCTTAGGAATTACCTCTCATAATTTCCACAGCGACGCAATGCCGTCATTAAATTCAACTGGAGACACATTATCACTAACCAACATTCCTGACACTGTTAACGGAAGTTTAATTACTTATTCGAAAAATAAATTCTCATTATCCTACCTTGATTTGCCAATTGAATTTAGATTCAGGAGTAAATCACCAGGAAACAAAAAAATGAAATACAGCCTTGGTTTCAAAATTGGTTATTTGATAAACAGGAAAATTAAGTATAAAGGACGTGATTTAAATGGAGAAGATAAAGATGTGAAATATAAAACTCACAATATTCAATTCGTTGAAAATTTCCGTTATGGAGTAACCGCCAGAATTGGTTGGTCATGGATTGCAATCAATGCATATTATTCTTTAACTCCAATTTTCATTAAAGACAAAGGCCCTGATATGTTCCCAATTTCAGTAGGAATTTCATTATCGCCTTTCAACTAGGAAGTTAAAGCGAAAAAAGCAAAATCATAGAAATAAATCCTGTAAAGAACCCAACGTAAACTTGCGCTGGAGTATGAGCTTTTAATATCAATCTGGAAGTGGCTAATATTCCTGAAACCAGGACTAGAAAACAAATAATAAGATTCATTTCAATATTCATCGATAGGGACATGCCAATAAAAGCGCCCAACATTCCGCCCATTGAAGTTAAGTGAATACTAATTTTCCACCATAAATTAATGATCAAACAAACAATAACCAAAAGTGCTGCCCCAAGAATCACCAAATAATAAATTGGAGGAAGATCTAATTTCTTGAGCATAAAATAGGCTGCATAATAAAAAATTGCAGTTATTAAAAACGGAAAAACTCTCTCTTGCTTAGTTTCCATTTGAACCGATTGAATCATTCCTCTTCTTTTAAGAATTAAGAAAAACATTACCGGAATGAGAAAAGTAATACTAAAAACCAATCCAAGAATTGTGACTTTTCCTGCAAAAGGAATGCAAAAAGAGATATAGGAATTTAAGCTAAACAATAATAACAATGCATATGTTGGAACAAGCATTGGATGAAATAATACTGAAAATACTTTTGCTAATTTTTCTTCCATTAAACTTTAGTTTATCTACAACTCTTTCCTAAGCCTTGCAACAGGAATATTGAGTTGTTCTCGGTATTTGGCAATTGTACGACGAGCAATATTATATCCTTTTTCGTTAAGAATTTTTGCAAGTTCATCATCGGTTAATGGATTCATTTTATCTTCGGCTTCAACACAATTTTGAAGTATTTTCTTCACTTCACGAGTAGAAACCTCTTCACCAGAATCGGTTTGAAGAGATTCTGAGAAAAAACTTTTCAAAAGGAAAGTACCAAAAGGTGTTTGAATATACTTGCTATTTGCAACCCTTGAAATCGTAGAAATATCCAATCCGACTTTTTCGGCAATATCTTTCAAAATCATAGGTTTAAGTTTTGTTTCATCGCCGGTTAAAAAGTATTCTTCTTGAAATTTAGCAATGCATTTCATGGTTTCCTCAAGCGTATTGTGACGTTGTTTAATTGCATCCATGAACCATTTCGCTGAATCAATTTTTTGTTTCACAAACATCATGGCATCTTTTTGCTGCCCAGTTTGTTTCTCTTTGCTTTGAGAATAAGTTTCCATCATTTCAGAATAAGTTCTGCTTATTCTGAGTTCTGGAGCATTTTTATTATTCAAACTTATTTCCAAAATTCCATCTTCATTTGTTAAATAAAAATCTGGAAGTATATACTGAATACTTTTTGAAGTCTCACTTTGAGTATTTCCTGGTTTTGGATTTAATTTAATAATCTCATTAACCGCACTTTTAATTTCTTCGGTGTCGAGATTCATTTTCTTTGAGATTTTATCGTAATG
>JACAAW010000220.1 GCA_013377115.1 Bacteroidota bacterium | reverse complement strand
GATCGGCTCAGTGACCCTTATATTTTGTTGGTTAACCCTTTGTTGTTTTGAAAGGTTTCACGCGGAGGCGCGAGGGACGCTAAGTATTGAGTTCGCAAAGAGGGTCTGGCGACGGTTAATTTGTGAATTGGTTAATTTGTGAAGTTGACAATTTGTGAGGTTGTGATTTGTTAATTTGATGATTGGTATTCGTATTCGGGCACTTCGACTCCGCTCAGTGTCCCACTCAACACCTGGCTCAGTGTAAAATTTGATAATGATTTAATTTGAAATTTTTTTCCTTTTTTGGAAAACAAGAAAAAAAATGACTTTTTTGACTAAAAAAATATGAAAAAACTGCTTTTTTGACCCAAATATGGATGATTTTTTGTAAAAATTAAAAGGCAATACCAAGCAAAAAAATGAAATGTGAAGAAGGCAAAAAAAATAGTTGAAGCAAAGTCATGAAAAAAAGTGAAAAATCATCCCAAACGCTTAATTGGCTTGATTTACAGAAGTCCTTAGTTTAATTTTGAAGTGTCAATTAAATAAATTATTAACTAATTAAATTTTAGAAATCATGGCACATCAAAAGTCCATTTTTAAAATCGAAGGCACCCTAGATGGTGTGACCTTCTACAAGTCACAAGACGGCTACCTTATCAGAACAAAAGGCGGTGTTGATGGAAACAGAATTAAGACGGATCCCCGATTTGCGCGAACGCGTGAAAATGGGATGGAATTTAAAGCTGCAGCTCAGGCAGGAAAATTGCTGAGAAACACCATCAGAAGCCTAATGCAAAATGGTAAGGACTCCCGAGTTACTTCACGACTGACACAAGTGATGTCGAAAGTACTGAAACAGGATACCTCTAGTTTTAGGGGGATGAGAGCACCTGCAGTTGGAGTTAATACTGCTAATGGAAAAGCATTGCTTAAAATGTTTAATTTTAACGATGCCGCAGTAATGACTTCGATACTCTTTAAACCTTATACAGTGGACACCACTACAGGAGTTATTGAAATAACAGATTTGATACCGACATCTGATATTTTAGTACCTGAAGGAGCAACGCATTTTAGTATTAGCGGAGCGATGCAAGTGATTAATTTTGCTACCAAGTATTTTGATCTGAAGCGTACTAATGTTGTGAACAATGCAATTAGTCCAAGTCCTGTGAACATTACCTTAACTCCCACGGCTTTGCCAACTGGGACTGGAATTAAACTCTTTTATTTGAAGGTGGAATTTTTCCAAGAGGTGAATGGGAACCAATATCCATTGAGAAATGGAGCATTTAATTCGCTGATGATTATTGAGGTGGTGTAGATTGATAATTATGTGCGAAGTTAGGAAACTTCGCACCGCTGATTGCTGTTTTGTTTTTTGGGCGTGCCAGGTTGTAATGATCTGGCACGTTTTTTTTGTTTCTATTAGTAGCAAATGCTATGAAAAATCAAATGACGAAGCAGAATCTTCGCCAAATAAACTTTTAGTTTGAAAAATTTGAATTACAACAGCCAAATGCGGTTATGAATACAACAATAATTAACGGCTGAATTGCAAATTCCGCCATGCGAGGTGCTGTGTTACTGAAAAAAAATTAAAAATTGATTTCCCAACTTAATGCATAAAAAATTATCTTTGACAATATTTTAATAGAAATGAAAATCTTATCTATAAATGGCAGAGAGTTTTTAATTGACACCTTAGGTAATAAAATAATCAATACAAGCATTATTTTTATTGCTTTTATGGTATTGCCGCTTAATGCTATTATCTTTATTGCTTTAGATGAAAGCGTTTTTTTATGGCCAAGATTTGCACCTCCGATTATGGGATTGACTGCAATAATACTAGCCTTTTATAGAAATAAAATGAATTTCCGATTTAAAATTTGGAGTTTCTCAATTTTACTTTTTTTGGCAGGTAGCTTTAACTTATTACTAGGACTTATCGATATGGCAAGTCTTTGGTATGTGCTGGCAATTATATATTCACTGTTTTCCTTGAAAAAATGGGAGCCATTAGTCATATTTATTTTCTCATTTATTGCTATTTTGATTGTGGGAATTTTAATGATTACAAATAGTACATTTATTCCATTGGATTATCATTTTGAGAGCTGTCATTATACTTGTGTAATTGTTCGTATTTTACACTTTCTATTAATTGGTTTTTTGATTTATTATATTTTAGTTAATTTCTTTTCCCGAATTCGGTCCAATATTAATGAATTGCAAACAAAAGCTTCAGAACTGGAAATAATAAATTCGGCTTTGAATAATGAGATGGCAGAGAAAAAAGAAATTCAACAAAAAATGATAGATACCATTATATTAACTGAAGAGAAAGAACGTAAAAGAATTGCCTCTGACCTGCATGATGGATTAGGACCAGTTTTATCAGCAATTAATCTTTATTATCAAGCATATCTGGATGCTCCCGAACAAGAATCCAAAATTGAAATTGAAATTAAACTTAAAGAAATAATAAAAACCACGATTGAAGATGTTTCTCGAATATCACACAATATTAGTCCGAATGTACTGGAAAACTATGGTTTGATTTTCGCTTTGGAGAATTTTATAAGCCATATAGCTCCAAACGAAAATATTAAATTTGATCTTCATTTTGAAAAAATATTGCGTTTTGGATTAATAAAAGAATTGACTTTATATCGAACAATAACAGAACTACTTAATAATACCTTTAAACATGCTACCGCTTCTTTGATAAGTATCAGTATAACACAACAAAATGAATTGCTGAAAGTTTTATACAAAGATAATGGGAAAGGATTTTCTGTTGATGAAAAAATGCAAAATAAATCAGGAATGGGTTTAGCAAATATTAAGAGCCGGATTCAATCTTTAAATGGGACTGTCAAATTTGAGAGTACAATAGAGAAAGGAACGATTGTTTTTATTGAGATCCCGTATCATAAAATAAACGAAGAACATTTTGATTAAAATTGCAATAATAGACGATCACGACCTTTTTAGAGAAGGACTCAAGCTTGTTTTACAACAGATAGAAGGGTTTGAAGTGATATTTGAAAATTCGAGTGGAATATTGTTTCTTGAATTTTTAGAACATACAATTCCTGATGTGGTATTGATGGATATTAATATGCCCGTAATTGATGGAATTGAAACTACTCAAAAGGCAATTGCCTGTTTTCCTGATTTAAAAGTAATTGCTCTTACCATGTTTTCTGACACAACAAATTATATACAAATGATTGGTGCGGGGGTTAAAGGATTTGTTTTAAAAAAATCGAATAAATTTGAACTTCAACAAGCCATTTCAAATGTGTTTGAAGGAAGTAATTATTTCAGTCAGGAAATATTACAAAAACTTTCATTTCAATCGGCTCATAGTTTAAAAGGAAATGAAAATATTACAAATCGAGAAATGGAAATCTTGCAATTGATTTGCAAAGGATTAACCACTCAGGAAATTTCGGAAAAACTGTTTATTAGTTTTAACACTGTTGAAACACATCGAACAAATATTTTTCGAAAATCTAATGTCAAAAACATTGCTGGATTGATAGTTTGGGCAATAAAGAACAATCATTTTTCAATAGAATAGACTCCCTCCAATTTCTTTTTCTAATGGTTTACCTTGAAAGAAAATACAGGTTTTCCTTTAGGTTAAATACAAGTTTTCCCCTATAATAGGGAATATCGACTATTGTATTTTTGTGCTCAACATTTTTGATTTCAATGATTAATATTATCATAATTGAGCAAAACAAAATTTTTCGCGAAAGCCTGAAAATGGTGCTTGATCAAATAGATGGATATAAGGTTGTTTTTGATGATGATACTGTTAATTCATTGCTTGATTCTAAAGCTGAATACTGTTTTCAAATAATTCTTTTAGATTGGACATCTTATGATACTGAAGTCACCAGAACAATATTTAAATTATATCCAAGTACTAAAGTTTTATTACTTTCCAATTATATTGAGAGTACTTTCCCCGACATACAATTAGATGGCATTTCATTAGACTTTATCCCCAAATGTTCATGTAAGAATGTATTTGAACAAAAAATCAAAAAAACATTGAATATAAAAACCATTTACAAATAAACTAAATATGAAAAACAAATTAATTAAATATTATGTATTGCTTGTGGCATTAGCAATAAGTATTCAATTATCGGCACAAACGCAATCGCCACAAAAAGCCCTCAGCTTTGATGGGAGCACTCAGTATGTTTCTGGTGCCTCGGGAATAAGTACAAGCCTCACGGCAATAACTATCGAAGCATGGGTGTATCACAACACATTGCCAGCGGGAACTATTCAGCGGTATGTAACCATTAACCCCGAAGTGGCTTGCTTACGCTACGACGGAAGCGGTT
>JACAAW010000022.1 GCA_013377115.1 Bacteroidota bacterium | reverse complement strand
AAAAAAGTCCCAAACGCCATCGTGTCGCCTCTGCTGGTTCGAATCCATTTGTAGGTGACGTAATTTCCAAGAATGCGAATATTCTTTCCTAAGAATTTTATAAGATCTTTGGCAACACATTCTCCACGGAAATCTGTTTTTAGTAATTCAAATTCTGTTGATGTTACAGGAAACTCAAGCAATTCCAGTTCATCATAAACATCTTCAATCGTATTGTGAACCAGTTTTGGAATTTCCCATTTCGGAGGATTTACAGTAAACATTTTTTCGTTCGACTCATGCTGGTTCGATTTCGATTTATTCAGTAACATATGAGATTCCCAAAGCAGATTGCGTTTATTTTGTCCGGTGAAACGCAAAGCATTAATACGAATTAATGTCTGTAAAGATTCGATTCCAATATTGGTACGTACAATAAAATCTTCCAAGCTTTCATACAATCCATTTCGATTTCTTTCGGTTTCAATGGTTTCGGAAATCAGTTGTCCCAACGAATTTATATGAATAAATCCTAGATAAACATCCTTTCCATAAAGCGTTGTGAGTTTTGTGCTTTTATTAACGCAAGGCAAATGGATGATTCCACTGGCTTTTCGGGCTTCATTAATATATACCCGAGAACTATAAAATCCTCCAAAATTATTGATCACTGCAATCATAAACTCCAGCGGGTAATACGTTTTTAAATACAAACTCTGAAAGCTTTCCACCGCATAACTTGCCGAATGTGCCTTGCTGAAACTATATCCGGCAAATGATTCAATTTGTCGCCAGACTTCTTTTGCCAGTTCTTCTGGATAATTCATGGCTTTGCAATGCAGGAAATATTTATTCGAAATTTCTTCCAGATGCTTTTTGTTTCGCGTTTTTCCGCTCATCATTCTGCGCAATACATCGGCATCCGCCAAATCCAGACCACCAAAATGATGTCCCACTTTTAAAACATCTTCTTGATAAACCATCACACCATAAGTTTCCTTGAGCTGCTGTTCCATCACCGGATGAATGTATTTAATATTGTCTGGCGAATGAAACCGCTGAATATATTCTTTCATCATTCCGCTTTTCGCTACTCCGGGGCGAATTATGGAACTTGCTGCTACCAATGATAAATAATTATCGCATTTTAATTTGTTCAGTAATCCGCGCATGGCAGGACTTTCAATATAAAAACATCCGATGGTTTCTCCGGATTTTAATTTCGCTTTCACCAGAGGATCGGTTTTAAATTTTTGAATCTGGTCAACATCCACTTTAATTCCTTGGTTTTGGTAGACAATTTCAGCAGCGTCTTTGATGTGGCCAATTCCCCGCTGACTTAAAATATCCAGTTTCTCGAAACCGATATCTTCAGCTAAATACATATCGAATTGTGTTGTTGGATAACCTTTTGGTGGCATGTCCAGAGCGGTATAATAGGTGATGGGTTCTTCCGAAATTACGATTCCACCGGCATGAATGGTTCGTAGATTGGGATAATTCTCTATGGAATTATAGTGTTCCATGATATCGCGGCAAATTTCATTCTGATTTAAAGGCGAGTTGGGATATTTAATCAAACGATCGATGTCTTCTTTTGGCAATCCGTAAACTTTTCCCATTTCGCGAATGATGGAGCGATCTTTAAATGTCGACATGGCGCCTAATAAGGCGGTGTGCTTTCTTCCGTAGCGCTTAAAAATGTAATCGGTAACATCGTCGCGCTCTTTCCAGCTGTAATCGATGTCGAAGTCAGGCGGCGACTTACGTTTCGGATTTAAAAAGCGTTCGAAATACAAATCCAGTTCAATCGGACAAACATTGGTGATTCGCAAACAATAAGCAACCACGCTGTTGGCGCCGCTTCCACGACCAACGTGATAATAACCTTGCTGCATTGAGTATCGAAT
Organism: Bacteroidota bacterium; assembly: GCA_013377115.1. Classification (GTDB taxonomy): domain Bacteria; phylum Bacteroidota; class Bacteroidia; order Bacteroidales; family CG2-30-32-10; genus Cfx2-01. Next base: position 31,732 of record JACAAW010000022.1, on the reverse strand, counting down.
GATATCGGCAGCAATCAGAAAATAAGCTGAAAAACCAAGCTGGTCAATAATTTCAAGTTCTTTGGTAACTCGTTCAATTGCAATTTTATTTTTCGAACCATAACGATATTTCAAACCATCCATCGCCAGTTTCTCTAAGAGTATTTTATCTTCGTAAGGACTATCGGTATATTTACTTTTGTTTTTTATAGTTTTAAAATCAAACTGGAAATCACAATCATCAATAATTTGCTTTGTGTTTTGTATGATTTGTGGGTAATCCTCAAATTTTTTAAGCAGTTTCTCCAAAGGAATAATAAATTCATCGGTTCCTGCAATTTGTCCGGCTTCCAGCTGTGAAAATAAAATATTCTGATTGATGGCTCTTAACTTTTTATGAGTTTCAAAACCTTTGAAATCCTTATATGTATAGGTTTGCAGAATAACTAATTTGTATTGAGATTTCGTTTTCTCGAAAGAAAATTTATTGAGTTGTGAAGGTTTTATTCCCAGATATTCATTGTCTTTTAGTGATTCAGTTTTATATTTCCCGTATGGATAAATTATATAACATTGTGTAAAATCAGGCCGAAGTGGAATCTTCGATTTCGATAAATTGCAAAGGGTCATTAATTCATTGATTTCATGAAACCCAAAATTATTTCTGGCCAAAGCAATAAACAGTAATTCATCACCATTCCTGAATTCCATACCGGCAATGGGTTTGATGCCTGATTCAAAACAGACTTTCACAAATTCCAGAACTCCCGAAGAATTATTAATGTCTGTAATGGCAATGGCTTCGTAATTATTGTCAATAGCCGATTGCACGATGTCTTCAACAGAGATAACACCGTAACGCAAACTATAATAGGAGTGGGCGTTAAGAATCATTTTTTACTTTCAGATTAATACTTTTCATGATTGCTTTAAATCCAAAACGCTTGCGAATCTTATCCATCGATTGGTAGAGATTGATCATTTCTTCAGAATCATCGAACAAATTTATTTGCGTAAATCCCGATACCAGATTGCTGAACTTGATGCCAATTAGGCGAATGAGAACTCTTCGTGAATAATTCTTTTTAAAAAGTTCCAGAATTTTATCAAGCAAAACATGGTCAGAAGCGGTGTATGCCACTTTCGTTTGAAAAGTATGCGTTTGAAAATCGGAATACCTTAATTTGAGAGTGACACAGCCGGTTACTTTTTTTGATTTCCGTAAATCGAAAGCTAGCTTTTCAATCATTTTAATCAATACACGTCGCAGTTGTTCAATATCCGTAGTATCTTTATCGAAGGTGGTTTCGCTGCTCATGCTTTTTTGCTCAGAATACGGCTGTACGGGATTATTGTCAATTCCATTTGCTTTCTTCCAGATGCTTTGTCCGTTTTCGCCCAGCACTCTTTGAATCATCGGTAGCGGCATTTGCTGGATGGTTTCCACTTTCTCAATTCCCATATTTCGGAGAAGTGTAAAGGTTTTACCACCAATACCCGGAATTTTTTTAATTGAAAGCGGCGCCAGAAATAATTTTTCAATGCCGGCGTCAACACGTTTTTCTCCGCTGGGCTTGGCTTCTCCGGTGGCAACTTTCGAAACAGTTTTGTTGACTGACAATCCAAACGAAATTGGTAAACCAGTTTCTTTTATAATGCTTTCGCGAAGTTCGTGCGACCAAAGCATGCTGTTTTTAATGAATCGGTCCATTCCTGTGATATCGATATAATGTTCATCGATGGAAGCTTTTTCAACCAAAGGGGCTCTTTCTTCAATAATTTTGGTAACGACATTGGAGTGTCTCGAATAAGAATCCATATCGCCCCGCACAAAAATTGCTTGCGGACATAATTGTTTTGCCATTCTTGAAGGCATTGCTGAGTGAACTCCAAATTGTCGTGCCTCATAACTACAGGAGGCCACAACGCCTCGATCGGAGGTGCCGCCAATAATTACGGGCTTTCCATTTAGGCTGCTGTCTAAAAGTCGCTCTACAGAGACAAAGAAAGAATCTAAATCCATATGAATAATTTGGCGATTCATTTTTTTTGAAAAAAAGTTAAAAATTATTTGCTAAATTACTATATAATATAGTATCTTTGTGCTATAAAACGTAGTAATGAGTAAAATATCTTTTAATATTCGACATTTGAGGGATTTAAAGAATCTCTCACAGGAGCGTTTAGCCGACGAGCTAGGCATCACTCGAGCACGTTTGGGTGCGTACGAGGAAGGTAGAAACGAACCACCAATTGAAATACTAATTAAGCTTTCGGAATATTTTCATGTGGCGGTTGATGCGCTGATAAAAAGTGATTTGCGAAAAACAGATTCGGAGTCGCTCATGAAAATTGGTAACAACCGATTGCTATTTCCGATTTTGGTTGACAAAGACAATAACAATCAAGTTGAGGTGGTAACGGTAAAAGCTTCTGCCGGTTATTTAAACGGTTATGCAGATCCTGAATATATGGAAGAGCTTCCAGTTATGAAACTTCCTTTTGAATTTTCCGGGAAGCATCGTTCATTTCCAATAAAGGGCGATTCCATGCCTCCGATTCAAACTGGTGATTTTGTAGTTGGCAAATATGTCGAGTCTCTCGAAGAGGTGGTTGATGGGAAAACATATATTTTGCTTTCGAAAGAAGAAGGCATTGTTTACAAACGAGTGTTTAAAGGAAGTCATAATTTGGTGGAACTTCATTCCGATAATAAATCGTACGATCCTTATTCAATCAAAGCGCAAGATATTCTTGAAATTTGGGAATTTGTTTGCAGTTTAAAAACCTCTGATAAAAAAGAAGAAGAAATCAATATGGAAAGTATGATGAAACTTTTGCTGAGTATGAAAGTGGAGATAGAGAGAATTAAAAAGGATTAATTAAAAAAATGATTTAAATAATATGATAAATGAGATTCCTCACTTCGTTCGGAATGACAATTTGTTATTTTAATGGGAGGGGCGAAGGAGCGACCACTTTTTGGTGGAACTTCATTCCGATAATAAATCGTACGATCCTTATTCAATCAAAGCGCAAGATATTCTTGAAATCTGGGAATTTGTTTGCAGTTTAAAAACTTCTGATAAAAAAGAAGAAGAAATCAATATGGAAAGTATGATGAAACTTTTATTGAGTATGAAAGTGGAGATAGAGAGAATAAAGAAGGACTAATGTTTTGATTTTAAAATGAAGTTAAATATTATGATAAATGAGATTCCTCACTTCGTTCGGAATGACAATTTGCTATTTTAATGGGAGGGGGCGAAGGAGCGACCATTTTTTGGTGGTCGCTCCTTCGCCCCCTCTAAAACCGCATTAAAACTATGTCATTCCGAATGGAGTAAAACGGAATGAGGAATCTAAAAGCAGATAAAACAGTTTAAGAAATAAAGTTACAATGAAAATTCACTTATATTACGTGTATATTCTTACAAACGCAAATCATAATGTCCTTTATATCGGAGTTACAAATGATATTATTAGAAGATGTTTTGAACACAAACAAAGGAGAGTAAAAGGATTTACACAAAAGTATCATGTTTCAAAGCTAATTTATTTTGAAAGATTTGATTTTATTGATAATGCAATAGCAAGGGAGAAACAATTAAAAGGATATTCTCGAATAAAAAAAAATGCGTTAATAAATTCATTTAATAATGAATGGAACGAATTGAATATTGATAATAGGATTGAGATTCCTCACCAAGCAAAAAGCGAGGTTCGGAATGACATTATAAGTTGTGTAAATAGTGACAAAGCAGCAGTGAAAAAATAAGTTGTCATTCCGAATGGATCAGCCAATAGGCTGAGGAATCTAAATTCAAAGAGTATATGTTATAAATCAAATTTTGAAAATTATTTAGAGAGATATTCATTATTCAAATTAAAAGGAAAGAAAATGTTCGCAATCATCGACATAGAGACCTGTGGAGGGAAATACGAATTTCGTAAAGGAAAAATTACGGAGATTTGCATTTTAGTACACGATGGATTGCAGGTAGTGGAGAAATTTACAACACTTCTAAATCCGGAATGCAGAATCAATCCTTTTTTTACCAGCTTGACTGGAATTACCAACGAGATGGTTGCTGATGCACCGAAATTTCATGAAGTAGCGAAGAAAATTATTGAATTAACTGAAGGACAAATATTCGTAGCTCACAATGTTGGCTTTGATTATGGATTTATCAAAGAAGAATTTGCAGCACTGGGTTATAAATTCAAAAGGGAAAAACTCTGTACAGTTCGTTTAGCGCGCAAATTATTACCAGGAAGGATTTCTTATAGTTTGGGACATTTATGTGCTTCATTGGGAATTGATAACGAAGCCAGACACAGAGCTGAAGGCGATGCTGTGGCAACAGCCAAATTATTTGATTTATTAATTCAGTTGAAAACTCAGGATCCTCAATATAAAAATATGGGTGTTGAAGATTTAATGGTTCGCCGCATTGACAAAATAAAAGAATATATTTTGAATAAAATTCCAGAAGAATGCGGTGTTTATTACTTTTTGGATAAGACCCAAAATATCATTTATATAGGAAAAAGCATCAATATGTATCAGCGGGCAATCAGCCATTTTAATTCTCATGAAAAAAAAGGCAAGAAAATGCTCAACGAATTGTATAATGTCGATTTTGTGCTGACAGGAAGTGAAGTAATTGCATTGCTTTTGGAATCTGAAGAAATTAAAAAGCACAAACCAAAATACAACAGACAAAGAGTTGCAGATTCATTTACGCATTGCATCGATTGGTATGAAGACGAAAAAGGAGTTGTCAGTTTTAAAATTGTTGAAGCAGAGGAGTCTGAAAATTCATTACAGATTTTTAATACCTATTCTTCTGCGCGCGAAAAACTGGAATATTGGATTGAAGAATTTGAATTGTGCATCAATTACTGTGGCCTGACTGCAAAAGACGCCGTTTGTTTTAATCATCAAATTAAAAAGTGTAATGGAATATGTGCCGGAGTTGAAGAGGTTGAGTCTTATAACCAAAGAGCCCGAAAGATTCTAAGTCATTATCAAATCGAGGAAAAAAATTGTTTTCTATTTGACAGAGGTAGGAGCGATGAAGAGAATTCTGTGGTATTGGTAGAAAATGGAAAATATGCAGGCTACGGATTCATTGAATCTACAAGTCAAGTAAGCGATGTAAGCGAATTGAAAAGTTATATTAAGCAAGCTAACTATTATCCAGATGCTGATGTGCTCCTCAGAAACTGGTTAAAGCAAGGAAAAAAAATTAAAAAAATTGCATTTTAATATTTTATTTTATGTAGCGACGCATAATGGCGCTTCTATATTTTAAATTTGCATCATTAAGAACTAAAAATAATATAAAAATGGGAACAAAAGTTTTAATTGAAAAAGAAGAAGCTATCAGTATAGATTCTCTTTCACGCTCGGAATTATTGACTTTCTTACAAAGAACAAAATTGAGTTGTATTAAAAATGGAACCTTCTTTTTGGCGGCAAAAATGCGCGATTTTGAAAGAAAAGCGATGCTTGCCTTAGAGGATGAATTTTATATTTTGATAAAGGAAATTAAAGAATTTTTGAATTATCAAGATCGCAATACCATGATAAATGTTACGCGAAAAAGAAATATTTTGCGTGAACATAGAGCTTAAAATATTCGCGTCCTATTTTGGCGTTTAAATATTTTGTATTTTTGAAATTGCAAAATAAAAAATAACATAAAAATATGTCGAAGCGAGAATATATTTTACGCTACCTTTCAATCATGAAGAAACTAAGAAAGAGCAATTACGCTACTTTTGAGGAAATTAGCTCTTTCTTAGAATTGGAATCTGACAGGTATAGTTTCGAATTGAATATTTCGAAAAGAACATTCCAGAGGGATTTGAACGAAATTCGTACTTTGTTTAATATGGACATCAGGTTTGATCAATCCAAAAAAGCCTATTATATTGATGATGACGAAGAATCTGATGCTAACAATCGCATGCTAGAGGCTTTTGATATGTTTAATTCATTAAACATGACTGACAAAGTTGCACCATATATGATATTTGAGAAGCGCAGGCCAAAAGGAATTGAAAATCTCAATGGTTTATTGCATTCAATTAAAAATCATTTGGTGATTGGTTTCACCTATAAGAAGTTTTGGGATGATGATATTTCTCAGCGAATTGTTGAGCCATTGGCTTTGAAAGAATCTCGTTATCGTTGGTATTTAATTGCAACAGATTTGAAAGATGGCACCATTAAAAGTTTTGGTTTAGACCGAATTTTTGATTTGGAAATTACCAAGAAAAATTTTGATTATCCAATTGGATTTGATGCAAACGAAATGTTTCGAAATAGTTTTGGAATCATCAATAAACCTGGAGAAAGTGCTGAAAAAGTTGTAGTTTCCTTTAATGTATTTCATGGTAAATTTGTGAAATCATTTCCTTTTCATCATTCTCAAAAAATTTTAATCGATGATAAAAAAGAATTCAGAATAGAGCTTAAAATTCAAATTACAGAAGATTTTATAATGGAACTGATGTCCTTTGGTGATAATCTGCAAATTATTTCACCAAAAAAACTCAAAAATGAATTCTGTAGAATTCTGAAAAACGGTTTGGAAAAGAACAAATAATTATTATTATTATCCGTTAAAGGATTCCTCACTTTGTTCGGAATGACAAGGGCAAGATGTTTCGAAAAGAGTAAGTGAGAATCCTCATTGCTAGTATCAACTCTTGGATGCTCCTTTACTCTGTCTTTATTCAATATTGCTGTCATTCCGAACGAAGTGAGGAATCTAAAAATGAAGAATTTTTTTGATTGCCAATTATTATATTTTGTCATTTATCCATAAAATATTACATTTGAAAGTCTATAAATTTGATTAAACCTTTCAAATGAAGAAAATATTTCTCTCCTTAATATTTCTGTTTGCTGTTTCATTTGCTTTTTCTCAAACATGGGAAGATGCTTACGATGTTTTCGCAAAAGATTATCAAGCTCAAAATTTCGAAAAAGCCATTGAATCTGGCAAAAAAACCTTATCCTTAATTGGCCAAAAAGACACGAATTATTTCAGCATACTACGCTATGTGGCATTTGCATATTACGGAAATAAAAATTACGAAATGGCAGTTGAAACTTATGAAGATGCACTGGATTTATGTGGAAAATTATATGGTGAAAACAATTACACTTTTGTTCTGACAAAATACAATTTAGCAATAAATTATACCTACATAGGAAAGTATTCCAAGGCCTATCCTTTGATGGAGGAAGTGATTGATTATATTATTAAAGACCAAGGCAAAAACAGCATGGATTTTATTAATACTGCGAACCAGCAAGCAAACATTTATAATATTGCTGGATCATATAGCAAAGCTGAAGAAATTTATTCTGAAGTGTACAATGTCGTTAAAGAAAACTATAAAGAAACGGATTCTTTGTATATGGCAACGGTCAACGTAATTGCTCCTTTTTACTTTGTTCATGGAATGTATGAAAAAGCAGAGCCATTCTATACTCATGCTGTTGAATTAATGGAGAAAACTTATGGGAAACCTTCAAAAGTTTTTTTGGAAACTTATAATAGCCTTGGCGAATTTTATCTCAAAGCAGGAATGTATCAAAAGGCTGAAAAGGTATTTGCCGAAATAGTTGAATTAAGTAAATCCTTTTTTGGAGAAAATACTGTCGATTACGCTACTGCATTGAATAATCTTGCGGTCACCTATGAAAAACAAGGGAAAAATAAAGAGGCTGAAGATGCATACAAGCGCTGTTTAAAAGTAAAAGAGAAAGTTTTCAAAAAAGAGAACGGCAATTATGCACTTACACTTTCAAATTTGGGTGTATTGTATGATAATATGGCGCAATATAAGGATGCAGAACTTGTTTTAACCGAAGCCATTGAAATTTTCAAGAAAATTTATGGAGAATCTGATCCAAATTACGCTATTTCAATAAGCAATTTGGCTTCCGTTTATTCGGCCAATGGAAAATATAAAGAAGCCATTGAATTGACGGAAAAAGCAATGAAAATTCAGAAGGCACTTTACGGAGAGAAGTATGATGCTTATTTAACTTCATATAATAATCTGGCGCTGATGTATGAACAGCTTGGGGATTACAATTCTGCAGAATCTGCTTTCACAAAAACAGTGGAACTTCGGAAAGAACTTCAAGGAGAGAATCATGCGGATTATGCTGTTTCACTGTACAATTTAGCAAATATTAAAATAATCAGAAGGGAATTTAAAACTGCCGAAACTTTACTGAAAAAAGCACTTGATATCCAGAGAAAAACTTTGGGAGGAAATTCGGCTGCTTATGCAAATACCTTGAATAGTTTGGCTGGATTATATGCCACAATGGGAAATTTCGAATTGGCAGGGGAAACATACGAAAATTGCAAATCGATATTCGAAAAAGTTTATGGTGATATGCATCCAGAGTATGCTACTTTTTTAAACAATTATGGACAGTTTTATTATGAAACAGGCAATTACGACAAATCAGAACAATTGCTTAGAAAATCTCTTGCAATCCAAAATAAGGCATTTGGAAAAGAGCATCCTGAAAATGTGAATATGCTCTGCAATTTGGCCAATACCATGCTGGCAAAAGGAAATAACAAACTTGCTGAGGAATATTTGCTTGAATCCGTGAGTATAACAAAGGTAAAACTTGGTGATACTCATCCAAATTATGTTGGAGTTTTATCCGGGCTAGGAGTTTTTTATTACCATACCGGGAACTATGATAAAGCCGAAAAATGCTATTTAGAAACCCTGAAAAATTATGAGAAAATATATGGAAAGAAAAGTCCACAATTTTCAAATGGATTAAATAATCTGGGAACACTTTATCTTTATAAGGCAATTGGAACCGTTAACAAAACTGAGAGTGCCAATCTTGCTGATAAAGCAGCAAAATGTCTGATTGAAGTGCTGGAAATTGATAGTGCAACGGTTGGAGTAAACCATCCAGATTATGCGACACATGTCAATAACTTGGCGGAATTGTATAGAAATACTGGTCAATTCGAAAAAGCAGAGCCAATGTATTTGAAATCAATTGAAGTTTTGAAAAAAATATTTGGCGAAAATTATCCCGATATTGCCGTAACATATCATAATTTATCTCTGATGTATAATGGTTTGTCAAAACTTGATAAGGCAGAGGAATATTGCTTGAAAGCGCTGAAATTAAAGAAATCGACATTTGGCGAAAATAATCCGATTATTGCCGAAACGGTTTTTAGTCTGGCCTATATTTACGAATGCAAAAATAATTTTAATGAAGCTTCAAAATATTATTCCCAGGCAGTGAAATTAAATAATGAGCAGATCAGAAATAATTTCGCTTTCCTTTCTGAAACCGAAAAATCAAATTTTCTAAAAACATCTACAGTTTATGGCAATATGCTTGCTTCATTCGCTATGAAGAATCAAAAAACAAATTCTTCTGTTTCGGGACTGGTATATGATAACGAACTTTTTCATAAGGGAATCCTTTTAAGATCTAATGATAAAATGAAAAACATTGTTTTAAATGGAAATGATGAAGATTTGAAGGAGAAATACAGTCAATGGATTGGAATAAAACAGCAATTAGCAAGTTTGTATGCAATGCCAGTTGCGAGTAGATTTGATAGTACTGGTATTCTTGAAGAAAAAGCAAATAAGCTCGAAAAGGAACTGGTCCTAAAATCGAATGATTTTGCCAATAATTCAATCAATAAAGATATTCAATGGGAGCAAATTAAGGAAAAACTTTCTCCAACGGAAATTGCGGTTGAATTTATTTCCTATCAGGCTGATTTAAACCAAAATAATTTCAATGAAACGAATTTTGATACCACCTATTATTTTGCAATGGTTTTAGGAAAAGATTATCCCAATCCAAAAATGATAAAGCTTTGCAGTGAAAATGAATTGGCCCAAGTGATGAAAAAGACAGAACTGTATAAAACGACTTCTCAGATTAAAGGAATCAAGCCAATAGTTAATTCATATATTGTTGTTGATGGCGATAATGCAACTTTATATGATTTGATCTGGAAAAATTTAGATACTTTGGTAAAAGGAAAAACTTCTGTTTTTTTGTCTTTATCTGGCTTGTTGAATAAAGTTTCTTTCAATTCCTTGGAAGACGAGAAAAAGCAATTGTTATTGAGTAAATACGATATCCATTTTGTAAATTCAACAAGGCAAATTGTTTTGCAAAAAGATGAAAAAAGCAATTCAAATAATACCATTGCTCTTTTTGGTGGAATTAATTATGAATTAGATTCTGCAAAAGCAATCATTAGCCAAAAAATCAAAAATGTATATAGTAATGATTTGAGCTTGCGTTCTTATGCTTCAGATACTTCGAGAAATAATGCCTGGATATATTTGGGTGGTACTTTAACGGAAATCAATAATATCAACAAGTTGTTTAAAGAAAAGAAATGGATTACAACTGAATATTCTGGGAAATATGGAAGCGAAGAAAATTTCAAAAGTCTGAATGGAAAAAAATCTCCCGGAATTCTTCATATTTCTACTCACGGATTCTTTTTCCCTGAAGCTGATTCTGTTGTTCAAAACAATACCAGAAATCCATTTAAACTAAATACCAATCCGCTGTATCGTTCTGGATTAATATTAGCTGGGGCAAATTATGCATGGCAATGCCGTCCAACAATTGAAAATACTGATGATGGTGTTTTGACTTCCTATGAAGTTGCCAACACGAATTTATCAAATACTGATTTGGTAGTGCTTTCCGCATGCGAAACAGGATTGGGAGATATTAAAACAGGCGAGGGGGTTTATGGATTGCAACGTGCATTTCAGATTGCTGGGGCAAAATCTGTGATAATGAGTTTGTGGTCGGTGCCAGATAGAGAAACCACAGAATTAATGTCCTTATTTTACAATAATTGGTTAAATGGAACCAATAGACATAATGCCTTTAAGCAAGCGCAATTGGAAATGGCGAAGAAATATCCATCTTATTATTGGGCTGCATTTGTATTGGTTGAATAAAGAAAGTTGCAATATTTTAGTGCCACTTTAGTTCAAAAATTAGTATTAAAATCTTTTTAAAAAAATATAGCAAGGTATAAATACGTATTGTATAACAGGTGTTTTACGCATTGTTTTTTATTATTTGATATAGTAATTTTCGCAAGAATTTGGAATTGAAAATATTTCGAATTCAAAAGTTAAAATTCAATTAATTAATAAAAAATAATATTATAATGGAAACATCCAATAGGACCTTGAAAATTTTTTCAGTTTTTTTGCTGCTATTTTGTTTGAGCTACACCTTTTGGGATATTTTTTTAGCCTAAGGATTGTAACTATTTTTAACGTTTTAGTTACAGTTTTTTTAATTGGAAAGTCCTGAAAATAATTTAGTACATTTTTAGTACTTCATTGATTGAACCAATATTTTTTTTAAGGTCCAATTAACATTTATTGGTATTAAAAGTGTGGTTCACAATTAAACCCAAAAAAAATATTTATTGTATTAAATTTTGAGGATTATCTTCACGGATTATCAATTGGAAAGATCCAATCAAAACAATATTTTTCACTTTTCTCAAAGCTCCTTTATTTTTTTAGTTCAATTCAAATTTTATTTCATGAGAAATACAGATTGCTGGAGAAAATCTGTAATAATGAGTTTGTGGTCATTGACAGATAAAGAAACCACAGAATCAATATCCTTATTTTACAATAATTGGTTGAAAGGAACCAATAGACGCAATTTATTAAGACAGGCGCAATTGGAAATGGCGAAGATATATCCATCTTCTTTTTGGGCTATTTTTTTATTGGTAGATTAATAATTAAAATTTCTTAGAAAATGGTTATGGGTACATTTCAAAAAAGAACCCAAACATAAAATGCTTGGGTTTCTTCTTTTTAATTTGATAATTTTTGGATTAGCTTCTCTGATCCTCTATTGGGGGTTCCAATACAAAGCCTGCTTGCGCAGAAAATATTAATATTTTTGCTTATTCATAAAATAAAAAAAGCCATCGATTCGATGGCTTTGTGTTGTGGGAGTTACTGATTAGCTTCGCTGATCCTCTATTGGGGGTACAAACCAAACAGACCTTTTCGCTTTGCTCAAAGTTTGTTTTTGTTTTTCCATCCCAATTCAAATTTTATTTGATTGTTCTTAAAAAGAAAAACCACCCACTTCGTGGATGGTTTATTTGGTTTGTGGGAGTTACTGGATTCGAACCAGTGACCCTCTGCTTGTAAGGCAGATGCTCTGAACCAACTGAGCTAAACTCCCTTCTTTTGTTTTGGGAGTGCAAATATAAGGGAAAATTTTTTATCTGCAAGAAAAATTATTCATTTTCTTTAAAAAAAAATATTTTCTTTAGAAAGGCTTATAAAACAATGATTTTGTTACGTATTGCATAAATTACAAGTTCGGCAATATTGAAAATTTTTAGCTTTTTCATAATATTTGCCTTGTGAACTTCTACAGTTCGCACGCTAATAAATAATTTATCTGCCATTTCTTGGTTTGATAAACCTTCAGTAATTCGTTTTAAAACTTCAATTTCTCTAGCCGATAATTCTGGATGTTTTTCAATTACTGGTTCAATTCTCCGTTTGTTGTAGCTGGATAGAAATATTTCTGAAACAATACCCTTAATATATGGTTCTCCACTATTTACACATCTCACAGCGTCGATCAGCATGTCGGGCTTATAAGTTTTGGGTACATAACCTAATGCGCCAATTTCGAAGCCTTTAATGATGTGATCTTCATCAATATATGATGAATGTAAAATGATTTTTATATTTGGAAATAATTTTATTATTTTTTCGGTTACTTCCATTCCCGAAAATTTTGGCATATCAATATCCAAAATTACCAAATGGGGCTTCAGTTCTTTTATTTTTGCAATTGCTTCTTCTCCATCATTTGCAATTCCCACGAGCTCAATATCGCTGTATTGCGAAATGAGATGCTTGACTCCCAGTATAACCAAATCGTGATCGTCAACCAATAGTGTCCTAATCTTTTCCATGGCTAATTATTATCTGATGAATAAATATTTTCCTAACTAAAGCAAAGTTAGGCGTTGATGCTCATAATCACAATGTAAATAATACTTGAAAAAAAAATATAAAAACAGGTATTTTAGCCTATAAAATATTATTCGAAGCGAAGTGCTTCAATTGGGTCAAGTTTGGATGCTTTTATTGCTGGATAAATTCCAGAAGCTAAACCAACAATCAAACAGAGAATGATTCCACTGATTATCCAAAACCATGGAATGATGAAACTGCCACCAGTAACCAGCGACATTAAATTTCCAATTAAAATACCTAAAATAATTCCTAAGAATCCACCCAATTGACAAATCATAATGGCTTCTGTAAGGAATTGATCTTTAATTACTTTGCTTGTAGCTCCAATCGCTTTACGTATTCCAATTTCACGAGTTCTTTCAGTAACCGAAACCAACATAATATTCATTAAGCCAATTGCTGCCCCCAGAAGAGTTATCAATCCAATAATGGTTGCCGCCATAGTTACATATTTTATCTTGTCAACAAGCATTTTTGCTAAATTATCGCTTTTCTCAATCGCGAAATTACTTTCTTCTCCAATTCTACATTTTCTAATTGCTCTGAACAACCCATTCGACTCGCTAATGGCAAATTCCATGTCATTAGGATTTTTTGTCATTACACTAATAGTATATGACATGTCTGGTCTGGCGAAATATTGGCGAACATTGGTAATTGGTAAAATACAATTATTGTCACCGCTAAAGCCCATACTCGAACCCTTTTCTTTTAAAACACCAATAACTCTATATTTTCCCGGTCCGATTGAAATCACTTGTTCAACCGGATTTTCTTTCTGTTTGAAAAGAGTTTTGGAAAGAGTTCCCCCGATAATCGCAACATTTGCGCCATATATTACTTCACTAGGTGTGAAATTCCTTCCTTTATCTAATTCGTAACCTCCAGTAATAATATTGTTCTCATCTGCGCCCAATACTCCAATATTCGGGTTTGTTTTTACAGATTTAAATTTTACAGTGGCCACATGTGAAGCAAAAGTAGAAATTGAGGTGTACGCATTAAATGTAAACTCCGACTTAAATTTTTCTGCTTCATCATAAGTAATTCTTCTATTGTCTTTTGGTCGATTGCTGTTATTTCCACCAAACTGCATTCCATGATTTTTTATGGTGAAAGTATTGGCTCCCATTCTTGAGAAATTACTATTTAAGGACGATTTTATTGATTCAATTGCCGTGAGAATACCAACAAGAGCCATGATTCCAAAAGCAATGATTAGAATTGTTAGAACCGTTCTAAGCATATGACTTTTTATCGAAATGGCAGAAATTCGAAGGTTCTCGAGAAAGACACTATTAAGTTTCATGACTGATAGATAACCATACAAACCTACACGAAATATTTATAAATAGCAAGAATTGAAAGAATTATTATATTTATTTAGGAATAAAATCAACTAAAAAAGAAAAACGATTGATGATAATACTACCGACCAAAATATTACGGAAATAGAAAGATAAAGCAAAATTCTTTTATTGTTCGAAAAGTATTTATTTGCTAAGAAAGCTCCAATGGGAATTGATAACAAAACAGGAGTGAGGATAACGATTCCATACATTCCCCATTTTGTTTTTATTTTGATGATTAATTTATTTTTCTTCGTGAAAACTGGTTTCTTCTTGATATGATGATGTTCTAAATACTCTTTCTTTTTCTTAATAAAAACTGGTTTTATGTATTTCATGAATATCATTACAATTAATCCACTCAAATAATAGAAAAAGAAAACTCCAATCAATCCTCCAACAGCCATAGATGCAATTGATTCAGCAAAAGTCAGATTTAAACCCAGTGACAACAATGGCGAAAACAGAAATTTGACACTGCTGAGCAATGCAACCTGAATAAGTTTTATGTAGTTTAGGCTATTTACTATAAAGAGAAGCAAAATGATAAAGTTTATGATATAACATTAAAAGTGTTAAAAAATTGCTCTTAATATTAAGAAAAACACGGATAATTATACTTTACATCCAAAAGCTAAGTCGCCGGCATCTCCCAATCCAGGAACAATATACGATTGAGCGGTGAGTTCGTCATCAACAGCTCCAAGCCATAAAGTGAAACTTGACTCAGGAAGTTGTTTTTTTAAATATTCAACGCCTTCGTGACTCGCAAGAACTGCCACAATATGTGTATGTGCTGGTTTTCCGTAAGAAAGCAATTGTTTGTAAGTTAAAACAACCGAAAGTCCTGTTGCCAGCATTGGATCGGATAACATTAAAACTTTCCCATTTAAATCTGGAGAAGAAACATATTCCACTTGAATATCAAATTTCCCATTTTTATGGTGCTTGCGATAAGCCGATACAAAAGCGTTTTCTGCTGCATCAAAAACATTTAACATTCCGGCATGAAGTGGTAAACCAGCCCTTAAAATAGTTCCCAATACCACTTGGCTTTTCAAAATATTGATTTCAGCAACACCTAAAGCTGTAGTAACTTCAGTTTTCTCATATTCGAGACGTTTGCTGATTTCATAAGCGAAAATTTCACCTATTCGTTCTAAATTCCTTCTGAACCTCATGCTATCTTTTTGGATATCGATATCGCGCAATTGATAAATGAATTGGTTAAGAATTGAGTTCTGATTGCCAAGAATATTAATCATAAGTTGGATGTTTTTGCGAGTTCAAATTTAGAATTATTTAATGTACTTTCTAATTTTTAATGCATTTTTATAAAACCAATTTAAGTTTTCTTTTTTAATCTGTAAATATACACATTCCTTTGACCCAAAACTTTTATAAAAACGTGCTAAATTTTCATCATTGGAGCCTTCAAAATCAAGTATAAGATTGCGTTGTGCATTTTCTTTAATGAAATTATCAATTAAAAAAGTCATGGAATGATTTGTTTTTGCTTCAGAATTTGTAGCAGAAAACAAGAAAATTACTTTTCCATTACTTTGTAAAAATATCGCGCCTCCACAAATCTCTCCATTTTCATTGTAAACTCCTTTAGTGGTTGCCATATTTTTATCAGTACAAATTTTTACAATCTTTCCTAAAATTTCATATTCTTTGTCATTTAGGTTTTTTATCCCTTGTCCACGGTTTTTTCTGAAAAGAGAAATAATTATTTCAGGGTCAATGTTATTTTTAATAACAAGATTGTATTTATTTGATTTTTTCAAATTCCTCTTTGCATTTTCAGAGTAATTGGAATAAAGTAAATCATATGGACTAATTAAATCCAGTTCGTGGTTGAGGTTTTCTTTTATTTGAATTTGTTTCGAATCAAATTTATTGAGTGTATTTAAATTTATTTCAAAAAATTTAAACTTTGCTGGAATTTCATTCAATAAATTTTGAGTTATTGATTCAGTAAGAATTGTTTTTGAAAAAATCCCTAATTGCTGAATAAAAAAAGGTGGGTATAAATAATCTACTCCTAATTTTTTTCTAAATGGAAGAGGGAAAACTCTTTCATAGTCATTTTCAATAATAGCATCCCATTTATTTTCACAAGCAATGTCTAAATACCAGGAATAGGCGTAAATAATGCCATTCACAGAATTGGAAATACATTGATCCCATTTGGTTTTGTTAATATTTTTGTGTTCAATGTATTGAATCATAGTAAGGATTTGTTAAACTGCGATGCTAACCATTTCTTCATAAACTTTTGCCCAACCCGTCCATCTTTTTACATTGCACAAAGATTCGTTGTGCCAAAGCGTAATAAAAGTTCCGTTAACAGCTTTCACTTCTTCAATTAAGGGTTTGATATATGATACGGCTTCAAAAGAAGAAAGGTTTTGGTAATCTTTCAGAGTTCCGTCCATCACTGCAAAAGGGAAAACCTTTAATTTGGTCTCTTTTTCTCGATCCAGGTCGTAAAAGAAAAATGGGGAGCAGATACTTGCTCTAAATCCAATTTCTGATGCGTATCCCATTGTGTAATCTTCTCGAATGTCTTCGGCTAAAAGGTTTCTGTAGGTGTTTGGTAAACTTAGTTTTAAGAAATGTTGTCGACTTTTTTCAATTTCTCGATTAAGAACTTTTGAAAGATTGCGGATTTCATTTCTCAGCTTTTCGGTTGATTGATTGGAGCCCCATGAAGGATGAATCCCAACTTCTGAATAATCCCCAATGGATTTAATTAAAGCATGATAATTGCGATTCTCGACATGGATATTTTTGTCATTTAAACCATAATCGGCGAAAAGAAAGAAATATATGGGTTTAATATTGTACTTTTTTTGAATTTCCATTTGAAATTCGTAAGTGTCAAATGGATCTTTTTGAACTCGCAATAACACTTTTGCTCGTTCCACAACTTCTCCAAATTGAAGATCTCTAAATGATTTTAAAAATCCACCAATATTTCTGACCATTCCTTTATATTTATAAGCAAAAGCATTGTCAATATCGATTGTGGAAATAAATTTATATGTTTTTTTGGGGAATGTTATTTTGGGATATTTGTTTTGAAGAATTTCTGCAATATTTCCAGCCCAAATATTTATCATGGGTTTTCTGAGAAAGCCTTCTTTAAAAGCGATGCTTTGGTCGGCACTAAAACGACCATAAATGTCCTTTATAAATGGCAAATATTCCTCGTACCGTGTAACTAGAAAAAAACTGGCAGCAAATGGATCGAAAGGCATTTCTGCTTTCTTGTTTTGAGAGAAAATAGTACTTATTCCATTATAATTTCCAATTTCGTATTCTTGGTCTTTAATTCCGGGTTCAAAAAGAAGATTGGAGGCTGAAAAGAATATTTCATTTTCAAATTGGTGATCTGAATAATTAATTTTAGGGTCTTGATATAAATTAAAAAAATCCACATCTTGAGTCGTTGTGTAATCAATTCCAATTAGTTGCCTGAAAATCAGGTTGAAAATGTACTTGGTTCTATTGGTTTCTTTTTTCAAAAATATCAGCAGCATTTTTCTCTTTAATTTTTACAATGTTTAATCATTTCTCCACAAATAAATTCGGCTGTTTTTCCATCTCCATAAATTGCAGGGAAGTTTGTAAAAGAATTATTTATTGAAATTCGGTAATTACTTAATATTTTTTGTTCGTTAGCGTCACAAATATAACCTGATCCACTATTTACAATTTCAACCCATTCAGTTTCTGCCCGAAGAATTAAGCACGGTTTTTTAAAGAAAAATGCTTCTTTCTGAACGCCTCCCGAATCTGTGATAATTAATTTTGCATTCTTTTCAAGCAAAATCATGTCTAAAAAGGAAGCAGGAGGAATTATCTTGATGAATGGATTGTTAATCAATTCATTGTAGAGTTCTGGACGGATATTTTTACTCAATAGTTTTGAAGTTCTTGGATGAAGTGGCAATACAATTTGAATTTTATCTTCACTCGAAATTTTATTCAAAGAATAAAAGATACTATTTAATCTTTCAGGATTATCAGTGTTATTATCCCGATGAATGGTAGCCAGGATAAAATTATTTTTATCAATTCCAAAATCATTGATAACTTTAGATTTTTGTTCTGCTATTTCAGAGAAAAATATACTGTTGTCAAGCATAATATCTCCACAATGGTAAATTTTTGGATTATCGATATGGTATGGAGCTTCATTAGAATTGCTAAATCCCTCATTTACCAAATTGTTTATTCCTGTTTGAGTCGGCGAAAACAATAATGTAGATGCATGGTCGCACATAATTCTGTTGATTTCCTCAGGCATTGATTTGTTAAAAGAACGCAAACCTGCTTCAATATGAACAATTGGAATATGGATTTTAGCTGCGGCAATACAACCGGCAAGAGTTGAATTGGTATCTCCGTAAAGAACTATGTAGTTTGGGTTTTCGGCAATAAGTATTTTCTCAATGCCTTCAATCATTGCAGCTGTTTGTATTCCATGATTGGAAGATCCAACATTTAAATTGTAATTCGGTTTAGGAATCCTCAATTCATCAAAAAATACCTGAGACATATTTTCGTCATAATGTTGACCGGTGTGAACAATAATTTCAGTAATTTGATTAGAAAAACTGGTTTTTATTGCTCTGCTTAAAGCGGCAGCTTTAATGATTTGTGGTCGGGCACCAATGATGGTTAATATTTTAATCATTTTTGGTTGTTAAATTAATCCTTCGTCAGCAAAACTAAAATAATTATTGTCACCAATAATTAAATGGTCTAAAACTTTTATATCGAGTAAATTTCCTGCTTCTTTTAATTTTTTTGTTAATTTTATGTCTTCATCACTTGGCTGAAATTTGCCAGAAGGATGATTGTGTGCAACAATAATTGCCGAAGCAGTATTTTCTAAAGCAAATTTAAATATTTTTTTAGGGTCGGCGATGGTTTGAGAAACGCCACCTTCGCTAATTTTTATCTTTTTTTGAACTCCATTAGAATTGTTCATCAAAAGCAACCAAAATTCCTCAAATTTAAAATCATCAATTGCGGCATGAATTATTTCGAAAGCATCTTTGCTTGAGGTGATTTTATCTTTTTGAACAGAATCACTTTTTCGAAGTCTGCGGCCAATTTCAAGAGCTGCAATAATAGTAATGGCTTTTGCTTCGCCAATTCCTTTGTGAACAGTTAAATCTGAAATGCTAAGTTTGCTGAGTTCAATTAGATTATTGTCAATTTTTTGAAGTATTTTTTTGCAAAGTTCAACCGCAGAATCGTCGTTGTTTCCTGAACCAATTAAAATTGCCAAAAGTTCGGCATTGCTTAATGATGATTTGCCTTTTAATGAAAGTTTCTCGCGAGGTTTATCGTCTTCGGCCCAAAATTTAATACTAGTTTTTTCAGTATTTTTTTCCATTCGAGAAACAGATTGTTTAAGAAAACACGAAATTATAAAAAATAACGACAAAAGAAAAGGTCTATCCAAATAATTGAACAGACCTTAACTAATAACAATAATAATTCTAAATTTATAAAGAGCTAACTAATCTGGTTAATTTAGATTTTAAGTTAGAAGCTTTGTTTTTATGAATAACAGATTTCTTTGCTAATTTATCAAGCATCGAAATAACTTTAGGCAATGCTTCGGTAGCCACAGCTTTGTCTTTTGTTCCTCTAAGGTTTCTTACAGCGTTTCTAGCAGTTTTTGCTTGATATCTGTTTAAAGTTTTTTTAACTTGATTAGCTCTGATTCTTTTAAGCGAAGACTTGTGATTAGCCATTTTCTTTTTATTATTAATTAATTTTCGTAGCCCGTAGGGGATTCGAACCCCTGTTACCAGGATGAAAACCTGGCGTCCTAACCCCTAGACGAACGGGCCAAAATTTAGTTTTACCTTTGATTTTGGGAGTGCAAATTTATAACTTATTTTTTTAATCACAAAAAATAATTGGAATATTTTTCAGATTATTTGCAAATTTGTTATAAAGTGCTATCATTTAAGCGAATAAAGGAAAACTTTTCATTAAATCATTTGCTCTTTCTTTAACGCCTTTAATTATTTTTTCGTTTTCAATGTTCATCAAAACCTCATCAATCATGTCAACAATCAGAGTGATATGTTTCTCTTTTAGGCCTCTGGTGGTGATTGCAGGAGTTCCGACCCTGAAACCTGAGGTTGTAAATGGTGAGCGAGAATCGAAAGGAACCATATTTTTATTAATTGTAATGTCTGCAAGAACTAAATTGTTTTCGGCAACTTTTCCAGTAAGTTCTGGAAGTTTTGATCGCAAGTCAATTAACATTGAGTGATTGTCTGTTCCACCAGAAACTACATTATATCCTTTGCTCATAAATGCTTCTGCCATTACTTTTGCATTTTTCATTACTTGAATGCTGTATTTTAAATACTCGTCAGTTAATGCTTCTCCAAAAGCAACTGCTTTTGCTGCAATTACATGTTCTAATGGTCCGCCTTGAGTGCCAGGAAAAACTGCAGAGTCTAACATTGCCGACATCATTTTAGTTTCGCCTTTCGGAGTTTTTACGCCCCATGGATTCTCAAAATCTTTTCCAATTAAAATCATGCCACCTCTTGGTCCGCGTAATGTTTTATGTGTGGTTGTTGTAATGATATGACAATATGGAACTGGATCATTCAATAATCCTTTTGCAATTAAACCAGCAGGGTGGGAGATGTCGGCCATTAAAATTGCCCCAACTTTATCAGCAATTTCTCTCATTCTTTTAAAATCCCAGTCTCTTGAATATGCAGAAGCTCCGGCAAGCAATAATTTTGGTTTTGAAGCTTTAGCAATTTTCTCCATTTCATCATAATCGACTCTGCCAGTTTTTTCTTTTACGTGGTAAGCAACTGGTTTGTATAAAATTCCAGATAAATTAACTGGAGAACCATGAGAAAGGTGTCCACCATGAGACAAATCTAAACCCATAAAAGTATCACCTGGATTTAAGCAAGCCAAAAATACAGCTGCATTCGCTTGTGCTCCAGAGTGTGGTTGAACATTTACCCATTCAGCGCCAAATAATGCTTTAGCTCTGTCGATGGCAATTTGTTCGGTTTGATCAACGATTTGACAACCGCCATAATATCTTTTTCCTGGATAGCCTTCAGCATATTTGTTGGTAAGGCATGAGCCCATTGCCATTAATACTTGCTCGCTTACGAAATTTTCTGAAGCAATTAATTCAATGCCGTGTAATTGGCGTTCTAATTCTAAGTCAATTAAATCAAATATTTGATTGTCTTTTTTCATGGTTTTGGTTTTTATAGCTTTACAAGAAAAGGTCTATTAATTATAGTGGTCAAAGGTATAAATAAATTTAGTTCCTATAAAAGTGTTTTCCTTAAAATATTTCTAACAATGTGAATAAATTGGTAATCTCAAATGTTGGCTTTTCATCATGGCTTATTGCTTCATAATTAACAAAAATCTGGTCCATTCCAAAATTTTGAGCTGATAAAATATCAACTTCTAAATCATCACCAATCATGATGCTCTCTGATGCTGTGGCTTCTGCTTTTTCAAGAGCATAAAGAAACACTTTTGGATCTGGTTTCATAAATCCAGCTTCTTCAGAGGTGATAATTGTTTTGAAGAAATTGTTAAGGCCAGAATTATTTAATTTTTTGTACTGAACTTCTTTGAAACCATTTGTGATAACGTGAAGTTCGTATTTAATACAAAGTTCTTCCAAAACTTCTATTGCGCCAGGAAATAAATGTGTTTTTTGCGGACTAATTGAAATATAGTCATTCGCAAAAGTTTGCGCTAATTCCACGTCAGAAAATCCAAATTTATTGAAAGTAAGTTCGAATCTTTGCAAACTCAAATACTCTTTTTTTATTTCACCTTTTCTGTATAAATCCCAAAGGCCAATATTGATTTCAGTATATTTTTCAAAAAACACATCAAAACTCTCAATATTCTTTTCTGAAAGCTTGTAGTTGTTATAAAGTTCGGTTAAAGTTTCTTTTGAGTTTTTTTCGAAATCCCATAGCGTTTTGTCTAAATCGAAAAAAAGATGCTTGTATTTTTTAATCATTATGGTGGTTTGAATATTTTTGAAGTGCAAAATTATTATTTTTTTGTTCCTATTGATTTTAAATTCAATTTAAAAAATAGACGAAAAGAATAAATTCATTTTATTTTTATAATTATATTTGCAATCCAAATAATTCGATTTCTTATCTAAAACAATTTAATGCCATGACAGTTGATATTTTTGTTCCTTGTTTTATAGATCAAATATTTCCCGAGACTGCTTTTAATATGGTAAAAGTATTAGAAAGATTGGATGTAACAGTAAATTACAATCCAAACCAAACTTGCTGTGGACAAATGTCATTTAATAGTGGTTTTTGGGATGAATCGAAAGCCATAGGCGAAAAATTTATTAAGGATTTCTCAAACGATAGATATGTTGTTGCTCCATCTGCCTCGTGTGTTGGGATGGTAAAAAATTATTACCCTGAATTATTTCACAATACGGCACTTCATATCGAATATAAGCAATTGCAAAAAAATATTTATGAGTTTTCTGACTTTTTAGTGAATGTTTTAAATGCAAGAAATATAGGTGCAGAATTAAATGCAGTTATTACTTATCATGATGCTTGTGCAGCTTTGCGGGAGTATGGATTAACAGACCAACCACGAAAATTATTGCAAAATGTTAAAGGTTTGGAACTGAGAGAAATGGCCGAAAATGAAGTTTGTTGTGGATTTGGTGGTACTTTTTCGGTAAAACATGAAGCGATATCAACTGCGATGGCTCAACAAAAAGTACAAAATGCTTTGGATACTGGTGCTGAATACATTGTTTCCACTGAAGCATCTTGTTTGATGCATTTGGATGCCTATATAAAAAGGCATAAGGTGCCACTAAAAATTATGCATCTTGCTGATGTATTGGCTTCTGGGTGGTAATTTTTATTTGTCATTTACTTTTATTCTTTTTCAAAACATTTTTATTTTTTAAACGTATAATTATTGTTTTTTAATTATTAAATAAATATCTTTGGCGCACAAACCAAAAATATTCTAAATTCCTTAGCCTATGAACAGGTCTATATACACTTTGAATTTGCTTGCAGTACTTATTATTTCCTTTTTTATTTTTTCGAATAAAGTTTCTGCTCAATTAACAATGGGGACCACTATGACTCCGACGCAACTCGTTCAAAATGTTCTTGTTGGTGGTGGTGTAACTGTTTCAAATGTTACATTTACGGGTGGTCCAAATAGTTATGGTAATTTTACCAATGGGAATCTGTCTAATTTAGGATTGACAAGTGGAATTGCTTTATGTACAGGTGTTGTAACTGAAATCCCACAAGCAGCAAGTACTTTAACTTCAAATGGATTAGGTTTGCCTGGTGATGTTGATTTAGATAATTTAACTTCCAATAGTTCGCATGATGCTGCTGTATTAACTTTTGATTTTAATCCAATTGGCGATACCTTGAAATTTCGATATGTATTTGGTTCAGAAGAGTATCCTGAATATGTTTGTTCTAATTATAATGATGTATTTGGCTTTTTTGTTTCAGGTCCAAATCCTTCAGGTGGTTCGTATGTTAGTCAAAATTTAGCTTTAATACCTGGAACCGCATTACCTGTTGCAATTAATACTGTAAATCCTGGTTCAGCAGGTTCAAGTTCAGGGGGTGGCACATGCACATCCTTAGGCTATTCATCTTATTATGTCGATAATTTAGGAATGGGTGGAACCACTGTAGTTTATGACGGATTTACGACTGTGCTTACTGCTTGGATAAAGGTAGTTCCATGTCAACAGTATCATATAAAAATTGCTATTGCTGATGTTGGTGATGGAATATTAGATTCTGGGGTTTTTCTTGAGGAAAATAGTTTTTCTTCAAATGGCGTAAATATTGGCCATGCTGTGACCTCTCCAAGTGTTGGTTTAGATGCTGTTGAGGGTTGTAATGATGAAATAATAAGTTTCTTTTTAAATACGCCAGCAACCACAAATACTACGGTTAATTATACAATAACTGGAACAGCAACAAATGGAGTTGATTATGCTCCAATAAGTAATAGTATTACTTTTGTAGCAGGTGAAGATTCTACTGGCATTGTAATCTCTCCTTTTACTGATGGAATTACTGAAGGTACCGAGTCTATTATTTTTACTTTCCAAATTTCTGTTTGTGGTGCTATGTTATCTGATACCGTTTATATTCTTGATAATGCCGCAATTGTTTTAACACCAAGTGCTGATACCTCAATCTGTAATGGGCAAAGTGCCAATATTTCAGTCTCGTTAACTGGAGGTGTTTCGCCATTTTTCTATGGTTGGAGTTCAGGTGCAGGGTCGGCGTCTTCTGCGGTTGTGAGTCCCACGACTAGCCAAACCTATGTTGTTACGGTTTCGGATTTATGCAGTAATATTATGACTGATAGTGTGTTGGTAAGTGTGTTTAATATGAATACAAATACTGTTTCGACAAATCCTTTATGTTATGGAGGTAGTGATGGTACGGGAGGTATTAATGTTACTGGAAGCTCAGGTGCATTAACTTATGTTTGGTCACCTAGTGTTGGGAGTGGACCATCGGCAAGTGGACTTAGTGAAGGTACTTATGCAATCACTGTTACAGATGCAATTGGATGTACGGGTTTAGATACTGTTACAATCGTTAATCCACCATTATTAGTTGTTAATATTACCGATAGCACAAATGTTTTATGTTTTGGTTCTAGTACTGGAACCGCCACTGTTAATGGACTTGGTGGAACTGGTGCTTATTCATACGCTTGGTTACCGCTAGGAGGAAGTGGTGCTGTTGCTAATAATCTTCCTGCAGGTACTTATGTGGTAACTGTTACTGATGCAAACGGATGTTCAAAAACTGATGCAATTACGCTTCAGCAGCCTACAGCTATTGCTTTAAATACAAGTCCAATTAATGAACGTTGTTTAAACAGCTGTGATGGTAGTGCTGAGGTTATAGCAATTGGGGGAATTCCTGGTTATTCCTATTCTTGGAGTACAAATCCACCACAAGATAGTTCTTTTGCAATTGGTTTATGTACTGGCAGTTATATTGTTACAGTTACTGATGCAAATGGATGTGTGAAAACAGAAACAGCATCTATTTCAACAAATACATTAATTGATGCCGCTGCAAATGCAAGTGCAGTTTGGGGCGTTGTTCCATTTAATGTTGATTTTACGTTTACAGGTTATGGTTCAGCCAATTATATTTGGAATTTTGGTGATGGTACTCCTATAGCCGTTACTCAAAATTCATCCCATACTTATCCAAATGCTGGTCAGTACGAAGTTACCTTGTGGGTAAATAGTGGATCTCCTGATTTTTGTACAGATTCAGTAAAAATTCAAATAACTGTTGAAATTCCATCAACTTTAATTGTACCTAATGTTTTCACACCTAATGGTGATGGGAAAAATGATTTCTTTAATGCCAAATCAGAAGGTTTAGAATCGCTTGATGTGAAGGTTTACAATCGTTGGGGAAAATTGATGGCTGAATGGAATACAATCGATATCGGCTGGGATGGAACAAGTGAAGGTGGTTCTGAAGCCGCTGACG
Organism: Bacteroidota bacterium; assembly: GCA_013377115.1. Classification (GTDB taxonomy): domain Bacteria; phylum Bacteroidota; class Bacteroidia; order Bacteroidales; family CG2-30-32-10; genus Cfx2-01. The sequence continues at coordinate 5,703 of JACAAW010000022.1, read as the reverse complement.
GAGTTTATTTTTACGTGCTAACTGCACATGGAAGGGATGGAGTTGATTATAATGATCATGGCTCAGTTACCCTTATTAGATAGTTTGAATAAAATTTTGATTTTGCAATTTGTTGTTGCTATTTTTAAAAGAATTAATTAACTCTCCCAATTCTTTTTTTACATTTTCGTGGTAATTTTAATAAAAAATCGACAAAAAAAAGGTTTTTTATAAAAAAAGATTAATTCGTTTTAAAATTTTTAGTAATTTTAAAATTATTGTATTATATTTGTAAACAAATAATTAGCTAATTTTTATGAGATATCTTTTTTGTGTTGTATTGATTTTCTTTACATACTTTTCTTCTTTCTCGCAAGGAACCAGTTGCGGAACAGCTGACCCTTTTTGTACTGGAACTTCATATACTTTTCCTGCAAGTACAAATGTTCCTTCGCTTGGTTCAATAGGTTGTCTTTATACCACACCTAATCCAGCTTGGTATTTTTTCCAAATTGCGAATAACGGACCAATTGACATTTATATGTCTAGTACCCCAAATGTAGATATTGATTTTATTTGCTGGGGTCCATTTGCTTCAATGGCAGCAGCTTGCGCCTCAAATTTAACGGCAAACCCTGGTATTGATTGCAGTTATTCATCATTATGGAATGAGACATGCAATATCCCAAATGGTATAACTGGAGAGTTTTATGTTTTATTGATTACGAATTATTCAAATTCGGTTTGTAATATTAATTTCGCCCAAACAAGTGGAACTGGTACAACAAATTGTGGCATTGTCGCTCCTCCTATTGTTGGAGATACTGTATGTGTTGGTCAGCCGATTAATTTAACCGTTGTAAATCCTACACCTGGGGCTTCTTATCATTGGACTGGTCCAAATGGTTATGTGTCCAATACAATGAGTCCAGTCATAAATAATTCAACAACAAATATGTCTGGAACTTATTCCATGACAATAACTTTAGGAGGACAAACAAGTCCTGCAGTTACTTGTAATGTAGTAGTTAATCCATTGCCAATTGCAAGTGCTGGTGCAGATCAAACAATTTGTTACAATACCAGTGCAAACCTTATTGCCACTGGAGGGACCACCTATTTATGGAATAATAGTGCTGGTACAAATGATTCGATTACTGTTTCTCCTTTGGTTACAACAACTTATTCTGTAACAGTTACAAATGCGAATGGGTGTACTGCCACAGATAATGTTATCGTCAATGTTACTCCATTGCCACTTGCAAATGCTGGAAATGATGTTAGTATTTGTTTTGGCGATTCAACTACTTTAAATGCTACTGGTGGAACAGCCTATCTTTGGGATAATGGAGCTGGAGCTACTGCCAGTGTTGTTGTTCATCCAACTTTAACAACAACTTATATTGTTACAGTTACTGATAATGCATGTACGCAAACTGACAATATCGTCGTTACAGTAAATACCAATCCAATTCCAGTCGTCAAAACAGTTGATGCCACTTGCGAATTAAGTAATGGAACTGCTAATGCCAGTCCAATTGGATTAACGTATATTTGGAGTAATTCTATGAATACAGATAACATAACAGGATTAATACCGGGGAATTATAGTGTCACTGTTAGTGATGTTAATGGTTGTACGGGAACAGCTTCTGGAGTGGTCGTTAATATTCCTTCTCCTACTGTTTCAGCTAATGAAATTGATGAGATTTGTTTGCGTAAAGATGGTTCTGCTTCTTGTACACCGGCTGGTGGTTCTTCGTCGAATTATACTTATTTGTGGAGTAATGGTGAAACAACTCAAAATATTGTTGGGTTGTATGCAGACACCTATAGTGTTACAGTGAGCGATGGAACTTGCACTGCCACAACATCTGTAATTGTTAGGAATATTCCAGGGCCAATTGCTGATTTTTCAATAAATCCAAGTGTTTTTGTTATTGATGAGAATATCTGCTTTTTCAATGATTTTTCTGTTAATGCAATAAATTGGTTGTGGAATTTTGGTGATGGCGGGACATCAAGTGATCCTAGTCCGAACCATGATTATCAAGAGGTTGGTGGTTATATGGTTACTTTAATTGTTCAAAATAATTATGGGTGTGCTGACACAACTCAGCATGTTGTTACGGTTAAAGATATTTTTATATTTTATTTGCCAAATGCATTTACTCCAAATGGAGATGGAATAAATGAAGTTTTTGGTCCAACTGGAATTAATTTTGACATTCAAAGTTATAATATGAATATTTACAATAGATGGGGAGCATTGGTTTACACAACTAATAGTTTGAGTCAACCTTGGGATGGTACCAATCATAATTTTGGAGAAAAGACAGAAGTGATTCCTGGAACCTACGTTTATTATGTGATAATAAAGGATAAGGAAAATAAAGAAAGAGAGTATAAAGGAAGGGTGAATGTAATTCGTTAATTTGAATATTTGAAAATTGGAAAAATCATGAAGAAATATTTTGTTTTAATAATAATAATGACTTTTACTGTTGGTCTTTTTGCTCAACAAAAAAAAGCGGAAATTACCAAAGCAAATTGTGAAATAAATTTTAAGGCTTATTATAAATTCATTAAGTCAGACGCAAATAATTACTTCTATGAGATAGACTTGGGGAAATTTTCAACACAATTTGAAAAATCATATTTCATGAATCAGGTATATAATAATAATGTTTTAGTTAGTATTGATTCTGATCTAAGCAAGAGTAAAATTCAAATTATGGCCAATATTTTTCACTCAGAAAAAAAAATTTTTGAGAATCTTGAAAGTATTATTTTAAATACTGAAACTGCCAATTCTAGTTTTACTCAGCTAGAAAAACAAAACTGGATGAATTCAAAAAGAAAATAAATATGAAAACATTAAAATTTAAGCATTTTTATAAGTTCGTCTTTTCTATTCTCCTTCTTAATGTTTTCACTTTAAGTGTAAATGCACAAGCAGATTCAAAGTTTTTAAACAATAAGGATTTTGAAGAAGCCGTAATGGCGAATAGGAAAGTCGGATTATCAGATATGAATGGATTGTTTAGTAATTATGAAATAACCATAAATAAAATTGAAATTAGCAGCACTGATTCAATTGAAGTTTATAATAATCTGATTAACATTCCTGGTGCTGTCAGTTGCAAACTTGAATTCTCGAAGCAAACGATTACATTTAAAATCCAAAAAGAAATGAAAAATGAAAATTTTTCAAGGATTAAGGAAGAGTTAGTTAAAAATCATGTTGGAGCTATTGATTACGTTGAGAAGATATACAAGAATTAAATTGTTGTTAAATTAAAATAATTAAAAAAAAATAAGAAATAATGGAAAAATTTAATTTTACTCTTTCAAAAAAATTAATAAGCCTATTTATCTTAGTTTTTATTAGTTACTATTCATATAGCCAATGCACTAATATTACTTCTTATGGTTCTGCAACAGCATCAACTGTAGCTGGAACAACTGTCACAATAAGTACCTGTAATTTTCAATCTGAATACAGCACTGTTAGTGGTTTTGTTGCTGGAAATACTTATTCATTAACTTATAGTTTAGGAGGATGTATCACTGTGCATAGTGGCAGTGGTTCTGGTCCTGTTGTAACATCCGGAACATCACCATTGACATTTTCTCCAGTTGCATCAGGAACCTATTATATTGCTTACAATACAAACTGTTCCACCTGTGCTACTGCATCATCTTGTGGAACATCAGCTGTAACAACCGTAGTTGGGTCACCACCACCACCTCCTCCTCCTGCACTTACTAATGATGAGCCCTGCAACGCCATAGCATTAACACCAACATCAACTTGCAGTTATACAACTTATACAAATGCTGGTGCAACTGCCACTGCTGGAGTAACTGCCCCAGGATGTTCTAGCTATTCTGGTGGTGATGTTTGGTTTTCTGTTGTTGTACCAGCTGGGGGTTCCTTAATATTTGATTCGCAAACTGGTGTTATTACAGATGGCGGTATGGCATTATATTCTGGGACATGTGGATCATTAACTTTGATTGCTTGTGATGATGATGGAAGTGTAAATGGTCTTATGCCAATGATTTCCGCAACAAGTTTAGTAGCTGGTTCAACTATTTGGGTGAGATTTTGGGAATATGGAAATGATAATAATGGAACTTTTGGTCTTTGTGTTACAGCTCCTACACCTCCGCCTGTTCAGCCTCCCTGTACAAATTTAGGTTTTGAAAGTGGTTTTACAGGATGGTACGGAACTGCCGGAGGTTCCAATGACGGAGCTGTTGGTGCTCCTTCACCTCTTTATGTTCCTACAGCTTTTAATACCACCGCAACAACTCAAACTACAATAATGAATGCAGGAACTGATCCTTATGGTGGTTTCCCTGTTGTTTTTAGTGGAACCGCATCGGCCAGGATTGGAAATGCAAGTACTATAGAGACTTACAGTGCCGGATCATTACAGCAGACATTTTCTGTAACAGCAGCAAATACAAATTTTACTTACAGTTATGCTGTCGTATTGCAAGATGGAGGTTCTGGTCATACTGATAACGTGCAACCATTTTTTAATGTAAATGTTTATGACCAATTAGGAAATCCAATAACATGTGGAACTTACATTATGGTTGCACCTGGTGCTGGATATATACTTGCACCTGGTTATACAGATGTGTATTATAAACCATGGTCAACTGTAAGTGTGAATTTGGCACCTTACGTTGGTCAAAATGTTACCGTAAAAATTGTTGCTTCTGATTGTGCTTGGGAAGCTCATTTTGGATATGCATATCTTGACTGTTCATGTTCTCCATTTGGAATTATTAATCCAGCTATTATTTGTGCGGGACAATCAGCCACATTGACTGCTCCACCTGGAGCCGCGTCTTATAGTTGGTCCCCTGGTGGTGCAACAACTCAAACAATCACTGTGTCCCCACTTTCAACTACTAATTATACTTGTAATATGACCACTTCGGGGGTTACTCCATGTCCAGTTACATTAACAACAACAGTAACAGTTAATTCTACACCAACAGTAACAGTTCTTCCAGCCACAATCTGTTTAGGAAGTTCTACAACTTTAACTGCGACTCCATCTCTAGCTGGGGGAACTTATTTATGGGCACCAGGAGGTCAGACCACCCAATCTATTTTAGTTTCACCTGCTTCAAATACTGTATATACTGTTACTTATACGAATGGATGTGTCTCAACGGCAACAGCATTAGTTACTGTTAATAATTGTGGATGCACATTAACAGCATCTAATACAGGTCCAGTTTGCGTTTCGGGTACCTTTAATTTAAGTACAACTGCTGTTACAGGAGCAACTGGTTACTCTTGGTCTGGTCCTTCTAGTTATTCTTCAAATGTTCAGAATCCCACAGGAATTGTGGCACCTGCTACTGCTGGAACTTATGTTTACACAGTTACAGCAACAACCGCAACTTCCACATGTACAGCAAACACATCTGTAACAGTTAATGCGAGTATTATTCCAACCTTCAATGCTGTCGCACCTATTTGTGCGGGTGCTGCTTTGGCTGCCTTGCCTCTAAATTCGACAAATATTCCGGCAATTTCTGGAACTTGGTCACCACCTTTAAATAATACATCCACAACTACTTATACATTTAGTCCAACTGCAGGTCAGTGTGCAACCACGCAGACATTAACAATAACGGTAAATCCATTACCAACAGTAACAGTAAATAGTCCCACCGTTTGTTCAGGATTATCCG
>JACAAW010000219.1 GCA_013377115.1 Bacteroidota bacterium | reverse complement strand
GTAACCAATATTAACATTTATTCATTTAAAAAAAATGTAATATTTAGTTCGAATAAAGGCATTTATAAAATGGTGGAGAAAAATTTATTTGAAACCAATCCAAAAGATTACGGAACTTTTAAAATTTATAAGGAGTTTTATCCTTCAGCAAAATACATTAATAAGTATTATTTGTATAATTTCCTTGAAGACTATAAAGGTGATTATTGGATGCAAATTAATTCGAAGGATTTAGCAATGAAAAGTATTGCTGTTATTGAAAAGCAGAATGATGGTAAGTATAAAATGAATATGATTCCATTTAAACCGCTTCCTCCTAATGATTTTTATGCAATTTATCCTGAATCTAATGGTATTACTTGGCTTGGTGGTGATGATGGTTTGTATCGGTTTGATGGAAATGTGAAATTTCATTATAATCAAGTTTTTAATGCCTTGATTAGAAGAGTGAAATTGGAGAATGATTCTATTTTGTTTGGTGGCACTTATTTTAAAAATTGTTCAATCGATTCAGGATCTCAAAAAATTTCTTTGATTCAGCCGGATAGTTTAAAACCAATATTAAGTTATCAATATAATTCTGTATCCTTTGAATTTGCTGCAGCCTCCTATTATGATGAGAACTCAAATAGATTTAAATATTTTTTGGAAGGTTTTGATAAAAATTGGTCGGAATGGAGCAAAGAAAGTAAGAAAGAGTATACCAATTTACCTGCTGGAAAATACAAGTTTCATGTAAAAGCCAAAAATATTTTTGATTTTGAAAGTACCATTTCAATTTTTGAATTTGAAATTTCCCCACCCTGGTATCAGTCAATATTGGCATATATTGGTTATGTATTGGGATTTGGGTTGATTTTATATATGTCCATAAAGTATAGTAATAAAAGACTTATTAAAGCAAAAATTCGATTAGAGGAACAAATAATTGACAGAACAAGAGAAATAATTTCCCAGAAAAGAGAAATAGAAAAGGAAAAAGAGAAATCAGATAAATTATTGTTAAACATTTTGCCTTTTAAAATTGCCCAGGAGTTAAAAATGTTTGGCTCAGCAAAAGCCCAATATTATGAAAAAGTTACTGTTATGTTTGCTGATTTTACTGGGTTTACTGGTATTGCCGAGCGATTATCTCCAGAAGATTTAATTTCAGAATTAGATAGATGCTTTGTTTATTTTGATGAAGTATGCGTAAGACATAATCTTGAGAAGATAAAAACAGTTGGGGATTCCTATATGTGCGCGGGTGGTTTGCCAATGGCAAATAATTCTAATCCGATTGATATTGTATTGGCAGCAATAGAAATTCAAGATTTCATGAGAAAAATCCAATCGGATAAATCTTCGATTTCAGAAATTATTTGGGAATTGAGGATTGGTATCAATACTGGTGAAGTTATTGCTGGAGTGGTTGGAAAGAAAAAGTTTGCTTACGATATTTGGGGAGATGCTGTGAACGTTGCTAGTAGAATGGAATCTGCTGGTGAGCCTAATATGATAAATATCTCTGGAGAGACCCTTAAATATGTTGAAGAATTTTTTGAAAGTACCTATCGAGGTAAAATAGCAGCAAAAAATAAAGGGGAGATAGATATGTATTTTATTGATAGATTGAAACCAGAATTTTCTTCTAATGCGGCTGGCACTTTTCCAAATCAATTGTTTTATGAGAAATATCAAGTTATTGCTGATGAAAAAAGGGCCTAATTTGATTTTTTCAAATTAAGTTTAATCGTAGATTCGACAACTTTAATCTTTATTTATTTTATTTGGTAATATTTTTATTACCTTTGCACCGAAATTTTAAATAAAAAATTTAGATAATAATATCCCCCTATGAAAAACCAAAAAAATAATATTGTATTAGTTCCCTCAGACTTTACAGAAATTGCTAACACTGCTATTGATCATGGAATTGGAGTTGCAAAATTATTAAATTATAAATTGTGCATCCTTCATATCATCAACAAAGAATCTAAAACAATGTTGAAGAAAGAAAAATCAAATGAAGGTGAATTAGCAAAAAGACTTCAAGTTTTAGCCGATGATATTAAAGCCAAACATAAAATTGAAACTGATTTTATTTTAAAAGAAGGTAGTATTTTTACTGATATTGCCGAAGTTGCTAAGGAAATTGGTGCAAATATGATTGTTCTTGGAACTCATGGAAAAGTTGGTGTACAACATTTGACTGGTAGTTATGCAATTAAAGTTGTTACTAGTTCAACTGTTCCAGTTATTGTGGTTCAAGAAAGAGCATTTGGTGAAGGTTACAAAAATATTGTTCTTCCTATTGACATTTCCTTGGAATCAAAACAAAAAGTGAAATGGGCAGTTTATTTGGCGAAAAATTTCAATTCAACAGTTCACATCATTACTATGAATGAAACTGATGAGTTTTTGGCCAGAAACATAAAAAATAATTTGGAGCAAATTAAATCAATTCTTGAACAAAATAATATTAATTACACTGCGAAAATTGCCTACGAAAAAGGTGGCAATTTTGTAAAACAAGTTATCCATTACGCTGATAGTATAAAAGCAGATATGATTACTATTATGACTGCTCCTGATAGATTACTGCCAACTTTTATTGTTGACACTAAAGATGAGCAAACCATTTTTAATAACTCTCAGATTCCTGTACTTTGTTTAAATCCTTTGGATATCCATATTCAAGTAATCGGATTATAAGAAATATTTATAAAATAAAAAAGACCGTGTTTACGGTCTTTTTTTTGACCAAAATTTACGGTTAATAATTCTATTTTTACAAAAAGATAAATGTTTTTAATCAAAAAAAAGAGGCTGATATTCAGCCTCTTTTTTCGGTTATTTTTGAATTATTAATTTTCGAGTAAGACTATTTTCAGATGTGGTTATTTTTATAGTATAAATACCACTTGAAACTCCTCTTAAATAAAATTCGTGATTGTTTTTATTGATCAATTTTTTCTTGTAAACTAATTGGCCAATTGCATCGAATAATTCAAAATCAGCAGCTCCATCCAATAAATTATTTAATTGAATACTGAAGTTTCCATTATTTGGATTCGGATAGATATTGAAACTGAAATTCGCATGATTTTCAATATTGGTGTTAAATACATTGAAAACATTAGAAGTATCAGAAACACAACCATTAGCATCAGTAACAATTACATAATAATCGTTATTAGAAGTAGTAACATAAGATTGATTGATCGCACCAGCAATAGGATTACCAGGCAATCCCATAAACCATTGATTACCAAAAGCAACACTAGAGAATAAAGTGTCAAAGTTTTGTGTAATTACAGGTGTTGTAGGAATAGGATTCACTGTTAAAGTAATACTGTTCGAATTAGCAGGGTTGCCAGAAGAACAAGCAATATTAGATGTTAATATACAAGCAATCACATCATTATTAGCCAGTGCTGCATCAGAATAAGAAGGAGCATTCGCGCCAGTATTCACACCATTTACAGTCCATTGATAAGCAGGAGTGGTGCCACCATTAGTTGGAGTAGCAGTAAAAGTAACTAGGCTGCCAGCGCAAGCAGGATTAAAATTAGCAACAATGTTAATACTAACGGGTAGTATTGGACTAACATTCATTGTAATTCCAGCACTAGTTGCAGTATTCGAACTAACACAATTAGCGTTAGAAGTCAAAATACAACTAACTATTTGACCGTTTGTTAATGCTGAAGTAGTAAATGTAGAGGAATTTGTTCCGTCAGTCAGACCATCCACCTGCCATTGATAAACAGGAATTGTGCCTTCGTTGGTGGGTGTTGCAGTAAACGTCAAGGAAGAGCCACTGCATGTAGGATTCGTTCCCGTGGTCAAAGCAATAGAAACAGAAGGAACAAGTAATGGATTAATGGACATTGTAATGCCTGTGCTGTTTGCAGAAATCGGACTGACACAATTTGCATTTGAAGTTAAAATACAAGTAACTATTTGGCCGGTTGCTAATGTTGAAGAAGTATAAGTTGGAGAATTGGTTCCATCATTAACCCCATTCACTTGCCATTGAAAAATAGGCGTAGTGCCACCATTGGTGGGAGTTGCTGTAAAAGTTAATGAGGTTCCGCTACAACTTGGATTAGTTCCTGAAGTTAATGCAATCGAAACAGAAGGAACAAGCATTGGATTAATTGACATTGTATCACCTGTGCTGGTTGCAGAAATCGGAGTTGCGCAATTTGCATTCGAAGTTAAAATACAAGTAACTATTTGTCCGGTTGTTAATGTCGATGAAGTATAAGTTGGAGAATTGGTTCCATCATTAACCCCATTCACTTGCCATTGATAAATAGGCGTAGTGCCACCATTAGTGGAAGTTGCTGTAAAAGTTAATGAGGTTCCGCTACAACTTGGATTAGTTCCTGAAGTT
>JACAAW010000218.1 GCA_013377115.1 Bacteroidota bacterium | reverse complement strand
ATTTTAATTGTTAATAAATATTATAAATTATCAGAAAGGATTATTAACAATGCTTTTAATGAATGAGTTGAATTTATTTTAAAATGTGTATTTTCTTAAAAATAAATTTTCCATTTACTTCAATATTTGCCAAATAAATTCCTGAAGTCATAGAATTTGTTGAAAATGTAAAACTATTCACATTTATATTTTCATTGCTAAAAACAAGATTCCCTGTGATTGAATATAGTTTCATACTTTTTATTATTTTAGAAGAAGAGAATAAAATTCCATTTTCAAAAGTTGAAATGGCTAAATTCTCTTCATTAAATTCATTTATCCCAACGTTATTCCCGGTTATGGTATCATTAGGATTTTGAGTGCTTACCAAAACATTGTATTTTTCTCCAAGCGGATTTCCATTGAATTCACAAACCATCACTCTATAATTTGTTGCTTGTAGCAAATTTGTAATGGTTGCCGTTGTTCCGGTTCCACTGTAGATGCAATACCAACCGGTTGAGGCAATTTGAGTTCCGCTTCCAAAAGCTGTGTTTGGAATGTACGTTGTATTGTCTACTGGAGATGCGTTTCCAGAATTGGTTTGTTTTATGAAAACAGCGCAATTACTGCCATTTCCTCGGGTCCAGTTTGCTTCTAATTGATTGAGTCCAACATTACTGAAAGTCACAACACTTGCCTGAACAGTAGGAGCGGGGAGAGGAATGCTGGTTCCACCGATAATTGAAACATTATCAAATTTAAAAGAAAACACATTTGAATTATTGTATCCGCAACTTGGTTCAATATAAAATAGAATATTTGATTTGTCTGCAATAGCTGAGATATTGAATAGAATTTGCACTTGAGCACAAGTCCTAAGTTGATCTAATTTAAATCCTTTTCCGTTAACGCCAGAATCGTAGGTAACATCTACACCATCGATTTTAACAGAAATTACATTGTTTTTATAACCTGCATCGGCCCACATATAAAACCGGCACCAGTCGTTAGGTTGCGTTGCGAAGTAGGAATGCGAAACATCGAAAGTCATTAAAATGGTATCGTTTCCAGTGCAATTTACTTGAGGCATTCGCAAAAAATTTCCCCAGTAACTATTCCAGGAACCTGAATAACCAACCCATGAATTGGTACAACCACCAGTTGCGATAAAATCAATTTGTGGATTGGAGTTAGGTGCAAACCAGGAAGTAACAGGCGCACTGGCACCATGAACCAAAATATCAGTGTTAAACTCTTGGGGCCCGAGCAAATAGGTTTGGGAAAAAGTGAAATTCGTAATGAAGAGAAATGCGATAAAGAGGATTAATTTTTTCATATGGTTATTATTTGCTATTAGGCGTCATTGCGAGAGAGGAACGATCGAAGCAATCTCATGCATATAGATTGCTTCGCTTCGCTCGCAATGACGATATAGTTGATTTGTCATTATGTCAATATACAAATATCAACTTTTTAATTTAATTTCGCAAAAAACTAATTACAAATTAATTGTGTAAAAAACTTTGTTAATTAGAAAAATAATCGGATATTTGCACCCCAATTAAAAAATCATTTATTAATAAATTAAATTAATTATTTATGCCAGCAAGAATTAGATTACAAAGACATGGTAAAAAAGGAAAACCTTTTTATCACATTGTAATTGCGGATGGTCGTGCACCACGGGACGGAAAGTTTATTGAAAGAATCGGCGCATACAACCCACTTACAAAACCAGCCACCATTGATTTAGATTTAGAAAAAGCATTAACTTGGTTAAAAAATGGCGCTCAGCCAACTGATACCGTTAGAGCAATTTTCTCTTACAAAGGTGTAATGTATAAACATCATTTATTAAAAGGTGTTGCAAAAGGTGCTTTAACTGTTGAACAAGCTGAAGTTAAATACCAAGCTTGGATTGCAGAAAAAGAAGCAAAAATTATCAGCAAGAAAAATGAAGGCGAATTAGCATTGAAAAATGAATCGAAAAGCCGTTTAGAAGCTGAAGCAAAAGTTAAAGAGAAAAGAGCTGATGCAATTAGTGCAAAATTAGCAAAAGCCGCAGCTGCTGCAGCTAAAAAAGCTAGTGGTGCTGAAGATACTGAAGAAGAAGTAGAAGAGGCTACCGAAGAAGTTGTTGAAGAAACTCCTGTTGCTGAGGTTGCAAAGGAAGCTCCTGTTGCTGACGTTGTTGAAGAAGTTGTTGTTGAAGAAGCTCCTGCTGTTGAAGCAGTTGCAGAAGAAACTCCAGCGGCAGAAACTACTGAAGAAGAAACTCCTAAAGCAGAAGCATAATAGCTGCCATGGATAAAAAAGATTTTTTTTATTTAGGCACTTTTTCAAAAACTTATGGATTAAAAGGAGAGTTGAATATTGCTCTCGATGTTGATAATCCTGATAAATACAAAAAATTGGAATCAATTTTCGTTGAATTTAACGAACAATTGGTTCCTTTTTTTATTGAAGAAATTTTAGTTAAATCGCAACAAAAAACAGCCATTGTTAAACTTGCTGATGTTGTTACTATTGATAAAGCTAAAACTCTTATTGGTCATAGTATTTTTCTCCCGCTTTCGATGTTGCCTCCTTTGAAAGGTAATAAATTCTATTTCCACGAAATTATTGGATTCGATGTGGAAGATGTTGAATTTGGCTATGTTGGTAAAGTCGACATGGTAATTGATTCGCTGCAACACCCAATTTTGCAAATAAAGCGAGAGTACAAGGAAGTCCTGATTCCGTTGATTGATGAATTTATTATTAAAGTCGATCGGAAAAATAAAAAACTTGAAATTAAAGCTCCAGAAGGTTTAATAGAGTTGTATCTTTGATTCCGATGTCATTTCATTTTAAACAATTTTCTGTTTCCCATAACCGTTGCGCGATGAAAGTCGGCACTGACGGCGTTTTGCTTGGTGCCTGGATTGAGGCTAAGGATTCAGAAAGCATTTTGGATATCGGAACTGGCTGTGGACTTATCGCATTAATGCTGGCGCAAAAATCAAATGCTCGAATTATTGGAATTGAAATTGATGAAAGTTCCGCAATTCAAGCCAAAGAAAATGTTGAAGATTCAAAATGGCATAAAAGAATAGAAATCATAAATTCTTCCATTCAGGATTTCGTGAAAAGTACCAATGAAAAATTTTCTTTGATTGTTAGCAATCCACCGTTTTTTAATGAATCCTTGAAATCTCCCAATCCAAATAAAAGTTTGGCAAAACATGCGGATGAATTGCCTTACAGTGATTTAGCGAATTCTGTTTATCGTTTGCTTAGTGATGACGGGCGATTTTATTTCATTTTGCCATACATTGAATTCCAAAATTTCAAAAATATTGCTTTGATAGAAGGTTTGTACATTTCAAAAATTACGAATGTGAGGGCAAAGGAAAATGAAAAGTTCAAAAGAGTTTTGGCTGAATTCACAAAAGTAAAATCTCCAGTTTTAGAAAGTGAATTTTCGATAAGAGATTTGGAGAATCAATTTACCCATGAATACCTTGAAATAACAAAAGATTATTATCTTTAATAGAACCTCGTAGAGGCGACATTATGGTAGAATATTAGAAAGAAAATCAATAAAAGTGCTGTAGGCACGACATTATAAAGGAATTCAAATGGCAAACACATACACACAAATTAATATGCATGTTGTTTTTTCTGTAAAAGGCAGAGAAAATATTCTAACAACAAAAATTCGTCCTGAAGTTTTTAAATATATTTCTGGTATTTTGGGTAATCTTGACCAATATCCACTAGCAGTTAATGGATATAAAGACCATGTTCATGTTTTTTTTGAAATGCAACCAGCAAAATCACTTTCAGATATAGTCAGGTTAGTAAAATCAAATTCGTCAAAATGGATTAATGAAAATAAATTGATTACAGGTAAATTTTCATGGCAAGAAGGATATGGCGGATTTTCTTATTCTCGATCTCAACGAAATAATGTGATTCAATATATAATGAAACAGGAAGAACATCATCACAAAAGAACCTTTCGTGAGGAATATCTGGAATTATTAAAATCGTTTGAAATTGATTTTGAAGAAAAATATGTTTTTGAATTTTATGATTAATGGTTTATTTATAATGTCGCCTCTACGAGGCTTTATCCATCTTTTGATTAGTTTTTTACCATAATGCCGCACCTACGGTGCTGTTTCTTTTACAATATTTACCAAATAAGCCTCAGAGAGGCGAAATTATGGTAACAAAAGAGTTTTACCTTTATAAATGAAATATCCTTCTTGAAAAAGAGAGATTTTGTTCTAAACTATTCTATTTGTTGTTACTTTAATTTTCCAATTTCTATTAGGCTTATTAATTAGAATCCATTTTTTTAATTTGCCTCTAATTATATCCTGGTTTACAAAATCTTTAAGATTAATTTTTATTAGAATTTCTTTTTCTTTA
>JACAAW010000217.1 GCA_013377115.1 Bacteroidota bacterium | reverse complement strand
AAAAATTATTTTATTTTACGTTTGATTTCAACTTCTTCATAACCCTCAATCACATCACCTACTTTAATATCGTTGAAATTATGAATATTTAATCCACATTCATATCCTGAGTTAACTTCTTTAACATCATCTTTAAAACGCTTTAATGACCCTAATTCGCCTGTATACAAAACAATACCATCGCGTATTAAACGAATTCTTGTATTTCTATTAACTTTTCCATCCAAAACCATACAACCAGCAACATTACCAACCTTGGTTACGCTAAATACTTCTCTAATTTCAATATTACATGTAATTTTCTCTTCAATTTCAGGAGATAACATACCTTCGATTGCCGATTTAATTTCATTGATAGCATTGTAGATAATTGAGTATAAACGAATATCAATTTGTTCTTGTTCTGCAAGTTTTCTAGCACTCAAAGAAGGGCGAACCTGGAATCCAATAATAATTGCATTTGAAGCAGACGCTAATAATACATCGGATTCGGTAACTTGTCCAACTGATTTATGAATAACGTTTACTTGTACTTCTTGGTAAGATAATTTCAATAATGAATCGGTAAGAGCTTCAATTGATCCATCAACATCACCTTTAACGATAATATTAAGTTCTTTGAAATCTCCAATTGCGATTCTTCTTCCAATTTCATCAAGAGTAATGTGTTTTTGAGTTCTCAAACCTTGCTCTCTTTGTAATTGTAAACGTTTTGTTGCGATAGATTTTACTTCACGCTCATCATCCATAACATTAATCATGTCTCCCGCTTGAGGTGCACCATTTAATCCAAGAATTAGAACTGGGCAAGAAGGACCTGCGTCTTTCACTCCAACATTTCTTTCGTTGTACATCGCTTTAACTTTTCCATAACAACATCCAGCTAAAACAATATCTCCATTTTTCAGAGTTCCATTTTGAATAAGAACGGTAGAAATATAACCTCTTCCTTTATCAAGTTGAGATTCAATAACAGTTCCTGAAGCTCTTTTGGTTGGATTTCCTTTTAAATCTAAAAGTTCAGCTTCAAGTAAAACTTTTTCTAATAAAAGTTCAACATTGATTCCTTTTTTGGCAGAAATTTCCTGACTTTGATATTTACCACCCCAATCTTCTACTAAAATATTTAATTTGGATAATTCTTCTTTAATCTTTTCAGGATTTGCTCCTGGTTTATCAATTTTATTAATTGCAAAAACAATTGGAACGCCAGCAGCTTGAGCATGGTTAATTGCTTCAATAGTTTGTGGCATCACATTATCATCAGCAGCTACAACAATAATTGCAACGTCGGTAACTTGAGCACCTCTGGCACGCATTGCGGTGAAAGCTTCGTGACCTGGAGTATCTAAAAATGTAATATTTTTTCCATTTTCAAGTGTAACTTCGTATGCACCAATATGTTGAGTAATTCCTCCAGCTTCACCAGCAATTACATTTGCTTTTCTGATATAATCTAGCAAAGAAGTTTTCCCATGATCCACATGTCCCATTACGGTAACAATTGGAGCTCTGAAAATAAGATCTTCTGGTTTGTCTTCTTCTTCTTTAATTGCTTCCTGAACTTCAACACTTACAAATTCAACTTTGAAACCAAATTCATCGGCAACAATTGAAAGGGTTTCTGCATCTAAACGTTGGTTGATTGAAACAAAAATTCCAAGATTCATACATGTTGAGATGATTTGAGTTACTTGAACATCCATCATTATCGCTAATTCGTTTGCAGAAACAAACTCAGTAACTTTAATTGTTTTTTTGCTTTCTTCGTCAAGTTCAATTTTTTCTCTTTCTTGTTGACCAACGAGTTCCCTTTTATTTCTTCTATGTTTGGAGGCTTTGGACTTCCCTGCACCACTTAAGCGGGCCAAAGTTTCCTTAATTTGTTTTTGAATATCCTCTTGATTTACTTCAGGTTTTGCAAATGGCTTTCTGAATTTATTATCTTTAAAACGAGGGTTGGTTCCACCAGCAGAATTTAAAGCTGGTTTATCCGTTTTTGCTGCATCAGTGGCAACTGTATTTTCGGCCGGTCTATTATCTTTTTTAATTCTTTTTCTTTTTTTCTTTTTACGCAAAGCGTCATTAGCATTGGCCGCAGATTTTTTTGGATCTTCTTTAACGGGAAGGTCCATTCTTCCTAAAATTGTTGGGCCATCCAATTTCTTGGTTTCAGTTTTCATGAAATTCACTGGCCTTTCAACTTCTTTTGTTGTATTTACAGGCACTTCAACTGCTTTATCTTCAGAAGGAATAATTTCTGGAGTTTCAGTTTCTGGATTTTCAATAACTTTTCTACTTGATGGTTTTTTAGAAGAATGTTCAATTTTCTTTGCTTTTCTCTCTTCATCTTTTTCCTCTTTTGATTTCTTTGCAGGTTTTACCTTAGTATTCATTGCAGACAAATCGATTTTCCCAATAACTTTAATATGAGATTCGAAATCAACTTCTGGCTCATAAAAGTTATCCTCTTTTTCTGCTTTTTGATTTACAGCAGGCTTTTCAGTTTCTGTTGGGTTTTCTTTTGTTTCAACTTTTGAATCTTTAGTTTCCTGTTTTAATTCAACCGTTTTTTCAGCTTCTATCTTTTTTGGTTCAACCGTTTTTGATTCTTCCTTCTTTAAATCTTCTTTCTCTGAAGCAGGTTTTGCTTTCTTGCCTTTTGAATTTAAATCATCAACGTCCATTTTTCCTAAAATCTTTATTTTAGATTCTGGAGCTTTTTTAATTTCTGTTTCAGATTCAACTTGAAAGTTCGAATTGGTTTTAATAATCAATTCTTCTTTTTCAACCTCTTCGCGAACTTCTCTTACAGGTTTAGAATCTTCCATGGAAAGAGTTTCCTTGCGAGCAACTCCGATACCAACGTTTTTCGATTCTTCTTTTGCACTTTTTTCAGACTGAAATTCTTTTACAAGCAACTCATATGCGTCGTGAGGAATTTTGGTATTTGGATTAGAATCAATTGAAATCCCTTTTTTTGAAAGAAATTCAACCACTGTATTGATCCCAACATTAAATTCTTTTACAACTTTACTGAGTCTTGTTGCTGCTACACTTTCTGTCATATATAAATTTTAAATATTCTTTTATTCTGTTCTGCAATGATTTTGAAAAAGTTGAAATTTATTCGAATTCAGCTTTTAATATTCTAATAACTTCTTTAATTGTTTCTTCTTCAAGATCAGTTCTTTTAACAAGTTCATCAATAGTGATATCTAAAACGCTTTTTGCTGTATCGCAACCAATTGTTTTAAATTCATCAATAATCCATTGATCGATTTCATCTGAGAATTCCTGAAGATCAACATCCTCAACATCTGTATCAGTATCACGATATACATCAATTTCATAACCAGTTAATTTTCCAGCTAATTTAATATTGTAACCGCCTTTTCCAATTGCCAATGAAACTTGATCTGGTTTTAAAAAGACCTCAGCAGTTTTATTGGTATCGTCAATTTTAATTGAGGATATTTTTGCTGGACTTAAAGCTCTTGAAATGTACAAAGAAATATTACTTGTATAATTGATAACATCAATATTTTCGTTTTTCAATTCTCTAACAATACCATGAATTCTAGAACCTTTCATCCCAACGCAAGCACCAACTGGGTCAATTCTATCGTCATAAGATTCAACTGCAACTTTTGCTCTTTCACCTGGAGCTCTAACAATCTTTTTAATTGTGATTAAACCATCAAAAACTTCAGGAACTTCAGCTTCGAAAAGTCTTTCCAAAAATTCTGGAGCAGTTCTGGATAAAATAATAACTGGTGTATTGTTTTTCATTTCTACTTTTGAAACAACCGCTCTAATAGAATCACCTTTTCTGTAAAAATCAGAAGGAATTTGTTCTATTTTTGGTAAAAGCAATTCAATACCTTCGTCGTCCAAAATCAAAATTTCTTTTTTCCAAACTTGGTAAACTTCACCGGCAATAATATCACCAATGCGTTCTTTATATTTTTTATAAACATTATCTTTTTCTAAATCAAGAATTTTTGAAGCAAGGTTTTGACGAATTGCAAGGATTTCTCTTCTTCCAAAATCGAGCATTTTTATTTCTTCTGAAACTTCTTCTCCAATTTCAAAATCTGGTTCAATTTTTATTGCTTCTGAATATGCAATATGTTGGTTTTCATCTTCAACTTCACCATCTTCTACAATAATACGATTTCTAAATACTTCTAAGTCACCTTTGTCAATATTTACAACAATATCAAAATTGTCAGCAGTTCCGTATTTTTTAGCAAGCATATTTCTAAAAACGTCTTCCAAAATGCGCATCATTGTCGCTCTGTCAATGTTCTTAAATTCTTTAAACTCAGAAAATGATTCAACCAAGTTAATGTTTTCCATGTTATCGGTGTTTTATGTTGTAAGTTATTATTTATTAAAAATTGATAATCAATTTAGTTTGCTTTAT
>JACAAW010000216.1 GCA_013377115.1 Bacteroidota bacterium | reverse complement strand
GCCGCTTCTCAATTAGAGAAAATTGACATGCTCGAATACGCCGACATTATTGCTTTAAACAAATTTGATAAACGCGGTGGCTTAGATGCTTTGCGCGATGTAAAAAAACAATATCAACGCAATCATCAACTTTTTGAACAAAAATTGGAAGAAATGCCTGTTTTTGGAACTATTGCATCTCAATTCAACGATGCCGGAGTAAATCAATTTTACAATGCTTTGATTCTGAAAATTAATGAAAAAACTGGATTGAATTTTATTTCTCAA
This sequence comes from Bacteroidota bacterium, assembly GCA_013377115.1. Lineage (GTDB taxonomy): Bacteria > Bacteroidota > Bacteroidia > Bacteroidales > CG2-30-32-10 > Cfx2-01. The sequence goes on along the minus strand of JACAAW010000216.1, from coordinate 4,297 downwards.
TCCAAATTAGCTGGCGAAATTCCAGATAAAATTTATATCATTCCACCTCAACGAACTCGCTATTTGGCAGAGATTTCAGAAACCGTAAAAGGTTATAATCAATGGACAGACGAACAAGCCGAAATTGCACAAAACCTTTATAGCATTACCAATACAATTGATTCTTTGAGAAAAGATGGCGCCACAGAAAACAATGATATCATTGAAAAGTTGGAAACAAAATACAATTCTGTTAAGGAATCAATCGATGCCAGCAGTTTGAAAATTCTCAATAATTGGGATAATAAGGTAAAATCATACAAAGACGAATACTATATTTTCAAAGTTAGAGACAAAGAATTAAAAATAAAAACACATACCGAAACACTTTCACATCTTCAAATACCAAAGATTTCATTACCAAAATATAAAGCCTGGGGCGACATTTTAAAATGGAATTTAAAAGAAAATGTTCCTGGCGAATTTCCTTATGTGGCAGGTGTTTTTCCTTTCAAACGTGAAGGCGAAGATCCAACCAGAATGTTTGCTGGCGAAGGCGGACCAGAAAGAACCAATAAACGGTTTCATTATCTTTCTAAAGGACTTCCAGCTAAAAGACTTTCAACAGCTTTTGATTCGGTAACACTTTATGGAAACGATCCTGATATTCGTCCAGATATTTATGGAAAGATTGGTAATTCGGGAGTTTCAATCAGCTGTTTGGATGATGCAAAAAAATTGTATTCTGGTTTCAATTTATCAGATCCAAGTACTTCGGTATCAATGACCATCAATGGTCCAGCTCCAATTATGGTTGGATATTTTATGAATGCCGCCATTGATCAACAATGCGAAGTTTATATCAAAGAAAAAGGTCTCGAAAAAGAAGTAGAACAAAAGATTGAAGAAATCTATAAAAAGAAAGGTATTGCAAGACCACGTTATCAGGAAGATCTTCCAGAAGGCAATAATGGCTTAGGATTGATGTTGCTTGGTGTAACTGGCGATATGGTATTACCAAAAGACGTTTATGAAAACATTAAAGTTTGCACTTTGGCTTCGGTTAGAGGAACGGTTCAAGCAGATATTTTAAAAGAAGATCAAGGACAAAATACCTGTATTTTTTCAACAGATTTTTCGTTGAAATTAATGGGCGACGTTCAGGAATATTTCATCAATAACAACGTTAGAAACTTTTATTCTGTTTCTATTTCTGGTTATCACATTGCCGAAGCTGGCGCCAATCCTATTTCGCAATTAGCATTTACCCTTGCAAATGGCTTTACTTATGTAGAATATTATTTGTCCCGTGGAATGGACATCGATAAGTTTGCACCAAATTTATCCTTCTTTTTCTCGAATGGAATTGACATTGAATTTTCAGTTATTGGCCGCGTAGCACGTTCTATCTGGGCAAAAACGATGAAAAACAAATACAAAGCCAATGCCCGTTCACAACAATTAAAATATCATATTCAAACATCTGGTCGTTCGTTACATGCACAGGAAATTGGTTTTAACGATATTAGAACAACACTTCAGGCATTGTATGCAATCTACGATAATTGCAATTCCTTACACACCAATGCATACGATGAAGCAATTACAACTCCAACTGAAGAATCGGTTCGCAGAGCAATGGCGATACAAATGATCATCAATCATGAATTGGGCTTGGCAAAAAACCAAAATCCGATACAAGGTTCATTTATCATTGAAGAACTTACCGAATTGGTTGAAGAAGCTGTTTTGGCAGAATTTGAAAGAATCTCAGAAAGAGGCGGTGTTTTAGGAGCCATGGAGACAGCTTATCAGAGAAGCAAAATTCAGGACGAGTCTTTGTACTACGAAACCTTAAAACACACAGGAGAATTACCAATAATGGGCGTAAATACATTTTTGTCTGGTGATGGCTCTCCAACTTTAATTCCTGGCGAGGTAATTCGTTCTACCGAAACTGAAAAGCAATATCAAATTGATATGCTTGACCAACTTCATAAATTGCACGAAGAAAAACTAGAACATTTGCTCGAAGACTTAAAACACAGTGCATTGAAAAACGAAAACCTTTTCAATAAGATTATGGAAATTTCAAAATATTGTTCCATCGGACAAATTACAAAGTCATTGTATGATGTTGGCGGGCAATATAGAAGGAATATGTAACACTTATTTGAAAATTAAATAATAAAAGTTTTACATTTGGAGTTATTAAATATCAACTCTCAATTATGAAAAAACTAATTCTGTTTTTCTTTTTATTATTTGGAATTCATTGTTTTGCTCAAAAAACTTTCGTGAATGAAATTTATTTTGATTCTGGGAAAGACTCATTGTCAGCAGCTTCAATAAATGTTTTGGGAAGTTTTTGTAAAAAAATCCAAGCTGAAAATAAAACTTTCATTACCATTTCTGGGTATTGCGACAGCATTGGAGATGAGAAATTTAATTATGATTTATCATTACAACGTGCTCATGCTGTTGAAAAATATTTTTTGAGTCAAAATATTAAAACGGATTCAATTTTAGTTTATGGCTTTGGTGAAACAAAACCAAAATATTCTGGAAAAGATTGGGGGAAAAATCGCCGTGTTGAAATTTCTATCAAACTCATTCCTATAATCAAAGAAATCGTAAAAGTTGTAAAAGTTGATACGGTTATTAAGCCAATTATCAAGAAAACCATCATTGCCTCGTTTATTGATACTGCTAAAGTTGGTGGGACAATAGCACTTCGAAATATTAATTTTTTTAATGGATCGCCAATTCCTTTGCCCGAAGCCAAAGAACCCTTGAATGAATTATTAAAAGTAATGCAGGACAATCCATCTTTAGAAATTTGCATTGAAGGCCATATTTGCTGTACAAAAGGCGATCCTGAAAATTTGTCGGGACAAAGAGCTTTAACCGTTTTTAGTTTTCTTACAAAAAATGGAATTGAGAAAAACAGACTTTCCCACAAGGGTTTTGGACATACAAAACCATTAACCAGAGAACGAAACGAGGAAGAAAGACAAATGAACAGAAGGGTTGAAATTAGGATTGTAAAGAAGTAGTGTTTTTTTCTACTTACTCATTCTTTTCATAGTTTTTATAAGAAATTTTGCAAAGGTTTTTCCAGCTTCTTGAAACGCCAAAGCTCCTCCGGCCATGGGCCCACCTTTATAATATTCACCAGTTATTCTAAATTCTGCAATTTGTTTATTTTTATCTATTGTTTCAAAAACAATAATTTGTAGTCGCACAATCGCAGGTTTTGAGTTAACTACAACATCCCAACCTTCCTCTAAATAATATGGTTTTACTAAAATAGTGTATTTTGAGTTGGTTGCTGTGGAATCAACTTTTACTCCAATCTTTTTTGCTTTTTTATTAAAATAGGTGATGAAATTTGGTTCAAATTGACTGCCCTTTTTTCTATTCCATTTCACCAACCACTTATCACCTTTTCCTGGTTCAGTATTATTTTGTTCGGACACTTTTTTCTGAATATAATCACTTTCCGTTCTAAAATCGCCAACTGCCATTTGATCATATGAAAAATCAATGAAAAACGCTTTTTCTTGTTTCAAAAAATCTAAATTTCCCGAAACAAATGCATTTTCCTGTGCATTGACAAACGATAAAAAAATCAAATTTATCAATCCAATTAAGAATAATTTGCTCTTTTTCATAGTCTTATATGTAGCTAATGAATATTCGTTTCAAAGATAAACGAATATTTAATTCTGAAATACATTTTAGCTATTTATTTGATTTTCTTGGGTAGGATTTTGGGTTCCTTCACTTTCAGAACACCATTAACATATTCAGCTAAAATAACTTTTCCATCAGAATCCAATGTCACCCATGGCCCAACTTTTAAGTCATTCTGGTAAGCACCTGAAGATCTTGGCACTCCTCTTGAATTATAAAAATTCCAAATACCCGTTTTTTTATTTTCAAGGTAGTTTCCTTCTGATCTTTTTTCTCCGCTTGTTTTATAATAAGAAACCCATCTATCTGTTTTTTTTCCATCCTTATAAGTGCCTTCAGAATTCACCTGACCATTATTATAATAATTCTTATAACTACCGTCTTTTTTCCCAAAAACATAATTGGATTCCTCTCGAATTAATCCACTAAAAGAAAAATATTTTGTACAGGGTCCATGCCTAATATCATTGAGATAGGTTGTTTCTGATATTAATATTCTTTCCCATGAATAGACTTTCCACAAACCTTGTTTGCCTTTCAAATCTGTAATATTTCGGCTTTTATCTGATCTTGGGGCATATTTTGGCCTTTCTGCTATTTCACCATTCTGGCAAAAAGCCAT
>JACAAW010000215.1 GCA_013377115.1 Bacteroidota bacterium | reverse complement strand
AAATAACTCTTCCTTTTTAACGCTGTCAACTTGAACGACACCTGTGTAGGTAACTATACCGTCTTTTAAAGGCAGGATATTTAAAAGTTTATCTTGTCCGAAAACTAAACTTGTAATAAAAATGAATGTCAGAGAAAAAAATGTTTTTTTCATAATATTTTTTGTTTTTATGGTTTAATTGTTTGTCTAATTGTTAGATTGGTCAAGGTTCAATGTTGTATTCATTTAAACACTATAAAATCAGGCACAGGAATTTTATTATTTTTTATTATTTTTATTAAATATGTTATCCATTTCACGTTCTGTAATGTCTGTTTTTAAAGCATATAATTTTTGTCCATTTATTTCAAGTCTTGTTTCTCTAACTCGTAATGCTTCGTTGTCTAATGCCATAATTTTATTAAGCTCTAAGCAGTCTTTAAATATCCTATATATTTGCCAATTGTCATACTTGAAATGTTCACCAGGCATTATTATTTGGATTCCTTCTCTTAAGTAATATTGCAAGGTGTCTTTTTTATTATCTGGGTTCCAAATACCATTGCTGTGAATAGTATTACGAAAATCACTTAATAGTTTTAAAGAAACACCTTTGTCAGAATATTTCTTTATTAAGTTGTCAAAATAATTTTTGCGAGTAATATTTTTCTCATAAACCTTCCTCGTAAATTCAAAAATGCTCGACATTTTTACTATTGATGTAAAAGTGATATATCTTATTTGATTATCTAATGTTTCACCAATAGTATTTTCAATTCTTTTGAAATTCATAAAAGTGCTGATGTCATAGATATATTTTAATGAAAAACAACTATAATAAACACTTCTAAGAGTATTTTCATAATAACCAAATTGGTCAAGCCTATAGTCTTTGATGTGGTCAGGGATATTAAGCTTCTCTGCAACAATATTTCTACATTCGTTATTATATAAAATAAGCCGTTCTAATAATGTCAAGCAAGTATCAATATGCTTATTTATTTTAACAAATTGTTTCCCATGATGAAAATCACTTTTAGAAACATATTTACTCGCATCTGTCATTTTTTATAATTTAATTAATATTTCTTTTTTTCGTGTGTTAGCCAAAAAAACTAAATTTTATTTTTAATCTGTCGAACGTGTGTCAATAAAATGCTTCACTATCAAGTTTTGATTAAATATTTCTACAAAGATATTATTTTCGATGGTTTCCTTGCCTTGTGTATAACGGTTTGCAGCTACAAGAAGTTGGCGATTTTTACCACAAATGTTGATGCGGAGAACCAGTGTTTGATTAACCACAAAACTGTCTGCGGAGCACTGAACCGCCAATTTCTTGTAGGTGCTGTGTGTGCCCTGCATGAGCAGAGCACACCCGTCGAAAGCTCTATAAAAATATCAAAAATACAAATAAAACTTATAGAAACAAAACGGGTGTAATTTTTCCAGAGGGTGCAAATCCCTTATGTGCGAGGGTAACGCCTCGAAGCATTAGCAAGTCGCAAGGTGGCTTACTGCGAAGTATGCACTGAAGGAAGCGAGCCTGCAAAATCTGGTACTGACGAACAGAAACGGAATATGAGGCATATTTGTTCGGGTGAGCAATCACAGCTTTGTGAAGCCCGAAGAATACCAAAAGAACAAGTATGTAGATTCCGCAGTAATTGGATGAAGGAAAAAGCTCTTACCAGGGGAGGTCTTGAAATAGATTAGTTTTCTACGAGTCAAGAAGTCAGCAGAAGTCATAGTAACAGATGAAACGAGTTGTAATAAAAGATACAGAAGCCTCACGAAAACTGCGAAGGACCGAACATTAAGATGTTCTAAATTAAACAAGGATTCGCCTATATTTGATAGCCTTGTTATAAGCGGAACAGAACAAAAGAAGTAAACAAAACGAAATGATTGAACAAGTATTAAACAGAAGAAACGTAATGCAAGCCTATCGCCAAGTTGTGTCGAACAAAGGTTCTGCAGGCGTGGATGGTATGACAGTTAAGGAACTATACCAATACCTAACAAATAATAGGGAACGTATAGAATCCGAATTACGTCAAGGTAAATACTTGCCCCAAGCCATCTTGGGGGTAGAAATACCCAAGAGCAATGGGAAAACCCGACTTTTAGGCATTCCCACAGTCGCTGACCGACTTTTACAACAAGCGGTTGCACAGGTATTAGCGATAAAATTTGAGATGGAGTTCGAGAACTATAGTTACGGTTTTCGCCCCAATCGCAATGCCCAACAAGCGGTATTGAAAGCACAAGAATACATCAATTCAGGTTATCAACGCATTGTTGATATTGACTTGAAGAACTTCTTTGATGAAGTTGACCATTGTATTCTGCTGCAATTATTGTATCGCAAGGTAAAATGCCTTCTTACGTTACGTCTTATCCGCAAATGGTTGAGAGCACCCATTTTAATAAATGGAAAATTAGTCAAACGCAGAAAAGGCGTACCGCAGGGAAGTCCATTAAGTCCACTATTGTCTAATATCATGTTGAATGAACTGGACAAAGAAATGGAAAAACTGGGACTACGCTATGTCCGCTATGCCGACGACTTTTGTATTTTGACAAAAGGAAGTCTAAGAGCCCAAGAGGCAGGTAATAAAATCTATTTGTTCCTAAAGAATAAACTGAAATTACCAATCAATCGGGAGAAAAGCGGAATACGCAAACCTGTTCACTTCACAATACTTGGGTTCGGATTCGTTCCCACTTTTGTGAAAGGAGAAAAAGGCAAATACCAGTTGGTAGTAAGTGAAAAAGGTTGGAAATCGCTCAAACAGAAACTCAAAATTATCACAAGAAAAACTACACCATGTTCCTTTAACGAACGTATTCAAAGATTGAAAGAAGTCCAACGAGGTTGGCTTGGGTACTACCGTTTGGCTAATATCTATAGTAAACTCAAGGACTTAGATGGATGGCTACGCAATCGTTTGAGGTATTGTATTTGGAAGAATTGGAAGAAGCCCGAACGAAAAAGGAAAAACCTTATACGATTGGGAGTTGACCACGACCATGCTTACCAATGGAGTAGAACAAGAATGGGTGGATGGGCAGTTGCACAATCACCAATCCTAACAACAACTATTACTTTAGAACGCTTACGCAAGAGAGGTTATGTGGCTATGCTTACTTATTACGAGAAAATTGCTCCACATCTTAATGAACCGCTGTATACGAGAACCGTACGTACAGTGGTGTGAGAGGCGCACTCCGCTAACGGAAGTTGGCGGAGCCGTCTACTCGATTAGCGTTTCGTTGCTTCTTTTCAACTTTGTTAGTCAATGATTACTAATTTGTTCAATATGATAATTGTATTTTCTTCCGTCAATTGAATAAAATATAGCCCACTTGATAAATTGTCTCGGTGGAAAATAATTGTTTGACCAGAAATATTTTTTATTTGTTTTACTATCTGACCGAAAGAATTGTACACCGTGAGAGTTGCATTTTTGACAATATTATCTGTCTGCAAAACTGTCTGTGAAGAAAATGGATTCGGATAAATAGCAAGTTGATTATTTTTTGCTGTTTCAACTATTCCGACAGTGTTTACATTTACACAAAGCGAAGTATCTAAACAACTATTCAGTGTTATAATTACTGCATAATTTCCATTTGTCGTAGCCGTATAACTTTGATTGGTTGCCCCACCTATTGCTGAACTGTCACTACAATCAATCCATTGATATGTTCCACCATTTTGATTAGCAGTAATGATTACTCCACCTAATGTAGTACTTAAATCAGGCATTGGATTTACGGTCAAATTAGTGGTAACAATACTATCACAAGTGTTCACCGCAGTCAATGTATCAATATAAGTTCCACTTGTCGTATATGTACTATTTCCAACGGTTATGCTTTGTCCAGTGCATATAGTTGGCGATTGAGAAAAAGTAATTGGAGTACAGATTGAAAACAATAAAGGTCCGAATGGTGCTGCTAATGTAGAAGGGGGGAAGATATTACTCGAATTGCCTCCATTTAAATTTGATACCACAATATTATTATTGTTTGTATTGGATGTGTATAATAGCGAATTAGCAGCATCAACAAAAAAACCTCCAGCTTGAAAGTTATAAATAAGAGTATCGTTTGTTCCATTAAAATTTACACGTCGGCATTTGGCCTGAGCATCGTCCGAAAAATAAATCTTACTATTTACCAAATCTAAACCAATAAAATGCACATCATACCCCGATGTAATTATTGTATTAAGGTTAGTCCCATTCAAATCAATACTATAAAGGCCTCTTGCACCAGTAAACCATTGACCAAAATATATTTTGTTATTAACTAAATCTAAATCAACATCAGTTGGATAACCGGTTGTGTTAAAAATAGTTGTAATGTTATCCCCGTTTAAATCTGAACGATAAATTTTATATTCGTACTTTGCCGACCAATATACATATCCTCCGACAGCATCAACTGCAACTCCGTCACTATATCCACCAGATGAACTATAAACAAGTGTATCAAATGCCGAACCATCGTAATTCATACTATATATCCCCCAATAATGAGCAAAATATATTTTTTGATGAATTTGATCAACATCTGCATCATAGAA
>JACAAW010000214.1 GCA_013377115.1 Bacteroidota bacterium | reverse complement strand
TTAATGGAACAAATGTTGGAACTGGTGCAACTTATACAAGTACAACATTAGCAACCGGAAATATTGTTACATGCGTAATGACTACAACAGTAGCTTGTCCAAGCACACCAACCGCTACTTCAAATTCAGTCACAATGACAGTAAATCCAACGGTAACACCAGCAATAAGCATTTCTGCTTCAGCAACCACAATTTGCCCTGGAACAGCAGTAACTTTCACTCCCACTCCAACAAATGGAGGAACACCAGCTTATCAATGGAAAGTTAATGGAACAAATGTTGGAACTGGTGCAACTTATACAAGTACAACATTAGCAACTGGAAATATTGTTACATGCGTGATGACTTCAACTGTTACTTGTCCATCAACACCAACTGCAACATCGAATGCTATCACAATGATTGTTAATCCAACAGTTACACCTTCAGTAAGCATTTCAGCATCTGCAACTTCTATTTGTAACGGAACTTCTGTAACTTTTACTCCAAGTCCAACAAATGGAGGAACTCCAATATATCAATGGAAATTAAATGGAGCAAATATCGCAACTGGTGCAACTTATACAAGCAGTACTTTAAACAATGGTGATTTGGTAACATGCATCATGACATCAACAGCTTCTTGTTTAACCTCATCAACTGCAACTTCAAATGCAATTACAATAAGTGTTTCTGGTTCGGTTGCTCCTTCTGTTGCCATCGCTGCCTCTGCAACTTCGATTTGTTCTGGAACTTCAGTATTGTTTACTCCAACTCCAACAAATGGTGGAACTCCAACATATCAGTGGAAGTTAAATGGTACAAATATCGCAACTGGTGCAACTTATACAAACAGTTCTTTAAATAATGGAGATATTGTAACATGTATAATGACAAGTTCCCTCACTTGCGCCACCACTCCTACAGCTACATCTAACTCTGTAAGCATAACAGTAAATTCAACCGTAACTCCTTTGGTTAGTATTTCGACATCAGCAACTTCAATTTGTTCTGGAACAAATGTTATTTTTACTCCAAATCCAACAAACGGAGGAACACCAACATATCAATGGTTACTAAACGGCGTAAATTCAGGAACTGGAACCACTTATTCAAGTTCATCTCTCTCAAATAATGATGTTATTTCATGTATCATGACCTCAAATGAAAGTTGTATTTCATCCTCAACTGCAACCTCGAATAATGTTACAATGGTTGTTAATTCAACGGTTACTCCTTTGGTTAGCATATCTGCATCTTCAACATCAATTTGTAATGGAACACCAGTAGTATATAATGCAATACCAACCAATGGAGGAACTCCAACTTACGAATGGTTCTTAAATGGTTCAAGCGTTGGAACTGGTAATACCTATACAAATCCTACTGTTGCGAATAATGATATTATAAGTTGTATTATGACTACTTCATTAGCTTGTTCAACAAGTCCAACTGTAAATTCAAATTCAGTAACAATGACTGTTCATCCTACTCCTGCCACTCCTGTAATTACACAAACTGGTTTCACATTAAATTCTGATAATCCAAACGGAAATCAATGGTATTTTGCAAATTTAGGGGCACCAATTGGAGGTGGAACAAATCAAACTTATACTCCAATTGTTTCTGGAAGCTATTATGTTATTGTAACTGATCAATTTGGTTGTGTTTCTGATACATCTAACACCATTATCATTGTTATTACTGGTATTGAGAATATTAATGAAACTAGTTTTAGCATATTCCCAAATCCAACCAATGGCAATTTTATTGTACAATTAAATTCAAATAATGAAAAAGCAAAAATTGAATTATTTGATGCTATTGGTCAAATCGTATTTAAAAAAGAATTGATTAATTCAAATAAAATAGAATGCAATTTGAACAATTTAGCTAATGGAGTTTATTCAATAAGAATTACAACTTCAAATTCATCATCAACTCAAAAAATTGTAATTCAGAAGTAATTTTTTCCAATTAGGGAAGACGTCCGAAGTAATTTCGGACGTTTTTTTTTATGATTGAAATCAATGATAGTCGGATTTCCAAATTATTGCAGTAATTTAGAATATTAATTAAAAACCAACCTCCTATGAAAACAAAAATAATTACGATCGTAATTTTGACTTTTTGCTTTATCAGTTTTGCACAAAGTCAAAACTATTGGGTAAAATCTGATCAATTAGCCAAAGGAAAAGAAATATTTTCTAATAAAGTGGAAGTAATCAATTTCAATGTTTATCAATTAGATTTACAAAATTTCAATAAAGCCTTAAATGGTGCGCCAATGAGAGGAGAAAACTCAAATGGGAAACAACTGATAATAAGTTTCCCAAACACTGATGGCCATTTTGTAAAATATAATGTGGTGGAAGCTCCAGTGATGCACCCAGATTTGGCAGCAAAATATCCTGGAATAAAATCATATGCTGGACAAGGGATTGATGATCCATCAAAATCAATTAGGTTTAGCGTGTCTTACCAAAGAGGATTATCAGGGATGGTATTTGATGGAGATAATGGAACCAATTTTATTGACCCCTACTCTACTGATTTAACTGAATATATGGTATATGCCAAAAGCGATATGATTAGAACCTCTGCTCAAGATTTTGAATGCACAACAGATGAATCAATAAATTCATCAATAGAAAAAGGAAAATCTATTAACACCACTAACGATAGTAAATTAAGAAAATATAGATTGGCCTTATGTTGTGATGCTGAATATGGAAACTTATTTATCGGAACAGCTACTACAGATGCTCAAAAAATTGCAAACATACTTGCTCAAATGAATATTGCTATGACGAGAGTAAATGGAGTTTATGAAAAAGACCTTGCTATTACAATGGAAATTATTCCAAATAATGATTTAATTATCTATTTTGGAAGTACCACAGCTGATCCTTGGTCTGGCGAGTACAATACAAAAACTGCCCAGGTAATTGACGCAGCAATTGGAGTTGCAAATTACGATATTGGACATAATTTCAACACTGATGGTGGTGGAAATGCAGGATGTATAGGTTGTGTTTGTCTTTCTAGTTCTCAATCTGGAACTCATAAAGGTCGTGGAATGACAGGAATGTCGAGCCCAACTGGAGATGCCTTTTATATTGATTATGTTGCACATGAAATGGGACATCAATTTGGAGGATATCACACTATGAATACATGCAGCAGAAGCGGAAGCGGAACAACTGAAGTTGAACCAACAAGTGGTAGCACAATCATGGGTTATGCTGGAATTTGCAGCTATAATATACAAGCTCATAGTGATGATTATTTTGCCTATGTAAATATCCGAGATATTTCTGCCAGAGTTCAAACAGGAACATGCTCTACCTGTGCCCAAATAATTCCTATTACCAACCTTCCACCAACTGCAAATGCTGGTTTAGATTATACAATTCCTAAATCAACTGCTTTTGTATTAACTGGAGTTGGAACCGATCCTGATGGAGACCCGTTAACATATACTTGGGAACAAAATGATGCCGCACAGGCTCCTGCCTCTACTGCACCAGTTTCAACTTGGGCTGTAGGACCATTGTTTCGTTCCATAAAAGGAACAGCAAGTCCACTTAGATACTTTCCAAAAATGACCTCAATTGTCATGAATAATTTAACTCCTGCTTATGAAGTTGTTCCTTCTGTTGGAAGAACATTAAATTTTTCTCTAGTAGTTAGAGATAATAAAATTGGAGGTGGACAAACAGCAAATGACTTAATGAAAGTTACCGTTGATGGAACTTCTGGTCCATTTATTGTAACAGATCCAACAACACCAATTTCTTGGGCAGGAGGCACTATTGATACCGTTAAATGGAATGTTGCCGGAACAGATGTTGCTCCAGTAAATTGTTCTAATGTCGATATTTTGCTTTCTCATGATGGTGGATATACTTATCCTGACACAATTATTGCAAATACACCAAATGATGGAATCCAAGCTATAACCGTTCCTAATGTTCCATTTTCAACATGCAGAGTTATGGTAAAAGGTTCAAATAATATTTTCTTCGATATTTCAAATACCAATTTCACCATTACCCCTGATGTTTCTGGAATTAATGAATTCGAAGGTAACAATTTCAGTATTTTCCCGAATCCAACAAATGGAATTTTTGTTATTCAGTTAAATTCTATTTGTAGCAAAGCAGAAATAGAAGTATTTAATGCAATTGGGCAAATTGTCTATTCGAAAAAAATACACAATTCAGACAGACAAGAATTAAATTTGAATCAGATTGAAAACGGAATATATTCTATAAGAATTACAACAAGCAACTCATCTGTCACAAAAAAAGTAATCATTCAAAAGTAATTTTTTTGAAAATTTAAATAAAAAAGAGCCCACAGAATTTTGCGGGCTCTTTTTGTATACAAAAAAACTTTATTTGTATAGCAGATTCAACGAATCATGATATTTTTTTATTTATTAAAAACAAAGCGATTATGTCAATTTCTTCTTGTTTTTTTCGAAGGTTTGTTTTATATTTCGCTTCCAAAATTATTTTTTTTGAAATTTAATCGAATCCTAATCAAATAAAAAGATGAAAAAAAATTTATTCTCAATTCTAATCTTAATTTTATTTTTTGGAATAATAAATAATTCAATTGCTCAAACTG
>JACAAW010000213.1 GCA_013377115.1 Bacteroidota bacterium | reverse complement strand
TCCAACTTTAATAACAAAATCATCAATTTCTTTATAAAAAACACCCTCTTTTATATTTACTGCAGGTTTTTGCTCCCTAACATCATACAATAAGGTTCCCATTTTAAGATTCGCTATAGGCAATACAATATTGGAAAAATAATAAGCGCCTATAGAAATTAAAATTGCTGTTATTATGAGTGGTCTCATTGCTTTTTGAAGCGAAATACCTGCAGATTTCATGGCAACCAATTCATAATTTTCGCCAAGATTTCCAAAAGTCATAAGTGAAGATAGCAAAATTGCAAGGGGTAATGCCAAAGGAACAAAAGTAGATGAGGCATAAAAAAGTAAGCGAGCTATAATGTGCCATTCAAAACCTTTACCAACCAAATCATCAATATATTTCCAAACAAATTGCATTAGCAATATGAATAATGAAATAAAGAAGGTCATTACAAATGGTCCTAAATATGATTTTAAAATAAATAGATTTAACTTCTTCAACTTCATTAATTGCTGTTTTGAAATGCAAACGTACGTCAATTTTACAAAAAAGACAAACGAACTACTCCAATAAAAAGTATAATGCAATGATCATTTTTTAATTTTTTTCAGAATAAAACAGTTTTTAATATGGTATATTAAAAAAAATATTATAAAAATTTGTAGGTTTGCAACACCAGGATTTAATGCTCAAATTGAAAAAACTATGAAAGTTATCGAAGTGACGGATAAAAAAACTGCAAGGGAATTTTTGGAAGCGGGAAAGATAATTTATAAAGGTGATAATATTTGGGTTTGCCCTCTTGATGCTGAAATTGAAAGTATTTTTGATCCTTCTGAAAATGTATTCTTCAAAAATGGAGAAGCCTGCCGTTGGATTATGAAGGATGAAGATAATAAGTTAATTGGCAGGGTTGCTGCTTTTATTAATAAAAAGAAAGCATTTAACTTCGATCAGCCTACAGGAGGTATGGGTTTCTTTGAATGCATTAATGATGAAAAAGCGGCGTTTACTTTGTTTGATAAATGCAAAAATTGGCTTTCCGAAAGAGGCATGGAAGCAATGGATGGGCCAATAAACTTTGGTGAAAATGACAATTTCTGGGGATTACTTGTTGAAGGATATACTCACCCAGCTTACGGCATGCCATATAATAAACCTTATTATAAAGATCTTTTCGAGAAATATGGATTCAAATTCTATTTCGAACAAGTAAGTAATCATTTAGATCTGACCAAGCCTTTTCCGGAAAGATTTTGGAAAATTGCAGATTGGATTAGTAAGAAAATAGAATATAGTTTTGAGCATTTGGATTTTAAAAATGCCGAAAAATATATTGCAGATTTTAAAGAAGTTTATGATACTGCATGGGCTTTTCATGAAAACTTCACACCAATAGATGAAGACGTTCTCCGAAAGATATTAATTAAAGCTAAATCGATAATTGATCCCGAAATGATATGGTTTGCATACAGCGAGGGGAAACCAATTGCTTTTTTAATTTTATTTCCAGATGTCAATCAAATTTTGAAACATTTAAATGGAAAATTAAATCTTTGGAATAAGTTAAAATTCCTATATTTAAAAAAGAAAAAAACCATGACACGTGGAAGAATTACCATAATGGGAGTTGTTCCAAAATTTCAAAAATCAGGAATTGAATCAGGGATTTTTTACAATCTTCAAAAAGTTATGGATACCAAACCTCACTATACAGAGCTTGAGCTTTCATGGGTTGGTGATTTTAACCCCAAAATGAGAGCTTTACACGAATCTGTTGGTGCCGTTTTCGCAAAAAAACATATTACCTATCGAAAACTTTTTAATGATGAGGTTGATTTTCAAAGATCAATAATTATCCCTAGAGACACGAAAGAAAAAGCCATAAATGCCTGATATTAATCATTAATCGATTGTTTTTCAACAAAAAATGTTAAAAAACTTGTAATTTCTCTTTTCAAATATTACTTTAGGCGACTAAAACCTTTTAACTAAAATTATATGAAAAGAAATTTATTCCTAATTTCCGCATTATTACTGGCATTTGGTAGTATTTCTCAAGGGCAAAACTTTTGGAAAAAGTCCGAATCCAAAATCAATGAAAAAGAAATTATCATAAATAAAGTAGAAGTTACAAAATTCGATGTTTATTCTCTCGATTACACGAATTTTTGCCAAACACTTAGAACAGCTCCGATGAGAGGAGCGGCAAATGGTGGAAAACAACTTATTATTAGTTTTCCTAACACAGAAGGAGGCTTTGATAGATATAGTGTAGTTGAAGCTCCAGTTATGGATCCTTTATTAGCAGCAAAATACCCTGGAATTTATTCCTATGCAGCACAAGGAATTGATAATAAACTTAAATCAATAAGATTTAGTGTTTCATATCAAAGAGGCTTGTACGGGATGATTTTCGATGGGGATGATGAAACTAATTTCATTGATCCTTATACAAACGATTTTTCTAATTATATGGTTTACCGCAAAAAAGATATGATTAGAACCGCCGCTGACGATTTTGAATGTAGTTTGACAGGGGAACCAATCCATTCCGATGAAAAAATCACAACACCCAAGGCAACAAATGACAGCAAATTAAGAACCTATAGATTGGCTCTGTCATGCAACGGAGAATATGGAGCCTTGTTTATTGGTACAGCTACAACTGATGCAGCAAAAAAAGCAAACATCCTAGCACAAATGAATATTACCATGACAAGAGTAAATGGTGTTTATGAAAAAGATCTTGCAATCACAATGGTAATAATAGCGAATAACAACTTAATTATGTATTATGATGCAACAACCGATCCATGGAGCGGTGAGTTTAATATTAAAACAGCTCAAACCATTGATGCTGCAATTGGAATTGCCAATTATGATATTGGACATAATTTTAATACTTCAGGTGGCGGAAATGCTGGCTGTATTGGATGTGTTTGCATGGGCGCTGCAACTTCTGCATATTATACTGCTAACAGTATGCATAAAGGAAAAGGAATGACTGGAAGATCAAACCCCACTGGAGATGCTTTTGATATCGATTATGTTGCCCATGAAATGGGTCATCAATTTGGAGGTTGGCACACCATGAATACTTGCAGTAGAAGTGGTAGTGGAACTTCAGAAGTTGAGCCTACCAGCGGAAGCACAATAATGGGTTATGCAGGAATTTGCACTTACAATATTCAATCAAATAGCGATGATTATTTTGCTTATGTTAATATTAGAGATATTTCTGCAAATGTTCAAACTGGAAATAGCACCTGTGGGGTACAAACAACTTTAACAAACCTACCTCCAACTGCAAATGCTGGTCTTGATTACACCATTCCTAAAGGAACAGCGTTTGTTTTAACTGGATCTGGCACGGACCCAAATGGAGATCCATTAACCTATACTTGGGAACAAAATGATCCTGCCCAAGCTCCTGCTGCTACGGCTCCAGTTTCAACATGGACTGCTGGACCATTATTTCGTTCAATAAAAGGAACATCAGATCCAAAAAGGTATTTCCCAAGCATCAACTATATTATTGCCAATAATTTAGCTCCTGCTTACGAGATCATACCAACAGTTGGACGAACTATGAATTTTTCTTTAGTAACAAGAGATAATGTAATTACTGGAGGACAAACGGCAAATGATTTAATGGTAGTTACTGTTAATGGAACAGCAGGACCTTTTACTGTGAGCACACCAAATACGGCTGTTACCTGGGCAAGTGGAAGTACTCAAACTGTTACCTGGGCAGTTGCTGGGACAACCGCATCTCCAGTCAGCTGTGCCAATGTTGATATTTTCTTATCTACTGATGGCGGCTATACTTATCCAACCACACTTTTAGCAGGAACTGCAAATAGTGGTACTGCAACAATTACGGTTCCAAACCTACCATCAACAACTTGTAGAGTTATGGTAAGAGGAGCAAATAATATTTTCTTCGATATTTCTAATGCAAATTTCACAATAACAGGAACGGCATCTCCAATTATTTCTACTTCGACAATAACAACAACCACCTATTGTGCTGGAGCAACTGTTAGCGTTCCTTACACAATTAGCGGTTCATCATTTACTGCAGGGAATATTTTCACAGCCCAATTATCAAATTCTGCTGGAAGTTTTGCAACACCTGTGGCTATTGGAACATTAACTAGCACAGCTGCTGGAACAATTTCAGCAACGATTCCTGTTGGTACAGCTGCTGGAACAGGTTATAGAATCAGAGTAATTGGAAGCACTCCTGCAAGCACTGGAACCGATAATGGAGCAAATATCACCATAAATGCAGTAGTCACTCCTGCCGTTTCAATTGCAGCTTCGGCTACAGCAATTTGTGCTGGAACTTCTGTAACATTTACCCCAACTCCAACAAATGGCGGAACTCCTACCTATCAATGGAAAGTTAATGGAGCAAATGTTGGAACTGGTGCAACTTATTCAAGCACAACTTTAGCAACTGGAAATATTGTCTCTTGTGTAATGACTTCTACAGCAGCCTGTCCAAGTACACCTACAGCTACATCAAATTCTGTAACCATGACTGTTAATCCAACGGTTACCCCAGCTATTACAATTGCTGCATCTGCCTCAACAATCTGTTCTGGCTCTTCAGTTACTTTCACACCGACTCCCGTAAATGGTGGAACCCCAACATATCAATGGAAAGTTAATGGAACAAATGTTGGAACTGGTGCAACTTATACAAGTA
>JACAAW010000212.1 GCA_013377115.1 Bacteroidota bacterium | reverse complement strand
AGGAGAAGTAGCACTAAAACTTTGATTGAAAACAGTTCCAGGACCTAATTTAAGGGAAGCTGTTCCAGCCATATACCAAATATTATTAACTTGGTCGGAGGTAACATTTGACCATTGCAAAGTCCCATCCACAAACCCAAATGAACCAATATTTGATGAGTTAGTGAAAGTAGTATTCCCACCATTTTCGCCGAAGAAGATTCCAGCAGAACCAAAATTATTTAATCTAATAGCCCCAGAAACAGATAAAGAGCCAGTATTACAAATATGAATTGACCTAGAACTAGGAGCCGCAGATGTCCCATTATCGAAAGTGACGTTACCAGAAATAATATTTCCAAAACTACCATCAGCAATCCGAATTTCGGCAGCAGGAGAATTGTTGTAGATTTCTGTGCTACCAGAGAAAACATCAGGATTAACAGTTCCAAAAATTAAATTTCCAGTTCCAGAATTTTTAATTTGTAACCAAGAACTTGAAGCGAAGAAATTTCCTCCAATAGATGCATCATCACCAGCACCGGTTTTTTCAATCATTCCATTTTGATTGAATGTAGCACCATTAAAATAAATGTTGGCACAAACAGCAGTAATTGTTGAATTAAATATTGTACCAGCAAAAGTTGAAGAAGACCCAGTAATATTAAGATTTCCATTGTCTATTTGTCCGCCATTAAATACCGAAATACCGCTGATATTTAATGCAAAACCATTTAAATTTAGAGTCCCAGAAGTTAATGTGAAATTTTTGATTGAGGTATTTGCGGAAAGAACTGGCTGATTTGCTGTTGAAACAATTGTTGCATTGTCTGCAGCACCAGGAATTCCAGCTGGAGACCAATTTGTAGCCAAATTCCATGTTGTATTGGTTGTGCCAGTCCATGTATAGTTTACTGCAACACTAATTTTTAAAATAAAAACCAAAAGAATAGTAATGAACGATTTGGGGGTCATAATTCATAATTAATTAGTCAGAAAATAAAACAATTGAATTGTTCCCTAGCATCATAAATTTCATGCCAAAAAATATTTCAATTGATTTCATTGAGCAAATAATAATCAATTGGCGCCTAAATCCTAAGAGACAAAATCCTTTATTTGCTATTACAAAAGTATATTAAATGATTTTCAATTTCAATGCTAGAAAAGTTGATATTTATCAGCGTTTTATTAGAAAAAAACAGCAGCTGAAAATGTTTTTAAATAAAAAATAGCTCGAAAATTTTGGATTTATTTTTCATGCACTCTTCATGAACTCTTCATGCATTAGCTATGCTTTAACTATGCTTCATCTATGCTTAAAATATGGACGTGATTTTTGCAAAAAAAACTAAATGACTTTTACTAAAATTGATCAGAATATTTTAATGATTTTTTAAAGAATTTTATTCGATAGGATTATGGGATTAAGAATCAAAATCCTAAAAGGAAAATACTTTATGAAATATAATGAAGTATTGGAATTAACAACTAATTTTGTAAAAGAAACATATTTAAATAAATCTATTTGTAAATTTTAATAAAATGAAACGAAATTTTCCAGTTTTACTAATTGCTTTTTTGATAAGTTTTATGGATCAATCTAATGCCCAGTCAATCAAAGACAGTGATGTTGATTACAATTTCATTAAACTTCCTTCT
The DNA here is from genome assembly GCA_013377115.1 of Bacteroidota bacterium. GTDB lineage: Bacteria > Bacteroidota > Bacteroidia > Bacteroidales > CG2-30-32-10 > Cfx2-01. Next base: position 3,066 of record JACAAW010000212.1, on the reverse strand, counting down.
GCTCCAATAAGCAAAAGTATTAAAAGTTATCAATCGAAAATTGAAGCACCATTCGAAGCAAAAAACAAAGAAATTATTGCAGCTTATGAGTTGGAATTACAAAAAGCCAATGATGAATTTGAATTGGAAAAGGCAGCTTATCCTGCTAAATTAAAAGCAGCTGAAGACCGGTATGATAAAGAAATGGAAGATTGGAAAAAGAAATCCTATGGTGAGAAAATTTATGAACAGAATGTTTTAAAAGAAAATAACAAACCAGTAAAGCAAATTCCACCTCAACCATATTTGCGTCAAGTTGAAAAACCTAAAGTGCAAACAAGTTACGATTATTCTGCATTGGCAAGTACTTATTTGATATTATCAGGATTTGAAAAAGCAGAAACCAATGCAGTAAATATTATTGTAACCATGTATGGATTTGATTATACACAACCACGGGTTTTATCAGAGCAAAAAAGCATGACGAAAATTTCCAATGGTCAATCATCTAATTATATGGCAACTTATTACCATGTTGAATTTTCTTACCGTGAACCACTTTCTGTAAAAGTGATATTACCTGATGGAAAAGAGATATTGAATATTACTCCATCAGAATTTAATAATTATACGATTTATAAATCTTCTAGTTCAGAATCCTATCCTCAGATTAATACTGAAATGCTCATTAAAACCAATGAAGAAAAAATTCTTCAAGCGAATCTAAAAAACATAAATGATTTGGTAAATGAGAAGTTTGGTTTTCCAAAAATTGGCAGAAAAGGATTATTGTTTTATGTAAAATCAAAAGGAGGGGATTATGTTGATTTGATGACCGCTTTTAATGAAACATCATCTGGTTTAAAAATATTGGTGGATGATGAAGCCAATGCTAAAACTAAAATTAATAATTCAATTGAATTATGGAAAAAAGCCTTGCTGGAATCTGATCCGACCAATAAAAAAGCGCGTATTGATAAGGATGTAACCATTGCAATTTATTTTAATCTTCTGGAAGCATATTTTGCTTTGCGAGAGGTTGGACAGGGTTTTGATGTAATAAAGAAATTAAATACTTTGGATCTTTCGAATAAGGAAAGAAAGCGGAAAGATGAATTTGAAATTGCATTTAATGATTTAAAAAAAAGAGTACAAACCAATTTATAAAATAATATTATGAAGAAGCTAATTTTAATATTCCTTGTTTTGCTGGGGATTCAGTTTTCTGGATTATGCCAGGTAAAATTAATACAAGGTAGAACAACTGATTTTCAAATTGAAAAGCAACCTGATTTAGATTCCTATTTAGTTGGACCAGATTATTATTTCATTTTTACAAAAAGGAATGGAGCAGAATTCAAGCGTACTTTATTGATAATTGATAAAGATGGAAATACAAAAACAGCTGGTAATATTGAAATAAATGCTGGTGTTATCACCAATATGAATTCAATTACTGATATTATTATGCTTGGGAATAAAATGTACGTTTTAGTTGAAAATCGAAATAAAGAGACTGGAAAAAATACACTTTCAATTCATACATTGGGTAATAGTGGAGAAGTTAGCGAAGATGGAACTGAAATAAGTTCGATGGATTTTAAGAAATTTAATAATAGTGGATATTGGAATGCATATGTAACTGCCGACAAGCAGCACCTATCAATAGTTTTTCAGCAACCATTTGAGAAGGAACAACCTCTTAAATTCCAGTACTTTTTTATGGATGCCACTTTAAAGGTATTGAAATCTGGAGATTTTAATTTGCCAGGCGAAAATAATAAAACCACAACACGCTGCTATGCTTCTGACAAAGGCGAAATTTATTTAGTGAGAGATAAATTTGAAAAATGGAATCCAGTTCCAAATGTTTATAAGCCTTTAGTTTCATCCGAGCCTTTCAAAGTTTTATTGAATGAACCACAAAAAATATTTAATTATACGACTGAAGTTGATCCTGCAGGGAATTTGGTTTTGGCTGGTTATTATCACGAAAACAAAACTGTTACAGTTGGCGAAACTAAAGCTAAAGGAGTTTGGATTTATAGATCCGATATTAGTGAAGTAAAATCAACTCCGTTTACAAATCCAACCGAAAATTTAACATCGCGGGGAATTGTGTTTAATGGCAATACATTTTTCTTAATTGGTGAGCAATATAAAGAAGAAAGAGAATCTGATGTTAGCAAAGCTGGAACCACTTCTTTTGAGTACAATTATAACTACACTCATAAAGATATTGTTGTCACTGGTTTTGAAACAAGCACATTGAGCAAAAAGTTTGATGTTATTATGAACAAAGATTGGAAATCGCGTAATTTTAATAGCGATTTATTCCAGAGCTATGGAATAATTAATGGGAAGCTTGCAGTAATATACAATGATAACTATACAAAGTATGTTGCAAATTCATCATATAATAATTATAAACTTCCAGTTTTAAATTTTGTTACTAATGATGGACTTATGGAACCCACCATTCATTTTGAAAAAGAATTCCACATGCCTGATTATTCTTTTACCTTGTTTCCTCAACTATTCTGTAATAAAGGAAATGATGAGATAATTGTATTAGGGAAAAATCAAAGCGGTTTAAGTGGAGTGATTTTCAAAGTAAAATAGTTTGATAAGCTTACTAGATTTTTTCTCAAAAAAAACATTCACAAAAAAAACTCAATAACCTTATTTATGGTTTATTGAGTTTTTTTTGTGGAGATGGAGGGAGTCGAACCCTCGTCCAAACAAGCAGTTAAAATGCTTTCTACATGCTTATTCTGCTCTTGGTTTTCGAATTTTGGCCGGAAACAGACCGTCCTACCAAAACCTTAGTCTCTGAAATTTTCGTACAGTCATCAAGACGCTAACTATCTTATCTCAACATTTGCGATGCTTCTGACGGGACGCTGTTGAGCAAAGCTTCCCGGGAAACAGCTTGTGCCTAATTATAAACTAAGCAGCTAAAGCGTAATTGTAATCGTTGCCATTTATAGGGCGTGAGAATTAAGATTTACGAGCTATATTCACAACGCTCGGCATGCTTACAAGTCAACTCGACTCGCTGTCAAATCCGGTCATCCCCGAAATGAA
>JACAAW010000211.1 GCA_013377115.1 Bacteroidota bacterium | reverse complement strand
ATTAATTGAAACTTGAAATTTTCATAATTACTTTTTGGGAAATTTACTTTAACAATATTTTGAATTGAAAATGCAGTAATTTCAACATTTATATCTTGAATTTCCCATTCAGAAACAACAGAAATATTTGTTTGGTTAAAACTCGAGGTTGATAAACAATCAGCTCTCCTATTTGATTCAGCAATTTCCCCACCATTAACCCAACTAATTGAATTATTAGCACTTTCACTGTAAATTCCACTTGAAGAAATAATTTCTTGAGATTTTGCGGAATAATTTATGCCAAGAATAATGCAAAAAATAAGAACTGTCATAAAATTTGTAGATGTTTTCATAATTCGAAAATTTGTGATTTATTGATAATCTAATTTCCAAAAGTTAGCGACAAAAAACCATGGTTTTTCCACCTAATTTTAAAGGGTATTTTTACTTGCTTCGACATAATGGCTAACGATGAATGCTAATTGAAAATACTCTAAATGAAGAAGCTAAAGGAAAACCTAAAAATATTATTATTTTGAACAAAAGAAAAAAGGGAAATTTGAAAACAAAAAAAATGGATGATTTTAAAAAATCAATTAGTTTTGTAAGCAAGAAAAATTAAATGAAATCAATCGGACTTATTTCAGACACCCATAGTTTTATTCATCCTTCCATTTTCAAACACTTTGATGATGTTGATGAAATTTGGCATGCTGGTGATATGGGAAATATTGCTTTGGCTGATGAATTATCAAAATTTAAGCCGTTCAAAGCAGTTTATGGCAATATTGATGGGCAAGAAATAAGAAAAGTTTATCCTGAAATTGATTTATTTAATTGCGAAAAAACAAAAGTTTTGATGATGCATATTGGAGGTTATCCTAATAAATATGAATTAAAAGCAAAAAATCTAATCGAATTAAATAAGCCAAAGCTATTTATTTCAGGCCATTCACATATATTAAAAGTAATTTACGATAAAAAATACGATTTACTTCATATTAATCCAGGAGCAGCTGGGAAATATGGATTCCACAAAGTAATTACTTTATTAAAATTTAAAATTTCGCTTGATAAAATAAGCGATATGAAAATTATTGAATTAGAAAAATAGTTTATCTTAATCGATCAGCAGATTTTACCAATTTCTCATCTTTATTAATGGCTCTGCCTGCAAGGAATAACAATACCAACGAAACTATAGGAATTACAGCACCAATCAAATAATTTGGCAAAAAATTAGTTTGTTTTTCAATGGTATCTACACTCCAAAAAACCGTAACTAAATAAACAACATTCAATAAAATATTGAAACGAATCAATTTAATTTGAAGTGGGCGATTTTTAAATAAAAAAATGGTTCCAAAGGCTAATAATGTAATTAGAATAATTTCTATTATTAATGGAATTGTACTTATTGAAATCCCTCCGGTAACACCGAAACTGCTCAATACAATTTTAGCGCTGTTAAAATCTGCTAATGGCAAAAAAATTCCGGAAATTCCTATTCCAAAAACGAAAAATAAAAATAGCGATTGAATCCTTTGTATCATAGTTATAGTATTAATTTTTTGCAAAGATATTATCTTTTATTAATATAAAAACTTACTTTTGATTGATAAAAAAAATTTAATGCTAATAAATACATCAAAAGCATTTATTCTTTTGCTTGGGGTTTGTTTGATAATTATCTCCTTTTTCACATTTTTCCCATTCATCAATAGTGTCTTCACAAATTTTAATGGATTTGGAAAAATTGCAAGGGATAATTTTTCATTAATCATTCCTGTTGTAATTTGTATTATTCCATTTAGCTTAATATTAGGTTATGCCTCGAAAATAATTTTCAAAAAACGATTATTAAAATTGGCAATCATAGGATTAGCTAGGTATTTTATCACTTTTTTTGTTGCAATGCTTTTCATTTCCTCATTAAATATTTCAATGGCAGATCTTTTCCCTATGCTGCTTCTTGGAATTTACATGTCAGTGACATTTGCTTTTTGGGTTTATCCTTTAATTTTCTTTTCAATTTTCATTTTAAATCGTTGGACAAAGAGAATTTAACAAAACGCAATTTGGCATTTTTCATTAATAGCGAAGACAGATACAAGTAAAACCTATAATTAAATAGCAACTATTTATTATGAAAATCAAATATAAAATATTATATTTGTGAATAATAATTTTCAATAAATGAAAATAAAGAAAGAGAGAATGGATTTAATTTCTGCAAGTTCAGATTTTTATAAAGAAATCTCTGAAACTTCCCCATTCTCAATTATTATTTATAAAAAAGACAAATTCCTTTATGGAAATCAAAGCACATTAGAATTGCTTGGATACTCCCTTCCCGAATTACTTGAATTAAATTTTTGGGATGTTATTCATCCAGACCAAAGAGAAATCGCAAAAAAGAATGCCATTTCAAGAATTGAGGGAAAAAACTCAACAAGTAGGTATGAATTGAAAGTCGTACATAAAAACGGAACAGTTAAAATACTAGATTTTTCAGCAAAAGTAGTAGAATTGGATGGGGAACTAGTAAATATGTCAACAGCTTATGATATCACAGACAGAAAAAGAGCCGAAGAAGGATTAAAATTAAGCGAAGAGAAATATCGGATGTTTATGGAACAAGCTGTGGATGCGATATTAATTGGCGACTCAACTGGGAATTTTATTGGTGCAAATGATCAAGCATCTTTACTTTCAGGTTATTCCAAATCAGAATTATTAAAATTAAATATGAGGGATTTATATCCTCAAACAGAATTAGAAGAAAAACCACTTAGATATGATGTTCTTAAAAAGGGAAGTATTGTAATAAAAGAAAGAAGTTTAAAACATAAAGATGGAAGGTTAATTTCGGTTGAGATGAACACTAAAATGCTTCCTGATGGAACCTATCAAGCATTTATTCGTGATATTTCTGATCGGAAAAGAGTTCAAGAGGCCATCCAATCAAGCGAAGAAAGATATCGTTTAATTATGGACAATATCAACGACTTGATTTCTTTGCATTCATATGATTATAAATACTTATATATTTCGTCAAATTGCAAAACGATACTTGGTTATGAACCAGAGGAATTAATAGGGAATTCACCTCTCAATATTATTTTTGAAGAAGATAAAGATTTTGTAATTGAACACAATAAAGATTTATTCACTTTAAATAGCTCTGTTCCTCACCGTTACCGTGTAATCACAAAAACTGGGGAATTGGTATGGTTAGAGACTACTTTGAAGATTTTGAATTCGAATAACGAAAATGAAATAATTTGCATTTCCAAAGACATTACAGAAAGCGTAAAAAATAAAGACATGGCTTTAGCTAAAGAAAAAGCCGAAACTGCAAACAAAGCAAAATCAGAATTCCTTGCAAACCTGAGCCATGAAATCAGAAATCCAATGAATGTTATTATTGGCATGACCAATTCATTGCAGAGAACTAATTTATCAGAAGAACAATTAAAATACCTCCGCTCCCTAAAAATTTCTTCGAATAGTTTAATGAATATGCTCAATGACGTTTTAGATTTTTCTAAAATCGAGGCGAATAAAATGGTTTTAGCCAATAATGATTTCAATTTATTGAAATGCACAACTGAGATTATTTCTATTTTTGAGGGACAAGCTGAACAAAAAAATGTAAAACTAAAATTGACTTTCAATAAAAATAATCCTGAATTTCTTTATGGGGATGAAAGCAAGCTTCGTCAGATTTTGGTAAATTTAATTGGAAACTCCCTAAAATTTACAACTCTTGGGAAAGTTGAACTTCTCGTAAGCCAGAGATTATTTAAAAATGACCAGCATTTCATAAAATTCACAGTAAAAGACACCGGAATAGGAATTAAAAAGGCAGATTTTTCTAAGATATTTGAATCATTTACTCAAATTGATAGTTCAACTACAAAAATATATTCTGGAACTGGCTTAGGATTAGCTATTGTGAAAAGTTTTACAAATTTATTAAATGGAACAATAAAATTTGATAGTAAATACAAAAAAGGTACTACATTTACGGTTGTAATTCCATTTTTAAAATCAAAAATTGCTAAGGAAATGACCCCTGTGGAAATAAAGAAAGAATCCCGCAAATTAAGCATTTTAGTTGCTGAAGATGATGGCATTAACCAATTATACATTAAAGACTTTCTTCAACTGCAAGGCTGGGAAGTGGATTCTGCTTTTAATGGATTACAAGCAGTTGAAAAATTTTCGAAAAACAAGTACGACATCATTTTAATGGATGGCCAAATGCCAAAAATGGACGGATTTGAAGCCACAAAAAAAATTAGAGAATTTGAAAATGGAAAATCCAGAATTCCAATAATTGCCATTACTGGCTATGCTGTGAGTGGAGACAAAGCTAGATTTTTAGAATCAGGGATGGATGATTATATTACAAAACCAATTAATGAAAGTATTCTCTTAGAAAAAATTCAATCATACATTTAATATTTCCATAATTTTTACCAATTTTTTCAAATAACTATCAAATGAAAAAGACATTGGTTTTTGGCACCTCACCCAAATCGGATACAGTTGCTTATAAAGTGGCCGTTAAACTTTTAAAAAACGGAACCGAAATTATTCCTTGGGGAATTAGAACAGGCAAAATCAACGGACTTCGGATATTGATGGGATTGCCTTTCATAAATGATATCCATACCATAACCATCTTTATTGGCGCCGAAAAACAAAAACAATTTTATGATTATTTTTTCAGTTTAAATCCAGAAAGAATCAT
>JACAAW010000210.1 GCA_013377115.1 Bacteroidota bacterium | reverse complement strand
ACGTACCACAGTCTTCGGTGGCAGGTGTCCTTTATTATTATTGTGTTGTAAAATAAAATGAAAAAAAATAATTATGAAAAAAATAAGTTTTTTATTAATAGTGAGTTTTTTCATGACGAGCATTTGCTTAAAAGCTCAGGATAACAAGATAAAACCTGACTCAAGACTTTATGAATGTTTTGAAGCATCATATGTTAATCAGATGGAACAATCCAATCCAAAATTAGTAGCTTATTACAATTATTATCTGGAAAATTCATTTTATGTGGTGGATTTGAAACAATCAAAGCCAGTTACTGGTGAAAATATTAATTCTGTCACCTTAATAAAAGATTTATCAAAGGATAAAACCATTTATTTTTCAGAAAAATCCTTTGATTTAAAAAAGTTCAATGTTTTAAAGTACAAATTTAAAACTGAAGACAATAGCTTTTCAACCTATATATGGAAAGACGCTGGTATTGCAATTATTTTTCTACCTAGAAACCAAATTGCCGAAGGTTACCAAAAATTTATTAAAGACAATAAAATATAAAAAAATAAAATCCCTCATAAATAAACGTGAAGATGAAAAAATACATACTTACCTTAGTAATCACATTTTTTTCAATTAGTTTGTTTTCCCAGACTTATTTAATTAGTTCTGGTGGCACAGTTAACACATGCGCTGGCGACTTTTTTGACAGTGGTGGAAGCGGTGGCAATTATGGTGTAAATGAAAATTTCACAATGACTTTTCATTCTCCTAATACACCAAATACCCATATTAGAATGAATTTCAATATTTTCGATATTGATCCCTCAGACACTTTATATATTTATGACGGACCTTCTATTGCATCTCCTCTTTTAGGAGCTTACAATAATACCAATCCACTTGCTGGAACAGCGGTTCAAGCATCATTATCAAATGTTTCAGGTGATTTAACTTTTCGTTTTAAATCAAATGGGGTTACTGAAAATTCTGGTTGGTTTGCTTCTTTAGTATGCGTTCCAATGTGTCAACAAATTTTAGCTGCTATTGACACCCTTGTTTGTCATCCATTACCAAATGATAGTGGCTATATTGACATTTGTCATGGAGATACAATTACCTTTGCAGCTTTGGGTTTTGGACCAGGCGTTTTTCCTCAAAACAACACTCTTTATATGCAAGATGCTGCATCATCATTGTTTATTTGGGATTTCGGCGATGGAGTAAAAGATACTGGATTAGTAATTAATCATTATTACTCTGGGATTCACGGCTATGACATTTCATTAAGCGTTATTGATAGTCATGGATGCACCAATACCAATTATCTACCACTTAGAGTTCGTGTTTCTGGCAATCCAATTGGTGCCGTAAATGGCCTAGAAAATATGTGCCCGCGTACTGATACTGTTACTATTAACGTTGGTTATAATCCAACCGATGTTATTCAAGTTGTTCCTATTACCTCAGCACAATCCTCTTCTCAAAGTTTTGATAGCACCATGTTCATTCCTGATGGCCCAGCTTGCTCTGTTCAGTGTTATAATACTGATGTAACATTTACTTGTTTTAACCCTGGACAAACTGTTACATCGGCAGCTGACGTTGAATCAATTTGTGTAAATATGGAACATTCCTATGTTGGAGATTTAGGTTTCACCATATTCTGTCCAAATGGACAAAATGTAGTTTTAGACCCTAATACCCATTCTGGTGGTCTTTACTTTGGCGTTCCTCTTGATATGGCTCCTTATGATAATGGTTGTATTCCTGCTGATAATGTACCAGGAACAGGATGGACATATTGTTGGTCAGAAATCTATCCCCAAGTTGGAACCCTTGATGCTTTATGCAATTCAGGGTCCGGAACAACACTTGATTCAACAAATCAAATAGTTCATTCAGGGTATATTACTCCAGAAAATCCTTTATCAGGTTTAATTGGCTGTCCTCTAAATGGAACTTGGAATATTAGAATTTGCGATGACTTTGGTAGTGATAATGGTTACATTTTCAACTGGACATTAAATCTTAGTGCAAATTTATTACCTGCGAATTGGTCCTATTCAGTTCCAATTGATTCAATCGGATGGTCTGGTGCATTTATTGAAACAACCACTGATTCATCAATTACTGTAGTTCCTGATTCAGGTGGAGTTTACACTTATACCGTGACCGTTTACGATCATTTTGGATGTGCTTATGATACCACACTTAGTGTAATTGTTTTTCCTAAAACTGAAGTAGATGCTGGTTTAGACCAAATAATATGCAGTGGTCAATCCACATCAGTTTTTGCCGGTTCAAGTCCTGCAGCAACAAGCTATACATGGAACACAACTCCACCTCAAAGCACACAATCTATAAATGTAACACCAACCGTAGCGACGGATTATAGCGTCACGGTCACAGATATTAATGGGTGTATTGGCTACGACACTGTAAAAGTCAATCTCGGGAATAACCCAACCGCTTTGATAAATGGTCCAACAGACCAATGCCTCAATGATGTTAATTTTGTTGGAACCGGAAGTACTGTAAATCCACCAGATGTGATTACTTCATATTTTTGGGATTTTGGTGATCTCTCAACTGGAACTTTATCAAATCCAACTCATATTTACCCAATTCCAGGAACCTATAATATTCAACTCATTGTAAATACTGCAAATGGATGCGCCGATACTATTAATCATACCGTAACCATTCATCCTCCAATCACTATTTATGTTGGACAGGATACAATTGTCTCCGAAGGAATTACAGTGCCAATTACTGCAAATGTTGCAGGATATACTTATAACTGGTCTAATGGAGGAAATACGCAAACAATATATGCTTCTCAACCTGGAACTTATTCAGTCACTGTTACGGATGAATTTGGCTGCACAGCAAAAGACGAAATGGTTATTTACCCTAGCGAAATTGTAATTCCAAATGTTATTACTCCAAATGGAGATAGTTTCAACCAGTTTTTCCATATTACAAACCTATATCAATATCCAAATTCAAAAATGGTTATTTACAATAGATGGGGGAAAAAGGTTTTTGAAGATTCAAACTACCAAAATACATGGGATGGTGATAAATGTTCAGATGGCGTATATTTCTATGTTTTAGAATTATCTTCTGGAACAAACTATCATGGTTCTTTGACAATAATAAATTAAAAAATAACCTATCAAAAAAAAGAGATTGATTTACTTAATCTCTTTTTTTTTGATCATTTTTTCGCCTTCCCTAAAATCTGAAATCTTCGAGTTAATGTTTCACCATTCTGATCAACCAAAGTTAATTTGTGTTGACCAATTTCAGGGGTAAAACCCATCTGATGAAAACCACTTGTTTTCCCAATGTATTTATCGTCAACATGCCAAAAAATAACTGCATCAGCATTTCTATGTACAACTTTAAAAATAGTCTTTCCTTGAGTTCCTTCTAATTCATAAGGGATATATATTTTACTTAAATTTTGAGGGTAAACAATTTCCATAGATTTTACAGCAGAATTTTCTGTTTTACAATCATCACGAAATGGAGGCAAACTTTTGTAATATGGATTTTTTAATTTAAAATAAGCTTCCTGAACAGGCGGTAAAATAAACCATGATTTTTGCACCATATTAGAAACAGATTCACATTCACTGGTAACTCTATAATTCTCTGATTTATCTAAATTAATTATTTGATGAAATGGGCAAAGCTTAAAATTCACACCCGATTTAGGAACCCAAACCGTATCAATTAATTCGCATATCGGAGAAGCTTTGTATCCACTATATTTGCATACCGTTATTTTTTGCATATCATTTATTGGTGTTCCAAACCATTCCGAAGGTTTTAATATTTTGAAAATATCAAACATAATTGGAGCTGCAGTCTGAATACCAGTTAATCCAGGCCTCCCCTCACCATCAGCATTACCAACCCAAACAGCAACAACGAATTGAGGATTTACACCAACTGCCCATCCATCGCGATAACCAAAACTTGTTCCAGTTTTCCACGCAATTTTAGAAGACGAAGCAAACTGTTGCCATTCCATTTCTTCCTCTGGTCTAGAAACCTCAACCATTGCCTCAAACGTAGACCAAATAGAAGCTGCAGATAAATAAGAGCTTCCATAATAGGCTCCCTTATTTTTATTGTTTATTTTAACATCATTCTCTTCGGCAATATAGATTGGAGGATGAAAATCCGATTTAGAATATTGATTATTATTCAAATTATAATTGTTAAGGGTCCTCGCCATACTTCCATATATTCCCGCTATATCCCATAAACAACCTTCAGCTCCACCTAAAATAATAGAAAGCCCATAATGAGACGCTGGCTTTTTCAATGTCGTCATCCCAAGCTTTTTCAAAACATAATTAAACTTTTCAGCACCATAAGATTGAAGCATCCATACTGCAGGGACATTTAATGACCTTGCTAAAGCTCGTTTTGCTGGAATCGCACCATCGTAAGTTTTATTATAATTTTCTGGAGCATAACCACTAATCTGTGTTGGAACATCCGGAACTAATGTATTGGGAAGAATCTCTCCATCATTCAACATAGCAGCATATAAAAAGGGTTTCAAAATGCTTCCCGTACTTCTGGGTGCGGGAATTACATCAACATCGGTTCCATTCTCAGCTTTCCCAGGACTTGTTGTATTTCCAACATAAGTTAGCACATTTCCAGTTTTCACTTCCATAACCAATGCGGCGACATTATTAATATCATTACTCATCAATTGCTGATGATGAGCTTCAACAATTTCATTTATCCTATTTTGCAAATCGAAATTTAT
>JACAAW010000021.1 GCA_013377115.1 Bacteroidota bacterium | reverse complement strand
ATAACCAATAATAATGGCACCTTTAATAAGGAATTAAAAGATTTTGCGATTGAAGATTCAAGCGTTATTACCAGAGTTTTTCTTACGGATAAAACTGGTAGAAAGGTTGATGTTGTAAAAATCGCTCCGGGTAATTGGAGTTTGAATAAAAATTATCATGCAAGAAATGAAGTTGTAGAAGTTCTCTTGAAAACATTGTTAAACATCGAGGTGAAACAACCAGTTCCAAAAGCCGCCCACAATAATGTAGTTAAGAATTTAGCTTCAACAGGAGTAAAAGTTGAGGTTTATGCAAGTTCATACAGAATTAATTTGTTTGGAAAGATAAAATTATTTCCTTACGAAAAATGTATTAAAACATTCTATGTTGGTGGTGCAACTCAAGATAATATGGGAACTTATATGTTGATGGAAAATTCTTCGGTTCCTTTTATTACTCATATTCCTGGATTTAGAGGCTATTTGAGTACAAGATTTTCTTCTGTTGAAGATGATTGGCGGGATCCAACAATATTTGATCAGAAATTAGATGAAATAAAATCAGTTACATTGAAAAATAATTCTGAACCAAATCAATCTTTTACAATCGTTAATAACCAGAATAGAACATTTAATTTAGTTTCCTTGATTGATGGAAAAACGCTGACAAATTATGATACAAGTAAAGTAATTGAATACATGGCCTCATTTGGGGATATTAAATTTGAAGCATTGCTTAGTGAGTTGAACAAAAACAAAAAGGATTCAATAATTAAGTCCAAACCTTTTCATATTCTTTCATTAACCGATAGTAAAGGTAAAGTTCATACAATGAAAACTTTTCATAAACGTTCTAATCCTGGAGAAGCTGATGAGTTAGATCGTCCTGTCTTTTTCGATAGAGATAGATTGTATGCTTTAATAAATGATGATAAGGACTTTGTATTAATACAGTTCTATGTTTGCGACAAGATTCTCAGACCATTAAATTATTTTTCAAATAATAGTTTGACAAGTAAAAACATTAAATAAATTTTTTCTATTTTTGTAAAAACGAAAAACAACCAATTATGAAATTTATTGCATCAAGCACAACATTGCTTAAACAATTACAATCTATAAGCGGAGTATTGAATTCTAACAATACTTTACCGATTCTCGACAATTTTCTTTTTGAGTTAAACGATGATTCATTAGTGGTTTCAGCCTCTGATTTGGAGACAACTATTACTACAAAAATCCAAATTTCAAAAGCAGAAGAATCGGGATGCGTTGCCATTCCTGCAAAAATCTTATTGGATACATTGAAAACCTTTTCTGATATTCCTGTATCTTTTACTATCGATGATAAAAATTTCGGTATTGAAATTTCTGCTGGTGAAGGAAAATACAGACTTACTGGTCATGATGGAAATGAATTTCCAAAACTTCCAACTTTAGAAAGCACTTCTTCATTAACAATCAATTCATTATTGTTAACCAAAGCAATCAATAAAACTATTTTTGCAACTGGTAATGACGAACTTAGACCAATTATGTCAGGTGTTTTTTGTCAATTGTCAACAAAAAGTATCACTTTTGTTGCTACTGATGCTCACAAATTAGTTAGATATACAAGAAACGATGCAAAATCAGAAAGTGATGCCGCATTTATTTTGCCAAAAAAACCATTGAATCAATTAAAAAATATTCTTGGAAATCAAGACACTCCTGTTAAAATTGAATATAACAATACCAATGCTTTTTTCTCGTTTGAAAATGTAAATTTAATTTGTCGTTTGATTGAAGGAAAATATCCAAACTACGAAGCAGTGATACCTGCTGAAAATCCTAACAAACTTACGATCGACCGAATTTCATTTCTAAGTTCCATTAAACGTGTTGCTATTTTTGCAAATCAATCTACACATCAGGTTCGTTTAAAAATTACTGGACGCGAATTGGTTTTGTCAGCAGAAGATTTGGATTTCTCTAATGAAGCAAAAGAAAGATTGAGCTGCCAATACGAAGGTGATGACATGGAAATAGGATTCAATTCAAAATTTATTCTTGAAATGTTAACCAACCTTGAGACTGATGAAATTAATCTTGAAATGTCTGCACCAAACAGAGCTGGAATTTTGTTGCCAGTTAACTCTGAAAACAAAAGCGAAGATGTTTTGATGTTGGTAATGCCTGTTATGTTGAACGGATAATTAACAATTAAGTCATATTTAATAGAGTTCATAAAATTTATGAACTCTATTTTTTTGGCAAAAAAAATACGACTTCATCGAAATCGTATTTTTTATTAATTCATAATATTTTATTGAATGATGAATTTTTGAATGTTTGAGCTTTTTCCATCTTCTAATTTAAGAAAGTAAATTCCTTTTGGAAGGCTACTTAAATTGATTTCTTTTGTAAATAATCCATTGATGGTTAAATCTTCAGTATAAACAGTTTGACCTACTAAATTTGAAATGCTTAAGTCTACGCTTAATGAATTTGAGGTTTCTACTTTTACTGTAAATTTTCCTTTTGATGGATTTGGATAAACTTTAATATTTGATGGGTTTAAAGTTGTAGTTTCAATTCCAACACCCCATTTTGTAGTAAAAGAAAAGCTATTAACAATTGAAGTATCACTATTTGTCTTGGCAACTACTTTCCAATAATATTTCACGCCTATTCCCAAATTATTTACAGAATATTCACTAGTATTTGCAGCAATGTTCACTGTGGTAGCAGAAGCATAACTTGGAGATGTGCTCCAGGTTAATGTATAACCATTAATTCCAGCAATAGCATCCCAATTAAATTTAGGATTTGTTTCTATCCATGTTGAACCATTTAAAGGATAAATCATATTAACAGCATTGATTGTTTGAAGTTTCCATACAGCTGACCATTTTGAAGTATCATTATTATTTATTGACCTGACTCTCCAAAAATATTGTAAGCCAAAGTTTAAAGTGTCGCAAATAATGGATTGTGTATTAACAGCTGCCGACCAAGGAACTGCTACAACAGTTGAGGAAATTAATGAAGGAGTATTAAAAGAATTTGTTAAATCAACTTGAACTTCATATTTTGATGATCCTTTTACCAAGCTCCATTTTAATTCTGGAACGATAGATTGATTTGTTGCATTATTTGCAGGAGATGTCAAATTTAAAGAATCTAGAGTGGTGAAATTTCTTGATGGTGTCCAAATGGTTGTATCAAAACTATGTCTGGCACGAATTCTCCAATAATGCTGCGTTCCATATAACAAGTTATTGGTTGTATATTTAGGCGTGGTTCCTGATACAGATCCATAAACCAATATGGAACTGCTGAAAGTACTAGAAGTGTCAATTTGGTAATCGTAATTTGTAACTCCTGTAATTGCTGTCCATTCTAAGTCGAATTGTGGAGTGATATTCGTAGCTCCATTATTTGGAGAGGTTAAATTGGTTATTTTAACGATTGTGGTGAAATTTCTAAAAGTTGACCATCCAGAATTACCAGCAGTCGAAAGAGCCCGAACTCTCCAATAATATTTGGTATTAAAGAGTAATTCCGAAGCATTTTTTGCAGTAACAGTTGCAATATAAGATGTTGGCGCTGGGAACAACGAATCTTGATCTATTTGAACTTCATACGAGGTTGCTCCTGAAACAGCCGACCAATCTAAAAGGGCATTGGGCATTTGATCAATAGCACCATTTGCAGGAGAATTCAGAGTAGGAGCATAAATTGTTGTGTTAGCAAATATCTGAATTGCAAATATTATAAAAAACAAGGTAAACAAACTTCTTTTCATATTAATTATATTTAATGATTATTCTTAAAAGTTAAATTATCAATTATTATCCAATAATTATTTTATTACAACAAATTTTGAACAAGAAACATTTTCATTTGAAATTAACTGCACGAAATAAGTTCCAACTGATAAGTCATTGCAATCAATTGAAATTTGATTGACACCGTTTTGTAATTTTTTATTGAGAATATTCTTTACTATTCTACCATCAATTCCTAAAATATTTACAATTACATTAGAATTTTGTTTTAGTTCAAATTTAATGTTTGTTTGATTTGATGCAGGATTTGGGAAAATATTAATGTTGTTTGCTACAATACTTGGTGAAATTTCATTGATGTCAGTTAGATTTACGTAATATTTATCACATTGAAAAATTCCTCTTCCGTGAGTTGCAGCGTAGATGTATCCCCAGTTTGAAGTCCCTGGAACAACACTATTGAAATTATTTACCTGCTGAGTTAACATATATACTGGAGTATTTCCCATTTCAGGTGAAGATTCAAAAGCCCAAGTTGGGTTTGCTGAATCAATATTTGAAGTAGAATAAACGCCTTTTTCTGTTCCTAATAAAACAGTATTTGCATTATTTGCAATATGAATTGATGAGTAAACAGGCATTAATGGCAAATCACCTTGTTTTGCAACAAAAGTTGGGAATTCATCAAGTGCATTTACTGTTTGGTAAATATAGTTTGTGTTACCATAACCACCCAAAGTAACAAGTACTTTAGTTGGATCACTTGGATCAACTGTAATGGATGTAATTGCTCTGCCACTTGCACTTAATCCTGTTAATAATGATTTTTCAATTACAGAGAATGGCGAGGTAATATCAGTGTTTAAAGAATCAATTGATTGTAATAAATTAGAAATTCTATAAAGATTACCTGCTGAAGTTCCAACAAATAGATAATTTCCATCTGAAGAATAAGCCATTGATTGCGGTAAACCTGATATTGCTCCAATTTTAAACCATTGTGGAGTTGTGGTTGTAAAATCAAGTGCTTTCTTTGTCATCCATACTGCATCTTTTGTTCCTAAAAATAATTTTGTTTGAACAATATCTCTAATTTGTATTGTGTCATCCATTAATATTGTGGTAGGCGTTGTGTAATGAAATGGATAAGAGTAATTTGAGCTAGCTAACTCAATTGTTGTTCCAGCCAAAATTGTATCTGGTGCTATATATTGAATATTCTCTGTGCTATTTTGATCATTGATGCTTTCCCATAAAATCATAGGTGCGATATAGCTTGCATTAGCAACATTACTCACAAGACCAGTTGTAATCTTCGCTGGTAAAAATGAAGAAAATGCATTTGCATCCGGAGTCCGCTTTGCAGCTCCATAAACATCAGAAATAAAATATGCATCCTTATTTATTTTAGAAACACAAGTGTATCCTCCTGCATTATTATTATCAAGTAAATTTAAGGAAAGAGTAATTCCTGGCATTTGGACTGGTGGCATTGTGTCAAGCCCGTTTAACATTAAATTTCCACTATTTTGAGTTCCTCCAATAACAATTTTAGAATTAGTAGGAGCAACAGAAACAAATTGCATTGTATTGTACTTTGTATTCAATGGAATAAATGAAGCATTACAGCCATCGAGACTTTCATAAATTCCACCATCAGTGCCAATAAGAACAATATTTGGATCAGTTGGATGAAAAACATAAGTATGATGATTCATTGGTATTAAAGTTTCAGGAGAAGTTCTTTGTTGCCAATTTCCACCATTTTGCCATACCCATAAATTGGTTCCGCCAAGTAATATTTTATCTGGATTATTAGGAAATACTTTGAGTGTATTTGAATAACTGCCATTTCCTGTGAAATTTGGACTAGTTCCAAAATTTCCAAATGGTTGAAACAGAGTACTATTTCCTGGACCAATAACAGTCCATGTGGCACCTTTATCAATTGAGCGATAAATGCCTTTTAATTTTCCAGTAACAGAATCTGATAATGATGCATATAAATAGTTGCTGTTTGAAGGTGCAATTGCAAATTCAGCGCGACCGATTCCTGTATTTGGTAAACCATTTGATGAAACGTTAGCAAAACTTCCATCAGCACCATTACTAGATATATAACAATTTGTTCCAACTGATGCAATGACAGTTCCATCAGGAGCTGTAGAAACGTCAGTAGAATTTGAAGTTAAGGAAACGTTATTGGTATTTTTGACATTTATCCAAGTGTCGCCATTATCTAAAGACATCATTAAACCTTTGTTTGTTGCGGCAAATATTTTATTCGATGCATCTACTGTAATATCATTTACAAATGCCCAGGTAGAATTAATATTGTTTGCAGTTCCAGGAATAGTTGCTGTAAGCAAAGTAAAATTAATTCCATCAGTAGAGCGGTAGATACCACCTCCAATAAAACCAGTACTGCCATTTGCATTTCCAGTATGCATTGCAAGTCCTTCTCCTGTTCCAACATAAATGTAACCATTTGAACCTTGAGCAATACAAGAAACTACCATATTATCAGAAATGCTGGTAACCCTGTTCCATGAAGTTCCATTAAAATTTGATTTCCATAGACCTCCGCCAACTGCTCCAGCATAAAGAGTTGTTGGAGTATTTTTGTCGAAAAGCAATGCTCTAGTTCGGCCACCTAAATCATCTGGTCCAATTTCTTTCCAAGTTAAACCAAGGGAGTTAATGGTTTTTTGGTTTGAAAGGCTATTTTTTTTGTTTTTCTTTTCTTTGTCCTTGCCAATTGAATTGTTTGCAACAGCAAAATTCAACATACTGCTCACGAAAACTAGAGCTACTAACCTCAGAAATAGTTTGTTATTCTTCATAGTGAAAATATTAGTTTTATATCAATTATATTATTGAAAAACGGCACAAGTTACACATTTTTTAAATTCTTGCAAATAGATTTTAATTTTTTTACAATATTAAATAAGATTATAAAATAAAACAAAAACAATAGTAAAAAAAAGAACCAAAAAGTTAACGGTAGTGTTGAACCAGTTTTAGGCTGTTTTTATCAAGTTTTAGGATTTGTTTTATGGATGCAAAAAAAAATATTTTTTCTTATAAAAAAAAGCAAAAAGTGAAATAGTTGTTAAAGTAAATATTAACAAAAAAAAATGCAGTTTTTAATTATATCTTTTTCCAAAGTGAATGCTTAGATATAGCGTTAATAAAAAGTTGTTGTTTTCATCGAAAGCCATTATTGGAACAGATTTTGGATAGGCATCCAAACAAAATCCTAATTCCAAGGATTTTAATTTTTCAGGATTGGTTCCGTATTCGAAGTTTAATCCTCCTTTAAAATAAGCTCCAGGATGTATTTTTATTTCGTCTAAGCCATTATAAAAAGGAGCTCTTCCTGCAATATTGTCAATAAAGTGCTTGTCAGGATCATATTTTTCTAAAGTTTCGTCGTAATAATCTCCAGTTGGGGTAATGGTTAGTATATATAAATATGTTGGTTTTAGAAAACCAATTGAACCACCTAAATAACCAAAATATCTCAATTGAATACCTCCCCAATATGGCTTCTCATTAATTACTTTTTGCAACCCAATTCCTGGCCTCAAAACGTAGAAGGAATTTAATTTGCCGTAAACAAAGCTTTTTGAATTTTGAACTCCTGGATTGATGGATTTAATTTCTTTAGAGTGTTTCATGCTGACAAATTCAATCTCATACATTCTTTTTAAATAGCCTGTTAGATTTTTGCCAACTCTATAACCAATTCCCCATCCATTTGTATGTAAGTTTAAATAATAGCTTTTTTCCCTTCGAAGTAATACCCCAACATCATCATTTAGTTTCAATTCCTGAGAATGTACATTGAAACCAATCAAAAGCATTAATATTAATGTCGAAAGTTTTCGCATAATTTGAAACTTGAAATCCGAAATTAAAATACAAAACCCCAGTTTTTCATGGTGGGATTAAAATATATTAGAAAAAACTAAGCTGGTTTTTCTACTTTTTCTTTAGTGATTTTGCTATATGCTGGGCATTTTTCATGTGTTTTGCATGAAGATATCATACAGCAAAATAAAACAACAACAAGAGATAATAATAGAACTTTTTTCATAATTTTACAACAAATTAAAATTAACTTTTTCTTTACTTTTCAATTGCAAATTTAATCAAAAAACGATGCTTTTTATATTTTTTTTTAATTTACTCTTATTTCTCTTATTTTGATAATAAAAAACAATTATTTAAATGGATGGTATTAACCCAAAAATAGAAGAAAGTTGGAAGAAAATTCTTGAAAAAGAATTTAAACAAGATTATTTTAGTTCTTTAAAATCATTTCTAATTGAAGAAAAAAAACGTTTCAACATTTTTCCTCCTGGAAATCAAATTTTTTCGGCATTTAACCATACTCCTTTCAATAAAGTGAAAGCTGTTATCATTGGACAAGATCCTTATCATGGCCTTGGACAGGCGAATGGTTTATGTTTTTCTGTTTCTGATGGAATCAAAAAACCCCCTTCTCTTCAAAATATTTTTAAAGAATTAAATTCGGATTTAAATATAAAAATTCCTGAGCATGGTAATCTTGAAAAGTGGGCTCAACAAGGTGTTTTAATGCTCAATGCCACTCTCACCGTTAGAGAGAATTTGGCTGGTTCGCACCAGAATAAAGGCTGGGAAAATTTTACCGATGCTGTTATTAAAGTCATTTCTAATAATAAGAAAGGAATAGTTTTTATTCTTTGGGGAAATTTTGCTCAGGCAAAAACAAATTTAATTGATCAAACCAAACATTTTATTGTAAAAGCTGCTCATCCTTCTCCCTTTTCTGCATATAAGGGCTTTTTGGGTTGTAAGAATTTTTCTCAAACAAATGAGTTATTGATAAAACAAGGTCTCGAACCTATTGATTGGAGTTTATAAAATTTTTTATTTGAAAAAAGCATTTCTAATAACCTTTGTCATTATTTCCATCTTATGGGGATTGAATAATTCTTATGCTCAAAAGAATTATTTCTTGTCAGTTAAATCAATTGGGACTTTAGATCTAAATTTAAAAAAGTATCAATACAAAAAAGTATTTAACGATTCAATTCAGAGGTCAAAAGAGATAGGTTCTGTCATTAGTTTCTTTTACAAAAATGGTTATTTAGCTGCTTCAATCGACAGCATTGAAAACAGAAAAGATACAGTAATTGTCTTTTTAAATTATGGGGAAAAATATGTTTGGGCAGAACTTTCCAAAGGAAATGTCGAAAACGGAATACTCAATGAAATAAATTTAAAAAACAAAAATTATTTCGACCATCCCATTTCTGCATATGATTTCGCTGAAATTTCTGAAAAAGTATTAACCTATCTTCAAAATAATGGTTATCCATTTGCAGAATTCAAATTTGATTCAGTTTTAATAAAAAATAATAAATTTTATGCAAAGTTAAATGTTGTCAAAAACCAAAAAATTGAAATCGATACAATAAAAGTTATTGGTACTGCAAAGATTTCAAATGCTTTCATAAAAAGTTATTTGGGGATAAAGAAAAGTGAAGCATATAGTGAATTGAAAATATCAAAAATCAATCTACGACTTAAGGAATTACAATTTATGAAAGTTGTAAAACCATTTAATATTGTCTTTAATAATTCAAAGGCCAATATATTGATATTTGCAGATAAAAAGAAAGCCAGCCAGTTTGATGGAATATTGGGAATTGTCCCTAGTAGTGAGACAAATGGGAAGTTGTTGCTTACTGGCGACGTGAGGTTGAAACTCTTGAATTCATTTAATCGTTGCGAATTAATCGACCTAAACTGGCGTAAAGCTGAACAAGGAAGTCAAGATTTGAAATTAAATTTTGCCTATCCTTATTTGTTTAATACACCATTTGGGGTTGATTTGAAATTCTCGCTTTATAAAAAGGATACCACTTATATGACTATCAATGAAAATATTGGTATTCAATATTTATTTGTAGGTAACAATTATATTAAAGCCTTTTTTGAAAATAATACTTCTATTCTTTTGTCTGTAAAGGCATTTGAAAACACAACAGTTTTACCTGCTTTTTCTGATGTAACTACTCAATTTTATGGCATTGAATACAAAATTGACAAACTTGATTATCGACTAAATCCCAGAAGTGGTGTTCTTTTTAAATTTAATGGTGGTGCTGGAAATAAGACAATTACAAAAATTGAAGGAATAAATCCTGCGCTTTATGATAATGTAAAATTAAAATCAACCCAATATAAAATTGATATTGAAACAGAAGCTTATGTTCCTTTATTTAAACGAAGTACAATAAAATTTGGGATTAATGGAGCAGATATGATTAATGAACAACTTTTCGAAAATGAACTTTATCGATTCGGTGGTTTTAAAACTTTAAGAGGATTTGATGAGGAATCTCTTCACGCTTCAATATACGCAATTGGCACTGTTGAATATCGATTTTTATTTGAACAAAATTCTTTTCTAAGTTTGTTTTGGAATGGAGCTTATTACGAAAATAGGAGTGTAGGAAAATCAATAATTGATAGACCTTATGGATTTGGAGCAGGTTTAAGTTTTGAAACTAAAGCTGGAATTTTTTCTCTGAATTATGCTGTTGGTAAACAATTCGATAATCCGATAGTATTTAAATCTGCTAAAATTAGCTTTGGTATTGTGAGCTTTTTCTAATGATAAAACAAGATTATTAAATGAAATTCTCGCTTTTCTTTTGAAAAAATAATTAATTTTACCAAAAAGATTTTTATGGACTTTGTTTTTCTAATTACAGGATTGATAGTAGGTGTGGCCATTGGATGGTTGATTGGCGTTTTTAATTCTAAATCAAAAATTTCAAAGCTAAACGAGGATGTTATCAATATTGATAAAGATAAAATTGTCGCAATTAATTTAATTGACCGTGAAAAAGGAATTTTGAACGAAAGGCTGAGCAATACAATTATTGAATTAGAAAATACAAAAAAGGAATATCAATCCGAAAAGCAAAAAGCAGATGCTGCTTCTGAACGGATAGCCAAAGCTGAAGTTGAGTACAAAAATCTTTTGGAAAAATTGAATACCCAAAAAGCCGAAGTTGAAGATCTTCAAAAGAAATTTACCACAGAATTTGAAAATATTGCCCACAAAATTCTAAAACAAAATTCTGCTGAATTTACTGAAACAAATTTCAAAAATATTGGTGAAATATTGAATCCGCTCAAAGAGAAAATATCTTCTTTCGAGAAAAAAGTGGAAGACGCTTACGATAAAGAAATTCGTGATAAAGTTGATTTAAAAGCTGAATTGAAAAGTCTTCACGAACTCAATAAAAAGATAAGCGAGGAAGCCAATAACTTAACAAAAGCTCTAAAAGGGGATAATAAAAAGCAAGGCAATTGGGGCGAATTTGTATTGGATAGAATTTTAGAGCGTTCCGGTCTCAACAAAGATATTGAATACAAAACTCAATTTTCAACAAATAACGAAGAGGGTAAAAGAATTCAACCTGATGTTGTAGTGTTTTTGCCTGACAAAAAACATATTATTATTGACTCAAAAGTTTCATTGATTGCTTATGAGAATTTTGTAAATGCAGTTTCGGAAGAAGAAAGACAGCAGTTTGCAAAAGAGCACATTCTATCAATGCGAACTCATATTAAATCATTAAGCGAAAAAAAATACCAGGATTCTGAAGCATTCAATTCACCTGATTTTACATTGATGTTTATTCCGATTGAATCTTCATTTAGCGTTGCGATTCAGCATGATCAGGAAATATTTAATTTTGCTTGGGAAAGCAAAATTGTAATCGTAAGTCCATCAACTCTTTTGGCAACCTTGAAAACCATTTCATCTCTTTGGAAACAGGAAAATCAAACCAAAAATGCAATGGAAATAGCAAAACAAGCAGGCAATATGTTGGATAAATTTACCAGTTTTGTTGCAGATCTTGAGAAAATTGGAAAGAATATCGATACTTCAAAAGCTACATTTAATGATGCTATGAACAAACTTAAAACCGGAACAGGAAATTTAGTAACCAGAGCGGAAAACATAAAAAAGCTTGGGGTAAAAATTAATAAAGCTTTACCAGAAAAATTGATTGAAGAAAATTTGGACAACTCTGAATTAATTGACGAATGAGAAAAAATATAATTTATCTTTTTTTTATTGCAACCATATTTTCTGCCTGTTCATCATACAACATGCTTACCAATCAAAATATGGCCTATATTTATGATTCGGCAAAAATTAGGATTTATCCTGCCTACAATATTTTTCACTATTCTGATAGTTTGTCAATTTTGAATTTTAAAGTGAATTCGGACGATTTATTGTATGTAAAATTACCCAAAGAAAACAACTATACTGCTCATTTTAAATTGACTTATTTACTCTATAGTTCAATAAGCTCGAAGGAAAAAAGTGTTATTGATAGCGCTACTATTGCATATTTGGATTCGAATAATTTTAAGAAATCAAAAAGTATCATCAATTCAATAAACATTAAAGCAAAAGTAAATAATAGTTATTTTTTGAAATTGGTTTTAACAGATTTAAATCGAAATGAAAGTATTGAATCCTACGTTTTTATTAATAAGAATAGTAAAAATAACCAAAATAATTTTCAAGTCTTAGATTCAGATGAACAATTGATTTTTCAATCAAATATTGAAAAAGGCCAAAGTTTTAAAATCAAATTTAATGATAGAAATAAAAAGAAACTTTGGGTAAAGTATTACAAACCAAACTTCCCAATTGCAACTCCGCCGTTTAGTATAAACCCTGAAAAATCTACAGTTGTAATTTCCGACAGTTCGTTTCAAATTGAGTTGAAAGAGGGTGAGACCGATTATTTGCAGCTTAAAAAATTTGGAATTTATCATTTTCAGGCGGATTCAACAAACAAAGAAGGATTAACACTTTTTAGGTTTTACAATGATTTTCCTAAAATTATTACTCCAGAAAATATGCTTGCCACAATACGATATCTCACCACCCAGCAAGAATATGATAAAATGCTTTTTATGAAAGAGAAAAAAGAAGCATTGGATAAGTTTTGGCTTGAAATCGCTGGCAATCCTGAAAGAGCTACCGAATTGATTAAGAAATATTATAATCATGTTCAAGATGCCAACAAATTCTTTTCTTCTTATTTAGAAGGTTGGAAAACCGACAGAGGAATTGTATACATTATTTATGGGCCTCCGAATACAGTTTATCTTTCGCAAAACAAGGAAGTTTGGATTTATGGTGAAGCAAGGAACATCAGGTCGGTAACAATGAATTTTTATAAAGTTGAAAATCCGTTTTCGGAAAACGATTATATCTTGGAAAAATCACCAATGTATAAAGACAGTTGGTTCAATTCAATTGACCTTTTAAGAAGATAGTTACACATTTAAAATAAAATAGATTGACAAAAGAGAATTTAGTTTTTGGAATTCGCCCAGTAATTGAGGCAATCAAAGCAGGTAGAGAAATAGAGAAACTATTAATCCAATCAGGGTTAAAAGGTGAAGGTTTTTTTGAATTGAGAAATTTACTTATCGAATTAAAAGTTCCTTTTCAATATGTTCCTGTTGAAAAATTGAACAGAGTTACCATGAAAAATCATCAAGGTGTGATTTGCTTTGTTTCAAGTGTTATTTATCAACCTATTGAAAATATTTTGATGGATGTTTTTGAACAAGGTCGCGTTCCTTTATTTTTAATTCTAGATAGAATTACTGACGTTAGAAATTTTGGTGCAATTTCCAGAACTGCTGAATGTGTTGGAGTTGACGCCATAATTGTGCCTGCAAAAGGTTCGGCTCAAATTAATGGCGATGCTGTGAAAACTTCGGCAGGAGCATTAATGAAAATTTCTGTTTGTCGTAGCGAGAATTTAAAAACAACAGTTGAATACTTACAAACCAGTGGCGTTAGGGTTGTTTCATGCACTGAAAAAGGAAGCGAAAGCATTTACGACCAAGATTATTCTGTTCCAACAGCCATAATTTTAGGCTCAGAAGAAGATGGGATTTCCTCCGATTTAATTCGAATTTCTGATGGCTTGGCAAAAATTCCAATGCATGGTGAAATTGCTTCATTAAATGTGTCCGTATCTGCTGGTGTTGTATTGTATGAAGTAATTCGTCAACGCTTAGTTTAAATTTAAATTTCTTTATTTAAATACTTTCCTTCAATTCTTTTGCTTTAAAAGGAATTGCTAAATTTTGTTGGCATATTCTTTGTCAATACTTTGCAAAAAAAATAATTTTTTTTATTTTGGATGTGAAATCATCAACTTTTTTGCATCCATATTTCAAAATTCCAATTTTTTATTTGGAAAATGGCAATAGTAATTAAAGCAAAGAATTATGAAAAAGTTGATCGCAATTATAGGGATAATCATTGTTTCAATCACTTCTAATAGTATAGTGAGGTCCCAAACCTTTTTAAATGGAAACTTTGAAAAAAATACAGCAATCATAGGAACTGATTTAATAAATTTATCAAATGTTGATTTTAATTCCAAAATGGAAAATACATTTGCATTTGGGTCTTATGGGGATATGGATATTATTAATACCGCAACTTATAATGGTCTTCCTCAAAATGGTTCATGGTATGTGGCATTAACTGGAGGTGGAACAGATGCTATTTCAATGGAGCTTTCTTCGAAATTGGTAAGTGGAAAAACCTATACTATTTCTTTTTGGGACAGAGGTAGCAGCAGTTATCAGCCGCTTCCTTTTCAAATGGGCGTTTCTAATGATAAAAGAAGTATTGTCACAGCTGTTGCAACCGCAGAAACCCCAGTGGTGGGCGTTTGGACGAAGCGCACTTTAACCTTCATTGCGCCAATGGATGCTTTATATATTACCATTCAAATGACTGGCGTTAATAATTTACAAGATTGGGCGCATGTTGATAATTTTATGTTTGAAAACCCAAGCAATTTCATAACAACTGGTAAAATTGAAGGAAGTCCTTTTTGCGCATGCAGTTCATTAGAAGTTCCTTTTCAAAGTAAGGGAGCCTTTTTGTCCGATAATCAATATATTGCTCAGCTTTCTGATGAAAATGGAAGTTTTTCAAAACCTGTAAATATTGGAGTTTTGAAAAGCAACTTAAATAGTGGAGTTATTTCGTGCTCTTTGCCTTGCGTTTCTGTCGCAGGTTCGCTATACAGAATAAGAGTAATAAGTACGACTCCCGAAATAATTGGTACAGAAAATAAAATGAATCTTACCATAAATTCAAGTGTAACACCAGAAGTTGTGATTGAAGCTCATCCAGGAAATAATATTAAAGAAGGAACAACGATAACATTCCAGGCAATAGCTCATAATGGCGGAACTAAACCAATCTATCAATGGATGGTAAATGGCGAAAAAGTTGGAATCAATTCTTCAACATTTACATCTTCAAAATTGAAAAATAATGATGTTGTTACTGTTTCTTTGATTTCGAATGCTCCTTGCGCAACAACCAGTTCAGCAAATTCGAATTCAATAAGTATCAATATTGAACCACCAGAACAACCTAATGTTGTAATTGAGGTTTCTCCATCTTCAACAATACAAAAAGGAAAAAATGTGACTTTTAGAGCGACACCTTATAAAAGTGGTTCGATGCCTAGTTACCAATGGAAAATAAATGGTGAAAACGTAGGAGGGAATTCTGTTATTTTCAATACTTCAAATATTAAAGATGGAGATGTTGTTACAGTAGTTATGACTTCTTATCTTGGAATGTCTGTTCCTCATGTAATTGGATCAAATGTTATTGTAATGACTGTAATTGTTCCAGAGAAAAAAGAAAAAGCCGAGATTGTAAAAATTGCAAATGTAAAAAAAGCCAAATTCAACTTGAAAAGAGAGTTTTCGAATTATTTTAAATTCAGCTCTAGTAATACTTCAATGCGTAAAAAGTCATTGACGAAAAAATTAAAAATTAGTGGAAGGAAAATAAAAAGATGTCCAAGATTTTAATTTGAATAAAATATTCGATAAAAATTTGTAAAAAAAATAAAAACTATTATTTTTGTATAAACTTAAAAACATTTGTATGAAAAAATTCGCCTCTAAATTTTACTTTGTGTTAATATTTTTGGTAATGTGCAGTTTTAGTTTGTTTTCGCAAGGTAAAGGTTCGGATGCACCTGCTAATACAACTCCACCATCTGACGTAAATAATAAAAAAACCGTAATAAATAATTCAAATTCCGATAAAGTTACTTCGGATTATTATATTGGTTCCTCTGTTGTTTTTTGCGAAGGTGTTAACGAAACAACTGGTGAAGCGAAAACTCCTGCATCGGTATTTACCATTTCTTCTGCTGGTGGTTTTGTTTATGTATTAATAAAACATTCAAAACCATTTAAAACCACCGAAATGATTGTTGATATTTGGAAAGGTAACGATTATGCTGACTTTGTTGATACAAAATATATTACAATTGAAGATAACTGGCAATTTACTTATTTCAAATATACTTTTAAAGATGCTGGAAAATATAAATTCTCTGTTTTCAACAAAGACCAAACATTTATTGAAGCAGGTTATGTAACTGTGGAAGTTGAGTAAAAAATATAAAAATAAAAAAAGCTGTTTCATTTGAAACAGCTTTTTTTTTAAACTAATTTTTTTGCTTCTGCGAGAGCATTATCATAATCTGGATGATTGGTAACTTCATTTACATATTCAACATATTGAACAATTCCTGCTTTATCAATAACTACGATTCCTCTTGCCAATAATCTAAGTTCTTCAATTAAAAAACCATATTTTGAACCGAAATCAACTTCTTTATGGTCAGAAAGTGTAACTACTTTTTCTATTCCTTCTGCAGCGCAAAATCTACCTAAAGCAAAAGGTAAATCGCAAGAAATAGTAAGGATTTTTACATCACCCAAATTTGCTGCTTCCACATTAAATCTTCTGGTTTGTGCTGCGCAAACTCCTGTGTCAACTGAAGGAACCGAAGAAATGATTCTAACTTTTCCTTCGAAATCACTCAATTTAACTGGACTCAAATCGTTTCCTAAAACTGTAAAGTCAAGAGCTTTGTCACCTTTTTTTACCATTTCTCCTAAAATTGTCAATGGATTTCCTCCAAATGTAATGATGCCTGTGTTTTTTTTCATAATGTTTTTATTAAGTTTATGATGAAATGAATTTTACTTCATTTTAATTGTTTAAGAATGATTCAAAATTAATAATTTTACAAATGATAATGGCAAGTATATTTACTTATTTTACTATATAATTTTTATGGCTTTTAAAAACCTCAATCATTTTATACAATCCGCTGAAAACATTGGAGAACTGACAAGAATAAAAGAATTTGTTTCACCAGAATTGGAAATTGCAGAGATAACTGACCGAATTTGTAAAGTTGGAGGAAATGCTTTGTTATTTGAAAACAATGGAACTGAATTTCCTCTTTTGATTAATTTGTTTGGTTCTGAAAAAAGGATGTGCTTAAGTTTGGGAATTAACAACCTTGATGAAATCGGCAATCAAATGGATGCTTTGTTTAAGCAAATTGTTTCACCAAAAGAAGGGTTGATTGAAAAACTAAGAATGCTGCCAACTTTAAACGAAATTTCTTCATGGATGCCAAAACATGTAAAAGGCAGAGGCGCATGTCAGGAAGTGGTGATGGAAAAACCTGATTTAACAAAACTTCCAGTATTAAAATGTTGGGTAAAGGATGGCGGTCCATTTATCACCTTGCCTGTTGTTAATACCATCGACCCTGAAACAAAAATCAGAAATGTTGGAATGTACCGAATGCAGGTTTTTAGCGAAACTATGACTGGAATGCATTGGCATAAGCATAAAGGTTCGGCTCATCATTATTTGAAATATAAAGAATTGGGAATTAAAATGCCGGTTTCAGTGATACTTGGTGGCGATCCTGCTTATACATATTCTGCAACTGCGCCACTTCCTGAAAATATTGATGAATACATTTTGGCCGGATTCCTTCGTAAGAAAAAAGTGGAATTGGTAAAATGTTTGACCAATGATATTGAAGTTCCTGCTGATGCTGATTTTGTTATTGAAGGTTATGTGGATCCAGCAGAAGAATTAATTTATGAAGGTCCATTTGGCGACCACACTGGTTATTATTCATTGCCAGATTATTATCCTAGGTTTCATGTTACTTGCATTACTCATCGAAAAAATGCCATTTACCCAACCACTATTGTTGGAATTCCACCTCAGGAAGATGGCTGGATAGGGAAAGCCACAGAACGGATTTTCTTAACGCCAATTAAAATGTCGATGGTACCAGAAATCGTTGATATGGAAATGCCAGTTGAAGGCGTGTTTCACAATATCACAATAATAAAAATTAAGAAATTATATGCCGGACAGGCTTTTAAAGCAATGAATTCGCTTTGGGGTGCAGGACAAATGATGTTCAATAAAATTATGATTGTGGTGGATGATACGGTTGATGTGCATGATTATAAAGCGGTGACAAAAGCCGTTTCCGAAAAAGTAAATGTAAACACCGATATTTTATTGATGCGTGGACCGCTGGATGTTTTGGATCATGCGAGTAAAAAAATGTCGTTTGGTGGTAAGATTGGAATTGATGCAACAACCAAATTACCTGAAGAAATTGCGGAAACCAGTAATGACGCAAAACCAAATATTGAAGTTGAAAAAATTCTTGCTGATTTTCCTGCAATAAAAAGTATCAATGCCTCATTAATTGATGAAAATATTAAGGTGGTAATTTTCGGAATTGATAAAACTTCGAAAGAGCAAACTTTTGAAATGATTGCTGGAATGCTTGAAAAATCATATTTAAATAATGTGAAATTTGCATTCTTCCTTGAGCACAATATTGATGTCAATGATTTCTCAGATGTGGTTTGGCGCTTGGCAAATAATATTGATCCTCAAATAGACTGCAAAGTTATTTCAAAAAATAAAGAGGCTGTTTACGTTGTTGACGGAACTCGCAAAACAAAAGAGGTTGATGATTTTAACCGTGAATGGCCAAATATTATTGTTGCCGATGATGCCACCATTGCAAAAGTAGATGAACTCTGGCCAAAATTGGGCTTGGGTGATTTTGTAAAATCTCCATCCTTAAAATACAAAAATCAGATTTATGGTTTGGATGCGGTAGCGGAAAGGAAATAAAATAAAAAAGGTTGTCAGGGTTTAGAACCCTAACAACCTTTTTTTTAAAAATTTATTTCATTCTCCAATGCAACCTTTTCCGAAAATATTTTATCTTTTAGTTAAATACTAAAATTTAAAATATGGCAATTTTTACTTTTAAGAAAATCATCAACTCACTTAAAACTAATTGCCATGAAAACTCCAAAGGGAATCCGGAAGCCTATTTGCGCTTGTTTAATTTTGAGTCTGTGTTTAATTAATACTGCGAATGCGCAAAATCTAATGGGTTATACCAGCAACTATGCTGGAGCGATTAGCACAAACCTAAATCCAAGTAGTATTTCAAATTCTAAACTTTCGCTGGATATTAATTTTTTTACGTTTGGTGGGCACTTTCAAAACAATTATTATTTAATTCCAAAAGATACTTACAATCCAATCAATCCTTTTGATAATGGTTTTGCAGATTTCGGCGCTTATCAGGGCTATGAAACCAAAAATAAGCATCAATATTTATATACCAAAGAGCAATTGCATTTTCCTTCAATCATGTTTTCGAATGGTAAAAATGCTTTTGGAGTTCATTTGAGCTGGCGTTTTGAGGCTGACACCAAAGATGTTCCAGATGATATTATTAAAACCATGTATGATGGAATGTATAGTGGAAAAGACGTAAGCCAGGAACTAAATACTGATAAACATGCTGATAAATTCCATTTTGCAATTGGATCTTGGGAAGAGCTGGGTGCAACTTACAGTAGAACATTTAAAAATGACGGGAATAGATATTTGGCTGCTGGTATCACTGCAAATTTATTATTAGGAAATGCTGCATTTTACTATAATAATAAAGCAATAGATTATTATTATAAGGATTCAACAAGCATTTCGTTTGATAATGTAAATGCCGATTTTGGTGGAGTAATCCCAACTGGCTTAATTAACGGAATGGGATTGGGAATAGATTTAGGAATTACTTATTGCCTCAGCGATTCAATGAGAACCAATAAAGAAAATCCATATTTTAATTACAAATATAAATTTGGTGCCGCAATATTAGATTTGGGTGGTATTAGATACGGTGATGGATTTAAATATGAAGTTAATTCATACAGTAACACTCCAAATGTTAACAATAATACTGTAAATGATGTTTCTAATTTGACCGAGCAAGTTGGTGGATTAAAAACAAGTGATCATCTTAATTTTTATTTGCCAACCGCTTTGAGTTTGCAATTCGATTACAACTTAAATAATAAAATTTTTATCAGTGCCAATTATATCAATAATTTGCGATTCACTGGAGCTCAGATTCGTCGTCCGAGCGTATTAACAATAACTCCACGTTATGAGAGAAGATGGTTTGAGGTTTCTGTACCAATTTCTTTATATGAATGGAGTTTGCCTAGAATCGGCTTCGAAATACGCCTTTGGAATTTGGTTTTTGGTGCTGAGAAATTGGGCTGGCTCATTAATTTGCAAGATTTTACTGGAGTTGATGGCTACGTTTCCCTAAGATATAATATCGGGAAGAAAACTAAGAAATCGATGTTCTAAAATTTTAATATTCAATTTATAGCCACTGTCTTTTTCTTGTATGGGGTCACTGAGCTTGTCGAAGTGTAGCCCAAATTGAAAATAAATTAAATTACTAACCAATAAAAACTATAGCTATGAAAAATTTAATCATGATTATCGTAATTATTCTGGCGGTTGAATCAGTCAACGCTCAAAGAAAGAATAAACTCGCTCAAGACACTATTGTTTGGTCGAAAGAAACTTTGCTTGTAAAAGAGAATTTTCAAGCAAAGCGTTCGGTTGGAAAAGCCGCTGCGACAACTTCTACTGCATTAATATTCCATACCCAACTTAGTGGAGGTTCACTAATGTTTTTTGTTGAAGCGATTTTTAGTAAATCGAAGTCCTACATGAAAGATGATTCACCTTATATTTTAAAACATGAGCAAAATCATTTTGATATCAGTGAAATTTATGCAAGAAAATTTCGCCAAATGCTAATTGAAAAAGATTTCAGGAAAGTAAAAAACGTTTCAGAAACCATTCAAAAGATGGCGAGTAAAATTGTGAATGAGTGGCAAAAAGAGGAGGTTTATTATGACAATGATACAGAACACGGAACAAATCCTGCCAAGCAAAAATTGTGGAACGAAGAAATTGAAAAGCGTTTAGCCGAGTCAGTATTATTTAGCACGGCTGGAATTGATGTTGCGAATAAGTAATAGGCAAAATTCAGTATTCGCTATTTTTTCTTAATTTATTGTGAGCATTCATGAAATTTTGATTTTTAATTGAAAATTGTTTGGAAATCAGCAATATACATTGTTTTTTTAAAACTATTAATAAATATATTGGAATAAATTTGCCTTTTAAATTTTTACTCTATATATTTGTTTTGGAATGATATTGAAAACTATCAAATAACAATTTATTTTATTAACTAAAAAAGATTAAACATGGAAGAAATGAACACAACAACACAAGCTACACCAGCACCATCTGGAAGTAATGGAATGGCAACAACATCATTAATTTTAGGTATCGTTGGCTTCGTATTAAGCTTTATTCCTATTATCAATGTATTTGGAATTTTATTAGACATTACAGCAGTCATTTTAGGTGCTGTTGGAATGGGAAAAGCAAAAAAAGTTGGCAAAGGTAAAGGTGGTGCTATGGTAGGATTAATCCTTGGAGCATTAGGTATCATTATTTTTGTAATTATGTATTTTGTTTTAGCTGCAGCAGTTTCTGACGCAAGTCATTATCGCTATTAATAAAAGCTTTTAAAGTATTAAACACCAAATTCAATTTGAGTTTGGTGTTTTTTTTTATAAATTTCTATTTACCATTATTAAAAACAAATTTTAAATATAGCAAAAGTTATGGAAGAATTAAAAACAACTCAGGATCAACCCTTAACAACCAAAGTTGCGAAAAATGCTGTTGGTACATTTGCATTAATAATTGGAATTACTGGTTTAGTATTAAGTTTTATACCTATTATTAATTTATTTGCAATTCTATTAGATATCACCGCGATAATATTAGGAGCCATAGGTTCAGGAAAAGCAAAGAAAATTGGAAAAGGTAAAGCTGGATCATTAATTGGATTGATATTTGGAATTGTTGGAGTTGTTGTTACATTTCTAGTCTTATTCATGTTTTCTTCACAATTAAAATATGGTCATTTTTAATTAGGTTTTTGATTTAGAAACGCCAAATAAGATAATTGTTTGGCGTTTTTTTATTTGGTTCTAAAATATGTTTCAAAGAAATTTATATATTTGCTTAATAATTAAAAAGAACTATTTAATCGTTAATGAAAAAACAATCATCCTCATTGGGTCATAAATTGAGAAGGCTACAAAGTTTATTTTTCGCGATAATAATTATTAATTCTCTTGCACCTGTTGTTTCGTTTTTTTATGCTCCTTTTAGCAAATATTTTCCTTTAGCTGAAATATTTCTAACAAAAACTACCCAATTTGAAGCTTTAGGAAGTAATTCGGGGTGGATTTACAATTTTCTTTTTTCTGCAGTAATTTTCTTTACCGGAATTTTTGGCATTATGCTCTATAAATCGTACAATAAAAGGCGCGAAGGACTAATCTTACTTTTGGCAAACCTTTTCTTTTGTATTATTGGTATTCTGATAGAAGTATTTACTGATATGGGCCTGCTCGCCAATAATGAAGATGATGTTAAATTAAATTCCATGGAAATAATTATGAACTTCGCGTGGCTAATTATTTTCGTATTGATTATTTATTATTTTGGAAGAAAATTCCTTAAGATTCTTTATCCGCATTACATGAATCGCTAGACTTCAAATTTTTCTGAAAGTTCTATCCATCGATTTGTTTTTTCCTCAAGTGATTCCATAATTTCTCCAATTCTCAACGACCATTTATTGATATTTTCAAAATTGTGGGGTTCGAGATTCATTTTCTCTAAAAGTATTTTCTTTTCGTCTTCTAATGAAGCAATATCCGATTCTAGGGCTTCGAATTCCTTTTGCTCTTTATAAGTTGGTTTGCTTTTTACTTCAATATTTTGCTTTGGCTCGGCAATTCTCTTTGTTTCCTTTTGAATATTGCGCTGTTTATTTAATTGTTCTTCCTTATAAACATTGTAATCTGTGTAATTACCGTAAAAGTCTTTTACTCTTCCATTGCCTTCAAAAACAAAAACATGATCAGCAATCTTATCAATAAAATACCTGTCGTGAGAAACAATCAAAACACATCCATTAAACTCATTTAAGAAATCCTCCAGAACATTTAGGGTGTGGATATCTAAATCATTCGTTGGTTCATCTAAAATGAGGAAATTGGGATTCTTCATCAATACAGTTACCAAATGCAATCTCCTTCTTTCGCCGCCACTTAATTTTGAAAAAGGATTGTGTTGAATTGCATGAGGGAAATTAAAGTAAACCAAAAACTGCGAAGCTGATAAACTACTTCCTTTGCCAACAGGAATATATTCGGCAATGTCTTTTACAATTTCTAAAACAGTTTTATCTTCATCTACGGATAAACCATCCTGATTAAAATAGCCAAAAACAATCGTTTCTCCAACCGAAATTTTTCCAGCATCGGCCCTAATATTTTCAGTGATAATATTTAATAGGGTACTTTTTCCAATCCCATTGCCGCCGATAATACCAATTTTTTCACCCTTTTTAAATATATATGAAAAGTTCTCCAGTAAAATTAAATCATCATATTTTTTGCAAATATTAGAAAGTTCGAGAATTTTACTTCCCATCCGGTTCATATTTACGGTAAACTTAATATCTTGGTTATTATTTTTTGCAGATGCTTTATCTTTTAAAACATAAAACGAATCAATACGAGCCTTAGACTTGGTAGTTCTAGCTTGGGGCATTCGACGCATCCATTCTAGCTCTGTTTTCAATAAATTTCGGGCTTTTTCAATTTCACGAGCTTCATTAAATTCGCGTTCGGCCTTCTTTTCCAAAAAGTAAGTATAATTTCCTTTATACTGGTAAATCTTTTCGTTATCAAGTTCAATTACTTCGTTACAAACCCTATCGAGAAAATACCTGTCGTGGGTAACTAAAAGTAATGTGATTTTCTGTTTGTTAAGGAATACTTCCAGCCACTCAATCATTTCAATGTCCAAATGGTTTGTAGGTTCATCCAAAATCAATAAATCGGGTTCTTCTATCAGGACTTTTGCTAATGCGAGACGCTTTTTTTGTCCGCCTGATAACACGCCAATTGGTTTGTCAATATTATTGATGTCGAGTTTAGAAAGGACTTCTTTTATTTTCGATTCATAATCCCAAGCATTCAAAATATCCATTTGCTCGGTGGCTTCCTGTATTTTTTTTAAAGAATCCTCTTGGTTTTCGTGATCGTGAAATAAAGTAACTTTTTCGTAATATTTTATTGCCTTAACAACTGGATTTTCGGTGTGAAGCAAAACATCAACCACAATTTCATTTTCATCAAAAGAAGGATTTTGTGGTAAATAGGAAATATTGATGTCTTTTCTTGATACTACTTTACCATCATCAGGAATATCTTTTCCAACAATAATATTTAATAGGGAAGTTTTTCCGGTTCCATTTTTTGCAATAAGTGCTATTTTGCTGCCTAAATCAATTCCAAAAGTAATATTTTCGAAAAGTATTTTCTCTCCATAAGATTTAGAAAGATTTTCGACAAGAAGGACATTCATAATTCTGATAAAATTTTGGCAAAGGTAACAAATCCAAATAACAAAAAAAGAGGCTGTAATAATATTACAACCTCTTTTATCCTTAGGAAAAATAATTAACTTCTTTTAACGTCAATTGCTTTTTTACCTTTTTCGTCTTCAGTTATTTCAAAAGTAACTTTGTCATTATCCTGAATCTTGTCAGAAAGACCTGATACATGAACAAAAATATCCTTCTGTGATTCATCTTCAACAATGAATCCAAAACCTTTTTTACGATTAAAAAATTTTACTGTACCTGTTGCCATAGTTATTAAGTTAGAAATTACATTGCAAATATAGTAAATTCTCGCACGAAACAATAATTTTTGATAAATAAAATGCAATTTAATAGCGATTTGATTTTTTTTGATTTTTCAAAAATCCCTGAACTCCTAGAAAAACATTAATTTTAAAGATTTCAAATAACTATAATAAAAAAATCTCTTTCGGAGTTGAAAGAGATTTTTTTAAATACTAATTAATTTTTAACCCTTTTTTTATGAAAAGTTAAATTTCAAATTGACTAAACTAAAGTTTCAAGAACAGAATTCATGCTTCTAACGGCATCAGCACTGTTGTTAAATAAAGTTTGTTCATCAGAAGTTAAATTGTAATCAATGATTTTTTCCCAACCATTTTTTCCAATAACAACTGGAACTCCAATGCAAATATCTTTTTGGCCATATTCACCATCAAGATAAACGCAACATGGGAAAACCTTTTTCTGATCGCGAACAATTGCTTCAACCAATAAAGCTCCAGCAGCGCCTGGTGCGTACCATGCTGAAGTGCCTAAGAATTTTGTTAAAGTAGCTCCACCAACCATTGTATCAGCAACGATTTGTTTTTGCTTTTCTTCGCTAATTAATTCAGGAACTGGTTTTGAGTTCAATGTTGCCATACGTATTAAAGGAATCATTGTAGTATCACCGTGACCACCAATAACAACTGCATGTAAATCATTCAACGAACATTTTAATTCTGAACTTAAATATGATTTAAATCTTGCACAGTCTAACATTCCGCCCATTCCAATAATTCTATTTTTTGGAATACCAGCATTTTTATATGCTAAATAAGTCATTGTATCCATTGGATTAGCAATAACAATAATAATAGCATTTGGTGAATGTTTTAAAATGTTTTCGGTAACCGATTTTACGATACCAGCATTTACACCGATAAGCTCTTCGCGAGTCATTCCTGGTTTTCTAGGAACACCTGAAGTGATAACAACAACGTCAGATCCTGCTGTTTTTGCATAATCATTTGTTGTTCCAGTGATTCTTGTATCAAATTCTAAAAGTGATGCTGTTTGTTGAAGATCTAAAGCTTTTCCTTCAGCAATTCCTTCTTTGATGTCAATAAGAACAAGTTCTGAGGCAAGTTCTTTACGAGCGATATTGTCAGCACATGTTGCGCCTACTGCACCTGCTCCAACTACTGTAATTTTCATATTTTTTTATATTAAAGTTAAGGTTCTACTAAATACCAGCTTTTTCTTTGAACCATTCCATTGTAAATGAAGATGGTCTTTCAATTTGCATTCCTAATGCTCTATCCCATAAAATTGAAGCCAATACACCCAATGCTCTTGAAACACCAAATAATACTGTGTAGAAAGGTGCTTGAGTAATACCATAATGCATCAATAATGAACCAGAATATGCATCAACATTTGGCCATGGATTTTTTACTTTTCCTAATCCGCCAAGTATTGGAGGAACGATTTCGTATAAATCATTAATAATTTGGATAAAACTATCATTTTGACAATATTTTCCAGCAAATTCTCTTTGTGCTTCGAAACGTGGATCAGTTTTTCTCAATACAGCATGTCCGTATCCAGGAATAACTCTACCAGCAGCAATTGTTTTTTCACAGAAATCGTGAATTTGTTGTTTTGATGGAGTAGATGTTCCAATTTCACCAATCATATCATTAACCCAAGCAATAACTTCTTGATTTGCATATCCATGTAATGGACCTGCTAATCCTAGCATACCAGCGCCATAAGCGTAATAAGGATTGCTTAATGCAGATGCAACTAGGTGAGTAGCGTGAGCTGAAACGTTTCCACCTTCATGGTCAGCATGAATTGTTAAATACAATCTAAATAATTTTTGAATTTCAGCATCATCGTATCCCATCATATGAGCTAAATTTGCAGACCAATCCAAACTTGGGTCGGCAGCAATTTGACTTCCATTAAAATAATGTTTACGATAGATGTAAGCAGCAATTACAGGTAATTGTGCGATTAAATTCATACAATCTTCGTATGTTGAATCCCAATAATCTTTTTTGTTTACACCAGCACTATATGCTTTTAAGAATTCAGAACCTGTTGCTAAAGCTAAAATAGCAGCAGTGAAATCAGCCATTGGAGCAGAATCTAAAGGTAGGGCATCAATAACATCATAAACATGTTTTGGTACGATTGCACGTTTTTTCCATTCTTCACCAATTTCTTTAACATCAGCATCGGTTGGAAGATCGCCTAATAACATTAAATAAAATAAACCTTCTGGTAATGGTTCATCAGTTGGGCTTAATTTTGGTAATTTGTCTTGTAATTCAGGAATTGAATATCCTCTGAATCTAATTCCTTCTTGAGAATCAAGTTTTGAAGTTAAACACAATAATGCTGGAATACCTTTCATCCCATCAAGAACTGATTCGATGGTAACTTTACCAATTTCAGTACTTCCATATTCTTTCAGAAGTTTTTTAAAATCTGCTGCTGCGGGAACAGCTTTTTCAACGAATTTGTTTTTTAGCGTACTCATAGTTTGTTTGTGGTTTAAAATTAATGATTATTTATGTATAAATGTAGATTTATTATATGCTATAAATTCGATAGCAAATATAAGAAATAAAATGAATTATCCAAACTTTTTTATGTATTTTTATACTTATTTCATCGTGTTTTTTTACCCTGATATTGTATTGTTTCATTTTGAAATTTGCATATTAATACAAGACACCTAGATATTTAACCTTTTTGCATTTATTTTTATTTCATATGCAACTTTCGATATATAAATTATAAAATGCAATTCCGCGTTTTTTAGCTATTTTTTGGAGATGTATTTCGTCTTTTTCAACTTAAAATCATAAAATTTGAGTTTTGGAAATATTAGTTAAAAAAAATTTTGAAAAAAAATGAAGGTTTTTATCAAACTTCAACAAAAATTCTTTCAAAAAAATGACCGAATTCTGACTCATTTCTACCTTTAACTTTTTTAAATGGACCGAATACTTTTACGCTGTTTTAAAAAGCAATCTGAAACATTATATTTGATTAATTCAATTATTATTTTCTAACTAAAATTTAAAGCCATGAAAAAAATCTCACTTGCATTTTTATTAATGTTTGGAATTTCAAACATTATTTTTGCCCAAGCAATGGGTGAAATAAAAGGAAAAATTGTTGATAAAACTACCAATCTTACAATTCCAGGAGCCACAATTTATGTGGAGGTTGGTGATCAAAAAGTTGCAACATCTTCTGATAGTAAAGGAAACTTTGTTATTAAACCACTTAATCCGGGAGTTTATAATGTTTTTGTAAGCTTTATTGGTTACCAATCTAGGACAATAAGCAATGTAATTGTGAATCCAGATAAGTTCACTCCTATAGATAATATTTGTTTGAGCAATAAAGCTGTGGATATTAAAAATGGACCAGTAATTACTGCTTTTGGAAATAGATTAATAAAACCAGAAGACCCATCAAATATAACAATTTTACCAGCCCAAATCAGCGACTTGGTAGATTCAAAAAATATTTCTTCAATTATTAGAAATATGTCCTCTGAAATAAAAGTAAGTGATAATGGAGATGAAATTTATTTCAGAGGTTCAAGATCTGGGGATGTTGCATATATTGTTGATGGTTGTAAGCAAATTAATGGGGATATGGGAATTCCTTCTACCGCAATTGGTAGTGTTACTGTTTATACGGGAGGTGTTCCTGCGAAATATGGGGATTTCACTGGTGGCGTTGTAGTAATTGAAACGAAAAGCTATTTCGATTGGTTAAATGAACAAAGAGCAAAAGAAATGAGGAAAAGTTCACCAATGTAAAATTGAAATTATGAAAGGAATTTGTTTAATATTTACTTTTCTGTTTGCAATCAATATTAATGCACAAAATACTGATTTTATATTGTCGGGAAAAATTACTGATTCGAAAACAGGACAAGCCATTAGCAATGCAAACATTTATTTGAAGAATTCCAAATTTGGAGTAAAATCAAATCAAAATGGATTTTACAAAATAAGTATTAAACAAATTCCTTCATGTCTTACATTCTCTCATATTGGATATGCTGAAAAACAAATCACCATTGAAAATTCAAATAATATTATTAATATTTCTCTAGAAACTCAATCTTCAGAACTTAATGGAATAACAATTACTCCAAAAAAACCGGAGAATATTATTAAAGGAAAGCCGCTTTATGTAAAAGATTATAGTTTTTACAATGATAATATTTTGCTTTTAGCTTACAAATATAGAAGTCTAAACAAAGCTGAATTAATAGTTTTGAAGCTAAATGGAGATACAGTAACCTCGCTCGATGTAAATTCACCTGAAAAAATTTATAAAGATTGTATGGGGTACAACCATCTAATTGAAAAAGAGAATGGATTTCAAATTTATTACGATTCCACAAAAATCCAATTGCTATATCCATCAGAAAGTAAGGATTATGAAGCGAAATTATCGCCATGCGTTCAAGCAATTTATGACCAATATTATTTTCGGCATTTCAACGCAAACAACCAAATTTTGCAGTATTTTAAATACAATTTCAAAACAAAAAAACAATCGGAGTTCAGAACTATTTCTGACAAGAAGGCCCTCAGAAGATTAAAAGACAAATCGCGTCTAATGAGTATGGATGGCTATACTGAATCTGATGAAAGATTTGAGCAACTTTGTTTTTATTCACCACTTTATTCTCCCTTAATTAGAATAAATGATTCCGCATTTATTTTCAATTTCGTTGATTCCAAAATTGAGAAATACACATCAGAAGGTGTTTTTGTTAAAGAAGTAGGTATTGAATTTCACCAAAAGAAAAAATGGAGAAAAGAAATATTTTTGGATGAAATTACAAACAAAGTTTATACACTTTACAGAGAGGATGGAATTTCAACCATTCAAGAAATAAATACTGAAACAGGAATGTTAGGAACCGCTTTTACCATTTCGAAATTTGTGTTCATTGACCAAATTAAAATCAGAAACGGAGTTGCATATTTTCTTTATACCGAAAAGAAAACAGCTGAAAATGAATACAAACAACTATTTGCCTATAAACTTTAGCAAGTTTTAAAATAAATCTAAAAAATATTGCTAATAATAATTATTTCCTATATTTGCATTAATGAAAAATTAATTACTAACCTAAAAATCAAAAAATTATGAGTATTATGGCAATAGGAGTTTTATTGATGGTTTTAGTAGCAGTCCTTCTTGGATTTTATGGCCTGATAACTATTATCAAAGGCTTTGTTAACAAAGACAACAAAAAAATTAATATGGGAACCATCTTCGTTTGTGTTTTCCTATTTGTTTTTGTTACTGGTGTTTTCTGCACTGGAAAGCATGTTCATAAATTGATGAAAAGACATGCTCATGAAAGAGTAATGAAAATGAAACATGGTGGTTTTGGACCAGAATGCGAGATGGAAATGATGAAAGAATGCATGGAAAATGGCGAAATGACAAAAGATTCTAATGGTGTAAGAATCGAAACAAAAGTTATTATGGATAAGAATTGTGATCATAAATGTGATCCTAAAGGTTGTCCAGAACACAAAAAATAATTTTTAAAACCTTTTAAAAAAAGAACGTGAGCATTTAATGTTCGCGTTTTTTTTATTATTGAAAAATCAAAATGTTTTATTTTGGTATGTTGTTTTTGATTTCCGAAGTTATTAATTGTTAAATTTTTAATCTTTAACAAAGATTTTTTATTTTGACG
Organism: Bacteroidota bacterium; assembly: GCA_013377115.1. GTDB lineage: Bacteria > Bacteroidota > Bacteroidia > Bacteroidales > CG2-30-32-10 > Cfx2-01. The sequence continues at coordinate 3,987 of JACAAW010000021.1, read as the reverse complement.
CACTTTTTTTTTGTTACTTTGCACCGCTTTTTTTACCACAAAAATTAATGTCGAAACAAACATCAATTGCCAAAGTAGGATTCATTACCGCCACCGCAATAGTTATTGCAAATATGGTTGGGACTGGTGTATTTACTAGCCTAGGTTTTCAGGTAATGGGAATAAAATCCATTTTTGCATTATTAATGCTATGGATTATTGGTGGTATCATGGCATTATGCGGAGCATTATCATATAGCGAATTAGGAGCAGCAATGCCTCGTTCTGGTGGAGAATACACTTATCTTTCGAAAATTTATCATCCAGCTGTTGGATTTCTTTCAGGTTGGGTTTCTGCAATTGTTGGTTTTGCAGCTCCTATTGCTTTAGCTGCTATGGCTTTGGGAATGTATGTTTGCACTGTTTTCCCTGGTTTAAATCCAATGTATGTTGCAGCTTCTGTCGTTGTTGGTGTAACAGCAATTCATTCAATAAGTGTAATGGTTGGTAGTGGTTTTCAAAATGTTTTCACAACGGCAAAAGTAATTCTCATTATCATTTTTATTGGATTGGGATTTTTTATGGGCGAACATCAATCCATAAATGTGTTGCCAGTAGCTGGTTCTTTTAATGAAATTTTGAGTACCTCATTTGCAATTTCATTAGTTTTTGTTTCATATGCTTATTCTGGTTGGAATGCTTCGGCTTATATTGCTAGCGAAATAAAAGATCCTCAAAAGAACTTACCAAAATCAATTTTAACAGGAACCATTATCGTTTTACTTTTATATGTTTTCTTAAATTTCATTTTCCTATATACTGTGCCTATTAATGAAATGCATGATGCAAATGGCGGACCTATTGTTGAAATTGGTGCCCTTTCCGCAGCAAAAATATTTGGCGTTACAGGTGGAAATATTATGTCAATAATAATTTCGATATTATTGGTTTCAACAATTAGTTCAATGGTATTTGCTGGTCCAAGAGTAACTATGTCTATAGGTGAAGATATGTCAGCACTTAAAATTTTAGGAAAGAAAACAAAACGTGGAATTCCTTTCATTGCAATCTTGCTTCAATCTTCAATCGCATTAATATTAATATTTACTTCCAGTTTTGGAGCAGTATTGACCTATCTTGGATTTACTTTAACGCTATTTACGACATTAACAGTTTTAGGTCTTTTTATTTTAAGAATTAAACAGCCCAATTTGCCAAGACCATTTAAAACTTGGGGTTATCCAGTTACACCAGCTATTTTCTTGTTGTTGAACTTATGGATTTTATGGTTTGTGGTTAATGATAAACCAAAAGAATCAATAGCTGGATTAATTACAGTGCTTATTGGATTGGTAATTTATTTTGTCAGCAAACATTTTTCTAAAAACGAAACATCATCCTTAATTTAATATATAATAATTTTATGAAAAGCACCATTTTGAAAAATACATTGATTATCACTACTGCAATGCTTGCAATTAGCTTTGCTTCTTCATGTCAAAATCAAGGTACTAAAGAAAAAGCTACCGAAAATAAAGACACTGTTAAAACTGAAAAAGTTGTTAAAAAAGACACTATTGCTGTTGATAAAGCGAATAATGATATTGCCAGATTTATTGCTGGTATGCCATTAGATCCTACTAGCGAATTGAATACATTAGCTCAAACTACTCAATGGAAAAATTACGGAACTAAATTAGATTCAGCTTGGAGTAAATTCAACAAGAAAACTATTGAGAAACTTACCAAATGGTCGGAAGTTGAATTGGCTGACATACATAAAGACACCAAAACTTTATTTTATCCATTCAGCGGACCAGATTTCTTACATGCTTATGCGATTTTCCCTAAAGTTACAAAAATGATGTTGTTCGGTTTAGAGCCAGTTGGTAGTGTTCCTGATATGAAAAAATTCACCAAAGAAAATATGACTTCTTATTTTTCAGCTTTGGATAAATCAATTGAAGATGCTTTGAATCTTAACTTCTTCAAAACAAAAAATATGAAAGTGGATATGAACAACGCTAATGTTGACGGAACACTTCCTATTTTATTATTATTTGTTGCTCGCGCCGGAAATCAAATTGCTGAAATTAAACCTTTGGAAATTGGTGCTGATGGAAAAATCGTTTATATCGAAAAATTCAAAAAATGTGGCTTAAACGATAAATACAATAAAGGTGTTGAAATTACTTTTATTGATTCAAAAGATGGTTCTAAAAAGCAATTGTATTATTTCTGTGCTGAAATTTCTGACGGTGGTTTAGGAAATAATAAATCTTGTAAATTATTCTTCCAAAACCTAGATAGCAATGTTGTTTCTTATTTGAAATCAGCTTCATATTTAATGCATAAATCATATTTCTCAACTATCAGAAATACCATCTTAACAAAAAGTAAAGCATTTTTACAGGATGATTCTGGAATTGGATTCCATTATATTGATGCAAAAAAATTCGATATTCAGCTTTATGGAAGCTATAACAGACCTATTCCTTTGTTTGATGATATGTACGAACAAGATTTGAAAGATGCTTATACAAAATCAAAAACTACGAAAGCATTAAATTTCAAAATTGGTTACAATGCCAAAACAAATTTATTGCTTGCCAGAAAAAAATAGTTTTAATAAAAAAATGAAACAGGAATTCGAAAGTTTTCCTGTTTTTTTTTGGAAAATAATTTATAGAGATTCCTCACCGCCAGTAAGCGGTTCGGAATGACAAAATTACTTTGTTATTGGGAGAAAGTGAGGGAGCAATGTCATTCCGAGCAAAGTGAGGAATCTAATAATAAGGAAATATTATTTGCATAGCATTTGTTAAAAGTCAAAAAATATTTGATACTTTTATACCGACAGAAAATAATTGAGAATGCCCTATAAAGAAAGAGAAATAAAAAAGACTTTTTACTCCATTGGTGAAGTCGCGAAAATGTTTGAAGTAAACACTTCGTTAATTCGTTTTTGGGAAAAGGAATTCGATATTATCAAACCTATAAAAAGCAAAAAAGGCAATCGACAATTTACCCAGCAGGATGTTGATAATTTCTATATAATTTACCACTTGGTAAAAGAAAGAGGATTTACTTTACAAGGTGCCAAAGATAAATTAAAGGACAATAAAGAAGGAAGCATTGAAAATGCTGAAATTGTAAAATCTTTGGTTAAGATAAAAGATTTTTTGCTGAATTTAAAAAAGGAATTGGAGTAAAAAACCCAATTTTATTCCATCGTTTTCATGTTATGGAAAACATTGGTAACATCCTCGTCATCTTCTAATTTCTCTAGAATTTTATCAACCTCTATTTGTTGTTCAGGAGTAACTTCCTTCATTTCAGTAGGGATGCGCTCAAATTCGAAATTTGCAATATTAAAAGCATTTTCTTCCAAATACTTTTGAATTGGTCCAAATGAAGTAAATTCGGCATAAATCATAATGAATTGATCTTCTTCAAAAACATCATCTGCACCGTAATCAATTAATTCAAATTCCAATTCTTCTAAATTGATGCCTTCTTTCTTTTCAACTTTAAAAGAACATTTTCGTTCGAATAAATAATCAAGCATTCCTGTGGTGCCAAGAGAGCCATTGTATTTGTTGAAATAACTGCGAACATTTGCAACTGTTCTAACAGGATTATCGGTTGCGGTTTCAACCAAGATTGCAACACCAAAAGGTCCTTTTCCTTCGTAAACCATTTCTTTGTAATCTTTGGTATCCTTCTCAGTGGCTTTTTTAATGGCTCTGTCAACATTTTCCTTCGGCATGTTCTCAGACTTTGCATTTTGAATTAAAAGTCTTAAGCGAGGATTTATATGTGGATCACCACCGCCAGCTTTGGCAGCCATTGTAATTTCTTTTCCTAATTTAGTAAACACTTTGGCCATATTGCCCCAGCGTTTAAATTTACGTGCTTTGCGAAACTCAAAAGCTCTTCCCATATTGTTTGTTTTTATTTATTGCAAAATTAAAAATGATAAAGTAATTCGCAATGATTGTTTAAAAA
>JACAAW010000209.1 GCA_013377115.1 Bacteroidota bacterium | reverse complement strand
ATTGGCGACTTTTTATTTGTAAGCAAAATTAGTTACGGACCAAAAATCCCTAATACTCCTATTGCATTTCCATTTTCGCATCATACTTTGCCAATGACTGAATTCACAAAATCTTATCTTGAATGGATTTCGTTACCATATTATCGTTTCCCTGGATTTACAGACATTAAAAATAATGATGTTGTAGTTTTCAATTATCCTGATGGAGATACTGTAGCGCTTCAAAAACAAACTGAAAGTTATTATGCATTAGTTAGACATTATGGAAGACAATTTGTTTGGTCGAATTATACCGTTACTGCTCGCCCTGTTGACAAACGCGAAAATTATATTAAGAGATGTATCGGAATTCCTGGAGATAAATTAGAAATAAAAGACGGAACCGTTTTTGTAAATGGAGCTAAAGCTGGACTACCAGAAAAAATTCAGTATAATTATGTTGTTAAAACAAAAACCGGTATCAATCCTAAGACTTTAGAAAAACTAGATATCATCGAAGGTGGTGCAACAGAAAACACTGGCGAATACATTTTAACTTTAACAAATGAAGCAATTACAGCTTTAAAAAGTTATCCTTACGTTTTAAGCATCGACCGTTTAAATCAACCTAAAGGCGAATGGGATCCAGATATTTTTCCTTATGATTCAACACTTAAATGGAATCGCGATAATTTCGGACCAATTGTATTGCCAAAAGCTGGAGCAACTGTACAAATTAACAAAAGTAATATTGCACTTTACACCAGAATTATTGATATTTACGAAGGAAACGATTTGAAAATTGATGGAGACAAAATCCTAATCAATGGAAAAGTTGTAACATCCTATACATTTAAAATGGATTATTACTGGATGATGGGTGATAACCGTCATAATTCTGCCGATTCAAGATATTGGGGATTTGTTCCTTTAGACCATATTGTTGGGAAAGCAGTTTTTGTATGGCTTTCATTGGATCAAAACAAAACATTATTTGATGGAAAAATCCGTTGGAGCAAAATGTTTAGAATAATAGATTAAGAAATTTAAGATTTCTAAAAAGAGCCAAATTTTCATTTGGCTCTTTTTTTTGTAAAGGTCATTCTGAACTTGTTCATTCCCTAAGTCATTCTGAACTTGTTCCATTCCCTCTGTCATTCTGAACTTGTTTCAGAATCCAGGTTGGCGCGGATTTGTAATCCGTGCCATTTTTTTTTAATTTAGCACGGATTGCAAATCCGCGCTAGATAATCCTATGGTATTAGCAGCTAATTATCCAATTTCAAACCTTCAAATTGAGCTAAACACTCGTTCCAGAATTCAGGCAATTGCGCTTCGATGCAAATTTTGGTATTTAAAATGGGATGGGTAAAACTCAAAAACTGTGCGTGCAAAAATAAATTTGGGAAATGAAGTTCGTTTGCAAACATCCGGTTGTGATGCCGATTGCCATATTTGGTATCGCCAATAATTGGATGAGAGATTTTATTTGCATGAATCCTCAATTGATGCATTCTGCCAGTTTTAGGCGTAAATTCAACCAAACTATAACGAGATGAAGGATAAGGTTCCACCTCAATATTCAATGTGAAATGCTGCAGCAATTGATAATGCGTTTCGGCGGTTTTATAATTACCTCGGTCGTTTTGAACCGGAGAATCAATGATGCCTTTTTCGTCGATATGTCCTCTCAATAATGCCAGATACTTTTTTTCAATAGACTGGTTTTCGAATAAATCCTGAAATTCATTCACATACGATTTCTCTTTACAAAGCAAAACGATTCCCGAGGTTTTATAATCCAAACGATGAACTGGAAAGGCTTCAATTTCTAAAGAAACTTTCAGCCATTCGAACAAAGATTCCTCTTCCTGCAAATTACGTGAATAATGTGAATGGTGCACCAGCATGCGATTGGGTTTGCACACTGCGATGCAATATTCATCTTCGTACAAAACAATGGGCTCAGTCAATTTTATTATTTTGGATTCTTGGTTTGCAATTGTAGGAATAAGATTAACGTTTTGGCTGCTGCTTTTATGTTTATCAATCTTGTCAATATTTTAAAACTTTAATTGTTCTATATGTATTATTCGAGGACACTTTTACAAAATACAAACCACTTGGCAAGTTACTTATATCAATTTGTTGATTTGTGGTTCCAGATCCTGTTGTCAAATTTTCACTTTGCAGCAATGAACCTGATACATTATAAATTTCAATTGTACTTTGGGCCTTTGGTATTAAATTAATTGAAATTACAGCAAGTCCAGTTGTGGGATTTGGATAAACACTTAGTTTTTTTTCTTGTGATTGCTCAAAAATATCAACATAACAATTTATTGAATTGTCGTAAACAAAAGTTGATGTATATTGTCGTGGATGGCCACCTGTTATTGTTGTCAGCGAATCTCCAGTGTAACGGTGCATTTGAACCAAAGTGCTATCCCATAATTCCAACTGGTCTGTTCCGCAACCATAAAACCTAAATTCCATGGTGCTATCTGCATATTGAAAGTCGTTAATACCAGGAACATTCTTGACCAAAGTTTCGATATGTGGCTGATTGTATAAAGGTAAAATTTTTCCTTCTTTAATGAAAATTGGAAGGCGATCAAGTGGTGCACTCACCGATAAAGTTACCGGTCCTGTAGCTGCGAGTGTACCAGACCAGAAGTCATACCAAGTTCCTGCTGGAAAGTAGACAGTTCTATTAGTAGCTCCTGAATCTAAAATGGGAGCAATCATTACCCTGTCTCCAAGTAAGAATTGGTCTTTTATTGAAATTGTATTTAGGTCATTAGGATAATGCAAATAAAGTGATCTTGCTACTGGAACACCCTTTTCTTTTCCCTCTTTAACCAAAGTATAAATGTATGGGAAGAATTGTATGTGTAGTTTTGAATATTTCTTAAACAGTGAAAGCGTTTGAGAAGATTGATCGAATACCAAATGTGTTCCGAAAAAAAGTTCACTTCCTTCATGTGTCCACATTACAGGAAATAGCGAACATGTTTGTAACCAGCGAATCCAAAGTTCTTCCGAATTAGATGGAAGCGTATTATATTCATAACCTCCAATATGAGATGATACCAAAGGATGACCTGAAATCCCTGCAGATAATACAGCAGGAATAATTGTTTTGATTCCGTCATTCGCAGACCAATCAAACTGAGGGTCTCCAATCCACATGAGTGGGGAGTATTTTTGAATTCCTGTCCAACCACCTCGCATCCAATAAGTATAATCACCATCAGGTTGATGTTGCTCCCAAAATTCTTGATTGGTTTTACCCCACCACAAAGGGTATTCGTTATGAACTGCATAAGGATTTGCATTTGCCGAATCAACCATTTCAATGCGATGATGTTCGCCAAAGTCAGTCATCCAGCCACTACTACCATGATTAAAAGCATTAATCATAATGTCATTCTTATACCAATTACGAACGGTTTGCTTAGTTAAATCAGGTTCAGCTACTTGTGCCCAAAACGAAAGCCACTGATTTAAATAGGTTTGATTTATTGAATTTTTCATGAAATACCCATTTGTATTTCCAGTGTTATAATCAAAATCATTATTAAAAATGTAAGGCCAGTAATAATGTAACACTTTAAATCCTTCATTATGATGATTGTTAACTAAGGTAGAGTAATTTGGATATTTAGCAACATCTAAATCCCATTTCATTCCGCTACCTAAAATATTATTAATCTTCTCAGACCAGTAGCTATGCCAAATAGCACTGCATGGGATGCTGTCATTTCTTAAAAGTTGTGCAACATAATTTGACCGATCTGTTTCGGTTTGAAAACCATTTCGGTTCTTGGCCATCATCCAAACTCCAAAAACCCAAGGTTCAGGTGTTCTAAAAATTCTACCCGCATCTTCGGTGTAATTCTTAATAATATCGGTTGGTGTTGCACCTGTGTAAACGGTAAAACTCAATTTCTGATCCCATACAGCAATTTCATTGATATTTATGTTGGTTTCGCCTAAGTCAAATAAACTGCAGGAGTTCTCATTTAACAATAATCCATAACCGCGAGTAGATAAATAAAATGGGACACGATAGTTTCCTTGATTTTCTGGATTTGGAGAAGGTACCGTATCTGCCTGCCCTTCACTAATCCAATTCAGCATTTTTTTTCCTCTAAAAGCTATGCCTTCCAGTCGTTCTCCAAATCCCATAAAGTATTCGTTGGGGAAAAGTTTAAGTCTGAGTTTTGTTCTGTACTTCCAGGCTTGTGTCAGATTCGCTGTTTTCTGAATGTCAATTTTAATTTTATTGTTTGAAAGAATTTCCATATGCAGATTGAAACCTTCGCCAAGAATTGTGTTCTGAAAAACAGCATCCAATTTATACAAGGGATCATTTGCAGTCCAAGAAATTAAGCTATTTGTAAACCATTGATTAAACAAAGCATTGTCTTGAACAACTAAATGAATATAATTGGCATAATTAACATTAGAAAAAGGATAACTTGCAATACCAATAGGTAATTCTGAACCTAATTTGTAGGTTTCGAGCAAGGTATTTCCTGTACTGTTACTATTGATTTTAAATCCATCATCAAAGAGTTGAAAATTAATATCACCTCTGTTTATTTGATGCAAAAGGGTTTGACCGAAAATGTTATTAAAGCTCATAAGTGTAAAACCTAAAGCTAATGTCAATATTGTAATTATTCTGTTCATATGTCTGTCATTTATGGTTGTCGGTAATTTCTTTATTCCTTTATCCTTGTCATAAATTTAAGAGTAATCTAAACCATTTCTTCCACCAACCTCAACTTATTTTTTGTAAATATATACTATTTTAATCATAAAATAAAAAAGCCCATTCAAAAAATGAATGAACTTTTTAGAACTAAAATGACTATGGATTAGAAATCCATAGGTTTAAAATAAGGATAAAAATG
>JACAAW010000208.1 GCA_013377115.1 Bacteroidota bacterium | reverse complement strand
AAATTCAATAAAAAGAGTATTAAAACCCTTCAATCTCAAGTGGAAATACGTGTAAAAGAATAAATTGAGAATTCTAATACCACTTATAAATTTTCAAGCCAACGAAGAAAGTTCCGAGGCCTGTTAAGGATAAGATTAAAAGTGGTTTCATGATTTCGGCAACGCCATAGCCTTCGTTAATGATACTTCGCAAACTGTCTGCAAAAAGGGTGAGCGGCAAATATTTAATAATTGGAATTACTACATCAGGAAAATTACTATAACTAAAAAACACCCCAGAAAGCAGCATCATCGGCATGGTGATGGCACTGATAAAACCGTTTCCAACTTGAGTATTCGCGGTGCGTGAAGCTAAAAGAATGGACAATCCCATGAAGAAGAAACTCCCACTAATTAAAATTGCTGCAAATGCAATCATACTTCCTTGGATTGTAACTCCAAACACAAAATAAGCAAATGTAAGCAAGGCAATGGTTTCGAGAATTGCAAAAACAAAACGAGAAATAAACATGGTAATCATGAACCAATATTTTTTCATTGGAGTCGCCACCAAACGACGTAAAAGTTTTTTAGAACGCTTTTCTATCAAACCATAGCTGATTCCCCATAAACAAGAACTCATTATTCCCATCGCCAGTAAACCTGGAACCAAGAAATCAATATAACGAGTTCCTTTTGTTTGAAGTGGTTTAATTACTGCATTTTTTGAAACAATATTTTTTCCATCTATCATTGCCGAAATAGTCATGTATGCCAATCTTGATGCAGAATTTGCGGGATCGAAATGATAATTGATTTTCCCATTATTTTCAGTGAGAATGATTTCAATTTGTCCACGCTTCATCATTCTTTCACTTTCAATCAAAGTAGTGGGAAGAAAATGCGTGGTTGTTTTGCCCAATTCATTATTATCGACTGTATTTTGAAATTCAAATTTTGCTACACTGCTTTTTTTACATTTTGTATTTAAATAGGAATTAAGAATTGAAGAATCTTTAGCTGTTGGCAAAACTACTGCGGCATGTTGTGTGATTTCTGGCTTATCAGTAAATGCCATTCCCAATGCAAATGACATCAATATCGGGAAAATAAAGGACCAAAAAAGGGCACCTGGCTCACGGAAAAATTCCTTGAACTGTATGATTAAAAGTTGTGAAAATTGTTTTCCCATTTTTTTAGTCTGTTAATTTTCTTCCCGTCATTCTGATGAAAAGGTCGTCAAGTGTAACATAGCGACAACGCAATTCTGAAATTTTACAACCTTCATTATTCAAGCGCGTAATCAATTCTGGTAAAAAAGCCGAAGTATTTGCAACATGAAGTGTTACCAAATTGGTAGTTTCTTCCCATTGTATTTCACGCAAATCAGAAAAATTACTAATATCTGGAAAAAGATTTCTGTCGGCAACTTTAAACTGAATGATTTCGCTGGTATTTGAATCAGAAATCAACTGCTCTAAAGTTCCCTTAGCCAAAACTTTTCCTTTGTCAATAATTACAATTTTATCGCAAAGGTTTTCTGCTTCTTCCATATAATGAGTGGTAAGAATCATAGATGTTCCCTGGTTTTTTTTCAGAGCATGAAGAATTGCCCATATTTCTCGACGTGCAGTTGGGTCGAGCCCGGTCGTTGGCTCATCAAGTATTAAAAGTTTGGGAGAATTTAATAGAGCAATTCCTAACGCAAGTTTCTGCCTTTGTCCGCCAGAAAGATTAACGACGTAGGCTTTTCTTTTTTCTTCCAGATTAACAATATTCATTATTTCATCAACTCGAGACTTATCAAGTCCGTAAAATGAAGCAAATAATTTCAGGGTTTCGGCGACTGATAATTTATCTTCAAATTTTGTTTCCTGAAAAGAAAGGCCGATTTGCCTATAAAGTTCGTCTTTATTGCCATTCCAATGCTTGCCAAATAAGGTAATTTCTCCACTATCCGGGAATTGAATTCCTTCAATGATTTCAACCAAGGTTGTTTTACCAGCTCCATTTGGGCCAAGTAATGCAGTAAATTCAGATGGAAAAATTTCAAGATCCACACCAGAAAGGGCTTTCACATCCTTAAAGGCTTTAAAAACATTTACTGCTTTTACAATTGGTTGATCTTTTACTTCTGGCATTTTACTTTTCTAATGAATATACAAAGTTACTAAAATAAAAAAGGATGTTTGTGGTAAATTTAATTTCAAATAATTTTTGGAATTAAATATTTATCCGTACACTTGTTGCAATAAATCTAACTATTTAAATTTATGGAATATCAAGAGAGTTTAACAATAAAAGACAATACAGCAAACCCAGCTCCATTAGGACTAACAGGATTTGCAATAACTACTATTCTTTTAAACTTGCATAATGCAGGATTTTTTCCACTTGGCAGTACAATTCTTGCGATGGGAATTACACTTGGTGGAATTTCACAGGCAATAGTTGGAATCATGGAATGGAAGAAGAACAACACTTTCGGAACAACTGCTTTTGGTGCATATGGTTTTTTCTGGCTGTCACTAGTATTGATTCTTATACTTCCAAAAATGGGATATGGAACTGCACCAGATAAAAACGAAATGGCTGCTTATTTAGCTTTATGGGGCTTGTTTTCTCTTTTTCTTTTTGTTGCTACTCTCAAAATAAGCAAAGCACTACAAGTGCTTTTTGGAACATTAGTAATTCTTTTCTTTTTGCTTGCAATTGCTGATTTTACTGAAAGCAAAACCATCAAAATAATTGCTGGTTACGAAGGAATTCTCTGCGGATTTATTGCACTTTATACTGCAATGGCACAGGTAATTAATGAAGTTTTTGGAAAAGTCATTATGCCTTTAGGACCTGTTAAAAAGAACTAAATAGAAAATTTCCAGCCACAATAAAATTCTTCCGGATGTTTGTCTGGTGGGCAACAAATGCATTCAGTTTTTATACGGGAATCTATTGCTTTTGCAAATTCTGGGAATTCAATTAAACCAGCAGACTTGCATGGATAATCGTCCAGTCCTTTTCGTTTTCTGGTGGATTGAACGCGACAATCATCCATTCGAAAAACAAAACTATTTTCGGTTTCATCAGCAAAAGATTGCTTATTGATGAAAGAATACATGCGCATTTTCAAGGCTTGTTTCAAGCCATCAAGGCCAGGAAATTCTGGCAAATTCAAGTTTCGTTTTATCGACCAGGCTTCGAAGGGAGCGAATTGAGCCCAGCTAGAATCATTGCATTTTTTTGCGTCTTCCATTCCACTCGAAAATTCAATTGCTTGAAACCAGATACCATCATTTGCCAGCCAGTTTAATGCAATTCCTTCGCGAAGTTCAATTAGTTTTTCACTTGGTAAATTAGTAAGACCGCTTGGAATGGTATCTTTCATTTCGAATCCCAAAACTTTCGAAAGTCGCTTCATTTGAAGGGCATAACTTTTCTCAAAAACCTGATCGAGGATTTCGTAAGCTTTTGCTTTTCCAAATTTTTCTGAAACCTCAGCAAACCACATTGCGTGGTGCATTGAAATTCTATGAAAAAAATCAATAATTAATTTAGCATTTTCTTCAGGACTAAGATTTTCCTGAGAATCTTTTTCTTCTGACATCATATGTGAGGAAAGAAATATTAAAGGTATTCTTTCACTTCAATTTCGCCATTGAGCACCATATAACCGTTCATAGCAAGAGCTTGCATCTCATTTTCGCCAGGATAAACGATAATTTCTCCAATATGTTTAACTCTTTCTGAAATTTCGTTTATGATATATTGACTATAGGCTAATCCACCAGTAATAAGAATTCCATCAACTTCGCCCTTTAAAACAGTGCTTAGAGCGCCAATTTCTTTGGCTATTTGATATGCAATTGCTTTATAAATAATTTCAGCATCTTCATCGCCTGAAGTCACTCTTTTTTCAATTTCAATGGCATCGTTTGTTCCTAAATATGCTTTTAAGCCACCTTCTCCGCAAATTTTCTTCATCATTTCATCTTGGGTAAATTTTCCGGAAAAACAAAGCTCAACCAATTGACCAACAGGAACGCTTCCACTTCTGGTTGGGGACATTGGGCCATCTCCATTCAAACCGTTATTTACATCAATAATGCGGCCTTTGCAATGAGCACCAACAGAAATTCCAGAGCCCAAATGAGCAACTATTACATTTACTGATTCATAAGTTTTTCCATTTGCAACGGCAAAACGCATGGCAACAGCTCTTTGACTGAGTGTATGTAAAAAACTTCTTCTGGTAATTTCTGGCATTCCAGAGATTTTAGCAATTGGATCCATTTCATCAACGCAAGCAGGATCAACAATTACAGCTTGAATACCATTTCCAATTTCTTTTGCAATTGCATCGGCAATCAATCCACCTAAATTGGATTCATGCTCTGCCATAGGATGAAAAATGTCGTTTAACATTGCCTGATTAACATGATATACACCACCAGGAATTGGTTTTAGTAAACCACCTCTTCCAACAACTATTCCGATATCACTCAAATCAATATTGGCTCTTTTCAATTCTTCTAAAACAGCATGTTTTCTTAAAGCAAATTGATCAATAACATTATTGAATTTACATAATTCATCCAGTGGATGTTTAATATTTATCAGATAAATTTGCTTTCTATTGCTGTGAACCGAAAGCTTGGTTGTTTTTGATACAGTTTTAATACTAAGGATTAATTTATCCATCAGACTTAGTTTTATTGGTTGATATTCAAATAATTATAATTTCATTGCGTCTTTACTGAGAATTTCTTCTATGCTGCCATATTTGCCAGATAGTGATTTTGGAATTCTACCTGTTTTAATGCATTCTGAGCGTAGTCTTCTTCCAACAACTCTTTCTACCATTCGTCCAACTTCAAGAATTTTATCCACATCTAAATTGGTTTCTATGCCCATTTCATCAAACATAACCACCAAGTCTTCTGTTGAAACCAAACCTGTAATTGTTGGATCGGCATAATAATAATCACCAGTTCCAGAAAC
>JACAAW010000207.1 GCA_013377115.1 Bacteroidota bacterium | reverse complement strand
GTAAAATCGCCACCGAAAAGCAGCAGCCAGAACGTTGTGGGCAATTTAGGAAGTGCCCGCGTGGTTTAGGTTTTTGTTGTGTGATTGAATAAAATGAATGATATAATAAGACAATTGGATATTTATGAAAAAGTATAGATTTAGTTTGGTTTTTGCCTTTTTGATTTTATCTATCAATGCGTTTACACAAAACGGAAGTATTTCCGAATGGCAAAGCTGGATTAGTGATGATAAAAATATTCAGATTAGTTACAAAAATGATTGGCGTTTTATTCGGCCTAATGACGTAATGATTGCTAAATTCATGCCATCTGATGAATATCCAGATGGAAAACTTACGAGTATTTCTTTAATAGTAAGCAGTTTAAAAGAAAAGGCTAAAACATTGAATGATATCAAGGATTTTATGCGAGGTTATGTTTCAAATTTTGAAGATGGGAAATTATTGTCGTTTGAAAATATCAAAGAAGGAAATAGAGATATTTTGGTCACAACTATTTCTCTTACCAGAGCTTCTAAGCCAACTATGTATAAATCTTATGTTTTTTTGTACAAGAATAAGAGTTATAATCTAATGCTGATTTCAAGAAAGTCGGATTTTGAAAAAAATGAGCTTATTCTCAAAAAGATGCATGAAACTTTAATAACTAAAATTAAATAAAAACTGCCCCCAACAACGGGTAATAAAACATACCGGTTTTTGTGGGTTTTCAAACGTTTCGTCCCGTATCAAGTTTTGTATCGTGGGATACAGACGCATCTCCGCAATCCGGCACGTTTCATACCCTAGAGCGTCAGATTGTCTAATTACATACTAACGAAAAAAGGCATGAATAGGGCAAGTGCTGATGTAGGTTTTATATTCATTGCATATAATCTGCGAAGAATTGTGAAAATTTTAGGACAGGAGGCATTCAAAAAGTATCTGAGAATGCTTGCTTTATTAATTTCTGAAATATTTGAATTTATATGGCATAAAAAACTCAAGTATGAGCATCTAATATTTTGCAGAAAAGATTGCTTGATAAATTTTGTGCCCTCGTTAAATCGCCTTATATTTGATGAAATTTAAAATATTACGGAGGTTTATAGACGAACTGACGATAGCGGTAATTTCATGCCTGACAGCAACGAAGAAAATATCAGAAGCAAGAAAGACAAGAAATTGTCTAAGCATTTTGACATTCTTATTAATGACAAGAAAGTTAAGATATTGAATTATCAATTTAAAGACTACAAAACTTCAACAGAAAGCGGACAGGTAATTGAGTTCATTTCACAAATGAAATTCGACAAAGCAGAAAAAGGTGAAGTCATAATAAAAATTAACACCTTAAAAGAAGAACTAACAATTAATGGTAAATGGAAAATTGCTTGGGACGGACCAGGCAGCCATGGTACATCTTACTTGATAAAAAAAATTATCAAAGAATAGCAAACGCTTATTTAAATTTACAATGCATTAGTAAAAATAGAAGAAGATTTACAACTTGCATAGTTTAACTCATAATGTCCATAGTTAACTTTACAACATGTAAAGGAAGGTTTACATCACGCATAGTTTAACTCATAATGTGCAAAGTTAACTTTACAATACGCAAAGGAAGATTTACAACCTGCATAGTTCAACTTATAAAGTGCATAGTAAACTTTACAATTAGCAAAGGAAGGTTTACAACTCGAACCGTCCATTTTTTAAATGTAGTGTCATAAAAGCTAAACCAATTTTCCCACAGGCACTTTCCCATAAATATACGTATTGATACCGAGAAAATTTCAGTACTTGTACTGAGACTTAAAAACATAAAACACATTTCCTTTGTATTAACAACAAATGGAGATTAGAAACCATTCAAACAGGCCTGTCCCGATAAGGCAGTTGTCGGGGGCGAAACCGAAAAGCCATAAGAGTAGGAACATTCTAAAAAATAATATTATGAAAAGTAAATTTACAATCAAAGCAGCTTTTATTATAATCGCATTATTCTCAATTGGAAGTATGCAATTAAAAGCTCAAACATGGAATCAAATGGATACTCTATTTGCTGATGGAATCGATGCTTACGATTTCTCAGCAGATGGAACAAATGGAACTCTTGGCATCAATTGGGGTTATCGGTACACCAATAATTCCGGTTCAACATGGAGTCCATTAAAAGATGCAACTCCTTATTATGCAATGTTTACTTCATTTACTTTTTTTGGTAATAATTCAACAGTTTATGCTGGAACCGACAGAGGTTTTTATGATAAATCAATTGATGGAGGGGTAAATTGGATTTCAGGACCAACACTTTTCGCATACACCTGCAAAATTACAGGAATTGAATTTAGCGGAAATAATGGCATCGTTGTAACTGATGAAGGCGAAGTTGCTTATACAACTGATGGTGATTTAACTTGGACAACTCTTCCAGCACGTCCTCACGGAAGTCTTTCAGCCATTCGATATTTAGAAATGCTTTCTCCTACAGTAGCTTATATGGGTGGATTGGATTGGTTTATGAAAACAAACGATGGAGGTCAAACCTGGACTAATTTCTCAAATGTAATTCCAGCAGGTAATATTAAAAGTATTTCCTTTTCTTCTGTAACCAATGCCTGTGCGGTGGTTGCTCCAACTTCTGGTCCAAATCAATTATGGAAAACAACAGATGGTGGAACAAGTTGGACTGAAATTACAACTTTGCCTATTGCTGCAAATGATATTTGCTGTGCAACAAGCAATGTGTTTTTTGCAACTTCAAATATGACAATTTATAAATCAACCGATGCTGGTTCAACTTGGACATCAGATTATACTTTAGCTTCAGGATTTGCCTTGAGAGGAGTGAAAATTTCAGGAAATTCAGCTTATTCAATCTGTTCTTTATTTGGAGGAGATAAAGTATTGAAAAATGCAAATGCATTTGCCTCTATTTCTGAAAACAGATTACCAGAATCTATTAAGATTTTCCCAATGCCTGCTACCAACCAAATTACTATTGAAACAGATCAACTTACCAAGACAAATTCTATTAGTATTTTCAACATCCAGGGACAGGAATTGGTAAAACAAGAAATTACAAATAACAGCACTACAATCGATATATCCGATTTGTCAAGTGGTATTTATTTTGTAAAGTACCAAAATGAAAATGGATTTACAACTCAAAAAATGGTTAAACAATAATTACTTTTAGTAAAGAAAGGCTCCTTAGGGGGCTTTTCTTTTTTAAAACCGAAAAAAAAATAGCTAAAAGGAAAATAATTAATTCTTGCATTGAATTTGAATAAACAGAAAAATTCATGAAAACTACTCTAACTAACCGAGAAACCGAAATATTAATACTAATTCTTGAAGAAATTTCAACAATTGAAATAGCGAATAAACTCAATTTAAGCAAAAGAACAGTGGATACTCATCGTAGTAATATTATGAGAAAAACAGAATCATCAAACCTTATTGGCTTATGTAAATATGCAATTAATAATAAAATTTTGGTTTTGGAAAATATCCATTAATAAAATAAACTATCGACACTTTAGAATAAAATAATCCTATAAATACTATAATTTAAATTAAAAAGAAATTTTTTATTATTTTTGTAAATAAATAAATGTCTAACTAAATTTTTATTAAAATGAGAAAAATTCTAATTCCAGTAGCAGCTATATTACTATTAACAGTTGCTTCTTGTGGAAATTCAAAACAAAAAGCACTAGAAGAATCATTAAAAGCATTAGCTGAAAATACAAAAAAAGAGATTGCTAAACCCGCACCGGAGAATAAATCTAGCATGGATGCTGATTACCTTGCTGACACAAAGGGACAATGGGCAATAGACGCAAAAGCCAGTTCAACTTATGCAACAAAAATTGGGAAAGAAGCTTCATGGTCTCCAGAACAAATGATTGGTGTTCCTAACGTTCAGAAATATGGCGATAATGGAAATGCTTGGGCTTCAAAGGAGCAAGATAAAGGTGAAGAATGGGTAAAATTAACGTTCGAAAAAGAAGTAAATGCTACCGAAGTTCGTATTAAAGAAACCTACAATGCAGGCGCAATTACAAAAATTGTACTTTATGACAATACTAATAAAAGTCATGTTGTTTATCAAGCAAAATCAGAAACTAAGAAAAATGAAATGCAATATTTAGTTGCAAAATTTCCAAAAACAGGTTATAAGACTAAAATGGTTAAGATTGTTTTAGATTCGAAAGCAATTACAGGTTGGAATGAAATTGACGCAGTTCAATTGGTTGGAGAATAATTAACCGAAATTCTACAAAAAAATAAAAGCCAGACATTGTCTGGCTTTTTGTTTTTTAGAAATATCTCTTTATTCTTTTGTCACAGCGACTTTTGAAGTGGGAGCTTTCTTTTTCTTCCTTGGCACATAAGCCCCAGGTAAAATAACATCCAGAAGTCGTTTCCCAATTAAACCAAGTTTTACCGCACAACCAAGTGAAGCAAAACTTAATCCCAATGTAATCCAAATCGAAAGATTGAGATAGGAGGTAAGCCAAACTGAAAAAGCCAGAACCAAAATCAGTATACTGAAAATAATTTTTGATCGTAATAAAGGTGTTTTTATTGTTTTAAATCTTGTGATGCCATCAATCACGCCCGAAATAAATGAAAGAACCAAAGAAAGAGGAAGCATGAAAATTGAAAAGTCGAGAACTGAATTTACAATATTCTCTTTGAAATCTGGAAAAATAAAATGAAAAACAATTAGCAGTGGAATTAATCCAACAAAAGTTTGAGAAAGGTGAATTGCAATTGGATGTATATCCAAACCAAGAATAAACAATCTATTTGCTGAAACTTTTTCACGATATGGTTCAAATACGCTTCTGGGCAATCCACATGCTGGACAAACATCACCCAATTCGCTTTCTTTCATAACATAACCGCAAGGACGGCATCTTACCAATTCTTCATCAATCATAATATTCTATTTAAAAGATAAATTCAGGGCACAAATATAGGAAATTATATATGAGCTAAAAAAGT
>JACAAW010000206.1 GCA_013377115.1 Bacteroidota bacterium | reverse complement strand
ATTCTAATCTTAATTTTATTTTTTGGAATAATAAATAATTCAATTGCTCAAACTGCAAATGGCCCTTCGAATCCTAGCACCAATTACCTTGATTCTTTATTTGCACCAAAAGGTGAGATTTACTTTAAGTTCAATGTAAATTCATCGCAAGAACTGGAAACGATTACAAATACAGTCTCAATTGATAATTTCAAGAATAATGTTGTTTGGGCTTATGCTAATCGAAACGAATTTAGTAATTTCTTGCAATTAAATTATCCTTATATTTTATTACCTCATCCTGGATTTAATCCAAACCCAAATATGAGGAGTGCAGTTAATATTAAGCAAACAAATGCCTGGGATTTTTTCCCAACATACACTGCCTACGAAACCATGATGGCTCAGTACCAGAGCAGCTATCCAAATTTATGCAAGATTGTTTGCATAAAAACATTGACCAGTGGAAGAAAGCTTCTGGTTGCTAAACTAACAAACAACGTCAATACAGCTGCAAATAAACCAAGATTTCTTTATTCCTCTTCCATTCATGGTGATGAGACAACAGGATTTGCATTAATGCTTCAATTAATGGATTATTTATTATCAAACTATGGCACAAATACCAGACTAACCAATATTTTAAACAATGTGGAATTATGGATTTGTCCAGATGCTAATCCTGATGGCACCTACAAAGGCGGAAATGCTTCTGTTTCCGGAGCAGTAAGGAACAACAACAACAATGTTGATTTAAATAGAAATTACGCTGATCCAAGAGCTGGACAGCATCCCGACGGAAATGTATGGCAACCTGAGACTCAAGCTTTCATGAATTTTGCAGATACAATGTATTTTAACATGTCAGCAAATTTTCACGGAGGGGCATCAGTTGCAAATTTCCCATGGGACACCTGGACTTCAACTAGAATGAATGCTGATGATAGTTGGTGGAGATTAATTTCAAATCAATATGTAGATTCAGCAAAAGCTTTTGGCCCTGCGAATTATTTTACTGATGTAATTTCTACAGGTGTCACAGAAGGAGGAGATTGGTATGTTATTACAGGCGGAAGACAAGATTACATGAACTATTTTAAGCATTGCAAAGAAGAAACATTTGAAATATCATTAACCAAGAATATGCCGGGTACCTCGCTTCCAACCTATTGGAATGCCAACTATCGTTCATTTATCAATTATATTGAACAATCATTAAAAGGAGTTCGAGGGCTTATAACTGACCAATGCTCAGGCATTCCATTAAAAGCAAAAGTTTTTATTACAGGTCATGATCTTGATAGTTCGCACGTTTATTCAAGATTGTCTATTGGTGATTATCATCGATCTTTAATTGCTGGGACTTACAATTTAACCTTTTCTGCTTCGGGTTACCAATCACAAACTATCAATAATGTAAGTGTAACAAATGGAAATACAACAACATTAAACGTTCAAATGGTACCCATTTCTTCTGTGAAACCAGTTCCTAATTTTACCGCAAATAATACCACAAGTTGTTCTGGCATTGTTAATTTCACAGACAATACCACCATGAATCCCGGAACTTGGTTATGGAATTTTGGAGATGGAACAACTTCTACCCTG
Organism: Bacteroidota bacterium; assembly: GCA_013377115.1. GTDB lineage: Bacteria > Bacteroidota > Bacteroidia > Bacteroidales > CG2-30-32-10 > Cfx2-01. The sequence goes on along the minus strand of JACAAW010000206.1, from coordinate 3,415 downwards.
AAAAACCCAAGCCACACTTATCTTGCATCAGGAACTTATTCTGTTAAGCTTAAAGCTAGTAATTGTATTGGAATTGATTCCATTACCAAAACATCATATATTACGGTAAGTTTAGCCGCTGCTCCAACAGTTGTGAACGGTTCAAGATGCGGAACTGGAATAGTTAATCTTTCTGCTACTGGAGCAGGAACATTAAATTGGTATGATGCAGTTTCTGGTGGGAACCTTGTTGGCACTGGTAGCAACCTAACAACACCTAGCATTGTAAATACAACAACTTATTATGTTCAAGATGTTACCCCAGTAAAAAAATACGTTGGAAAAGCTGATAATACTGGAACTGGTTCCTATTACACAACCGCAACTTATGCATATTTAGTTTTTAATTGTTTGGCACCATGCAAATTGGTTTCTGTTCAGGTTTATGCAACCGGTGATGGATACAGAACAATTGAATTAAGAAACAGTGGTGGAACAGTTTTGCAATCAGCAACTGTTTTCGTTCCAAATGGTTCGAGTAGAGTTACTTTGAATTTTGATTTAACTGTTGCAACTGGGCTGCAACTAGGAACCTATGGTGGTACATTGAATAATTTATTCCGAAATACTGCAAGTGTTGTTTTTCCATACACTCAAGCAGGTCTTGTTTCAATAACTGCAAATAGCACTGCTGGAGCATATAGTTTCTTTTATAATTGGGAACTTCAAGAACCAGTTTGTATGAGTCCTAGAACTCCAGTTATTGCAACAGTTAACCAAACTCCAGTTCCTGCTATTACACCTGTTGGTTCAACTAATATCTGTTCAGGAAGTACAGTTATTTTAAATGCAAATACTGGAAGTGGAATCAATTACCAATGGTTAAATAATGGAAGTATCATTGCCGGAGCAACAACTTCAACTTATTCAACATCAACATCTGGAAATTATTCTGTAATTGAATCAATTTCAACTTGTGCGGATACTTCGACTATTCAAACGGTTACCGTCAGTCCAACAACAGTGGCAGGGACTGTAAATGGTGGAGCTTCAATTTGTTCAGGAAATACAAGTGGTTTATTGACATTAACAGGAAATACAGGAAGTATTGTAAAATGGCAATATTCTGTAAGTCCTTTTACTGTTTGGAATGATATCACCAACACTTCAACAACTTATACTTCAGGTATTTTATCTCAAACAACACAATTCAGAGCTGTTGTTCAAAGTGGATCTTGTTTATCAGAAAACTCTGCTGCCACAACAGTAACTGTCAATCCGGCAAGTGTTGGAGGAGCCGTAAATGGAAGCACTTCAGTTTGTTCAGGAAATAATAGTGGTTTGTTAACTTTAACTGGAAATACAGGAAATATTGTTAAATGGCAATATTCTGTAAGTCCTTTCACTGTGTGGACAGATATTACAAATACCTCAACAAGCTATACCTCAGGAAATTTAACCCAAACAACACAATTCAGAGCTGTTATTCAAAGTGGAAGTTGTGCTGTATCAAATTCAAGTGCTGCAATAATAACCGTGAATTCGGCCTTACCAGCAAGTGTTGCAATTTCTGCTTCACCTTCAAATACTATTTGTGGCGGTTCAAATGTTACTTTTACAGCAGCGCCTGTTAATGGAGGAAGTCCAGGATACCAATGGTATCTTAATGGAACAATAATTCCAGGGGCAACAAATTCGACTTATTCCTCTACAGGATTAATAAATGGAGATATTATTTCATGTAATATGAATTCATCTCTTGGTTGCGTGACTGGTTCGCCAGCGAATTCAAACCAAATTGCAATGACAGTTAATGCTCCTGTTGCAGCGAGTGTTGGTATAAATGCATCTTCAACAACAATTTGCCAAGGTAGCAATGTTACATTCACAGCAGCACCAGTTAATGGAGGGACTCCATCATACCAATGGTATCTGAATGGAACTCAAATTCCTGGAGCAACAAATCCAACTTATTCAAGTTCCGGACTTTCAAATAATGATGCAATAAGTTGCATAATGACTTCTAATCATAGCTGTGTAACTGGATCTCCGGCTAATTCCAATGTTGTGAATATGACTGTCAATCCAACTGGAACTGCTAGTATTAGTATTTCTGCCAACCCTTCAAATGCTGTTTGCTCAGGAACCAATGTTACATTTATAGCAAGTCCAGTAAATGGTGGAACACCGTCATATCAATGGTACAATAATGGAAGTATTATTGTTGGTGCAACAAATTCAACTTATTCGTCAGCATCTCTTTTAAATAATGATATTATCAGTTGTACTCTGATTTCCAATGCAACATGCGTAAGCACAAATCCTGTTAGTTCAAATCAAATTACGATGAATATCAGTTCCTCAGTTTTGCCAACAATTACAATAAACCCTAGTGATTCTGAAATTTGTGAAGGAACATCAGTAACTTTTAACACAACTTGTCAATATGGTGGAGTTTCTCCAACGTATACTTGGTCGTTAAATGGAACAACTGTTGGAACCAATTCTTCAACTTATTCCCCAATAGCAATTGCAAATGGTGATGTGATTTCATGTATTTTGACTTCATCTGAATCATGCGCATCAATAGCTACGGCAAACTCAAACAATATTACAATGATTATTCATCCAACGCCAGCAACACCAACGATTACCCAAAACATGAACACTTTAGTTTCAAGTTCTGTTACTGGAAACCAATGGTATTTTGCTCAATTGGGATCTCCAATCGGAGGTGCAACAAATCAAAATTATTTTCCTATAACCACTGGTTATTATTATACAATTATTACCGATGCTTTTGGTTGTGTTTCGGATACTTCGAATCAAATTTATGTGTTGATTACTGAAATTAAAGAAATCTCCAATTCTGATTTCTCGGTAATTCCAAATCCAAGTCATGGAAAATTCATCATAAATATGAATGCAAATTGGAATGAAAGTTTTGAACTTCAGTTATTCAATTCAATTGGCGAAAAGGTTGGTAAACCAATTATGATAAATCATAAAACCAAAGAAATTGATTACTCAGGAATTTCAGAAGGAATTTATTTTATCAGGATTTCTAATGAAAAAACCACAAGTTCTCAAAAGTTGATGATACTAAAATAAACGCAATTTTATTCTGAAAAGGCCGTCATTTATTGATGGCCTTTTTTGTTTTTATTGTATCGTACTGAAATAAGTTTTTACTTTCTTACCTAATGCTGAACTATCAATTTTTGTTGAATTTGCTCAGTTTCGTTTTGCAATATTAGGAAATATAAGCCATTCGATAATGTTGTGATATCAATTTCAAAGTTATCCACAAACTCAATACTTCTAGTTAATATTTCCTGTCCTTCAAGATTCTTAATACTTAATTGATATTTGTTTAAAGAATTGCTGTAGTTCTTTATAGTTAAACTATTTTTAGCTGGATTTGGAAAAACAGAAA
>JACAAW010000205.1 GCA_013377115.1 Bacteroidota bacterium | reverse complement strand
CTTGGAGAAACCATTGCGAAAAATGGAGACCATCTAATTTACGGTGGTGCCAACCTTGGTTTAATGGGCGAAATTGCAAAAACTGTAAAAGCGAATGGTGGAAAAGTATTAGGGGTTTTGCCTCGCTCTTTGCACGAACGAAAATTGGCATTTCACGAAGCTGACGAATTAATCATTACCGAAACCATGCGTGAACGCAAAGAAATTATGGACCAACGTGCTGATGCATTTATTGCACTTCCTGGAGGATTTGGAACGCTAGAAGAACTAATTGAAATCATTACTTTAAAACAACTAAATTATCATAAAAAACCAGTTATTATTTTAAATGTAGATGGCTTTTACCAAAAACTGTATGAGTTGTTTGAAGTTTATTTTGCAAATAAATTTGCCAATCCTGATTACGAAAATTTATATACTTTTCAAACCGATGTAAATGGAACTTTTAATTACATCGACAATTATGTGGTTCCACCAATTTCGAATAAATGGTTTTATTAATCTTGCAATAAATGAAAAAAGCCTTAAAAATCATTGTTCCTATTATTGTTGGCATTGCAATTACTTTTGCGGCATATTCTCTTTTCATGAAAAACCATTACCACATGGCAATGGATGGGAAGTGTCCTAATTATTGGATTTTAAAAGATTCTATAAAAAAAGATATAGATACTAATATTGTGGTAAGATATTATCGAGAGAATGACAATTTGTTTTATGTTAACTATAAAATTGATTATTCAATAATTGTATGGGAGTTTAAAGCTTTAAAAGATGTTAATTTTGAAAGTATATCGTTTAATAATAGATTAAATATTAATCTAAATAAATTTAAACCAGATGAAGTTTTTAATGTAAATAGTTTTCCAAAATTTTACGTGAAAATAACACCATTTTTTCAAAAAAGTGTTTCCTTTTATTTTGATGAAAGTGAGAAAATTATAAAAAGTTATAATAATATAAAATATAAAGGGTTCTTGGGATATTTTAGCAAAATATCATTTTATAATGAAAATAATGAACCATTAGTAATTATAGATTTTAATGATAATACAAAAACGAGATTATTTTTATTATACAAAGCACGAGGCAGTTTTTTTATTATAATTATAGATGGTAGAGTGCCCGTCGATGAAAGCATGATTAATATTTTGAATTTAGAATAGAACTCAAACAATGTTTTATTTGGCGGTGCAAAGTTTCCAAACTTCGCACAAATACGACGAAAAAAATGTTCGAAGTTCGGAAACTTCGAACTGCAATGATTAAAATAAAAAAAAGCCATCATTTCTGATGGCTTCATTATAAATTTTTAGATTCCGTTTCGCTGATAACCCTTCATAATTCCTCGGGTTGAATTGCTAATAAACGAAATAATCTCGTCTCTCTCAATTGTTGCTGGCAAATCAGCTTCAATCATCGAAATAGCTTGTGATGTATTAAAACCATTTAAGTAAATCAAACGGTAAATATCTTGAATTTCCTTAATTTTTTCTGGAGTAAAACCTCTTCTGCGTAAGCCGATTGAATTAATTCCAACATACGAAAGTGGCTCTCTTGCAGCTTTTGTATAAGGAGGAACATCTTTTCTAACTAATGAACCACCAGAAATCATAACATGCGCTCCAATATTCACAAATTGATGAACTGCTGATAATCCACCAATAATTGCATAATCATCTATATTAATATGTCCAGCAAGTGTGGCAGCGTTTGCCAAAATGCAATTATTTCCAATCACGCAATCATGAGCTACATGAACGTATGCCATTAAAAGGCAATTGTCGCCGATAACTGTTTGGAAACCTGCTTTTGTTCCACGGTTAATTGTAACAAATTCGCGGATGGTAACATTGTCTTTAATAATGGCAACTGTTTCTTCTCCGTTAAATTTCAAATCTTGTGGTACCGCAGAAATAACAGCACCTGGGAATATTTTACAATTTTTACCTATTCTGGCACCTTCCATAATGGTAACATTGGATCCAATCCAGGTTCCTTCACCAATTTCAACATTTTTATGAATAGTAACAAACGGTTCAATTACAACATTATTTGCAATTTTTGATTGTGGGTGGACGTATGCTAAAGGTTGATTCATAACCAAAACTAGTTTATTGTTTAATTTTACTGATTTGAGCTAAAAGTTCTGCTTCCATTACAATTTTACTTCCAACATAAGCAACGCCTTTCATATGGCAAATTCCTCTCCTAACTGGGGAAAGTAAACTCAATTTAAATATTAATGTGTCACCAGGAACCACTTTTTGTTTGAATCTGGCATTTTCTATTTTCAAGAAATAGGTTAGATAGTTTTCTGGATCAGGAACTGTACTTAATGCAAAAATTCCTCCAGTTTGTGCCATCGCTTCAATTTGTAATACTCCTGGCATTACAGGTTCATCAGGAAAGTGTCCATTAAAGAAACTTTCATTCATGGTTACATTTTTTAGCCCAACAACCGAGTCTTCACTAATTTCAATTATTTTATCAATTAATAAAAATGGTGGTCTATGTGGTAATATTTTCTTTATTGCATTGATATCATGCAAAGGAATGGCATCAGGATCGTAAACAGGAATGTCTTTTTTTGCTTCAATTTGTTTAATATGTTGTTTTAATTTTTTTGCAAATTGAATATTTGAAAAATGACCAGGTCTGCTAGCAATAATGTGTGCTTTTAAAGGCTTTCCTAGTAATGCCACATCTCCAACAACATCTAAAAGTTTATGTCTTGCTGGTTCGTTTTGGAATCTCAATTCAACATTGTTTAAAATTCCTTCTTTAAGAACTGCAACTTTTGGTCTATTGAATAATTCAGCTAAATGATCAAGTTCATCATCAGTGATAACCCTATTAACAAAAACGATTGCATTGTTAAGATCGCCACCTTTTATTAAATTATTTTTTACTAAATATTCTAATTCATGGAGAAATACGAAAGTTCTGCAACTAGCAATTTCGTTTTTAAAATCCGAGATTTTATTCAGCGATGCATGTTGAGGTGAAATAACATTAACGTCGTAGTCGATCATTACAGAGACCTTGAATTCATCACAAGGAATTGCAATTATTTCAACCTTTTTATCAGCGTCGGTAAAAGAAATATTTGAATCAATTTCCAGATATTCTCTATCTGCTTCTTGTTCAACTATTCCAGCTTTCAATAAAACTTCAACGTATTTTGCAGAACTTCCGTCCATAATTGGCGTTTCCATGCAATCCATTTCTATCAGAATATTGTCGATGCTTAATCCTGATAATGCAGCAAGTGTGTGCTCAATTGTACAAACTCTTACGCCATTTTGCTCAAGTGTTGTTCCTCTTGAGGTATCAACTACGAAATCGATGTTTGCATCAACTATTGGATGTCCTTCAATATCAATACGTTTAAACTTATAGCCATGGTTTTCTGGCGCTGGTTTAAATGTTATATTTACCTCTTTTCCAGTGTGTAAGCCTACTCCAGAAATGGTAACCGCTTCTCTAATTGTTTTTTGTTTTTCTGCCATAATTTTGGCAAAATTAACAATTTGATAATAATATTGTTAATTATTCTTAAAAAATAATTGAAAATGGGTTTTCTTTTTGAAGGAAAACTATTGAAAGGGTTAAATTTCTTGGAATCTAAGAGTTTCTTTGATTTAGCTCTTTTTCGAGTTTGTCTAATCTTTCAAGAATTTTTGAGAAATTCTTGAAATGGATATATGATTTTCGATAATCGTTTATTTCAAAAGCAGGAGAACCCATAAAGGTTTCGTTTGTTTTCTTTATGCTTTTTGAGATTCCGGATTGCGCTGCAATAATAGTTCCATCAGCAATTGTCAAATGGCCAATTATTCCAACTTGACCGGCTAGCATGCAATTTTTCCCAATTTTTGTTGAGCCTGCAATAATGCTATTTGCAGCAATGAAAGAGTATTCTCCTACTTCCACATTATGAGCAATATGGATTAAATTATCGAATTTGACTCCTTTGCGAATTATTGTTGAACCTAAAGTAGCTCTGTCAATTGCACAATTTGCTCCAATTTCAACGTCATCTTCAATAATTACATTTCCAATTTGAGCAATTTTTAAATTTTCTCCATTTTGAGGTGCAAATCTAAATCCGTCACTTCCGATAATTGTTCCAGCGTGAATGATGCAATCTTTTCCAATTAAATTGTCGGAATATATTTTAACACCAGCAAAAATAGTGGTATTGTCCCCAATTACGCTATTATCGCCAATATATACTTGTGGGTAAATTTTCACATTGTCGCCAATTTTTGCATTGTCACCAATAAAAGTGAAATCTCCAATATATAAATTAGTTCCGATTTTGGCAGATTTTGAAATCGTGCATTTTTCAGAAATACCTGATTTATTATTTTTTATTTGGTTGTAGAATTCTAAAAGTTTTGCAAATGCCATTTCGGCCTTTTCAACTTTTATAAGAGTTGAACTTATCGGTTGAGTTGGATAAAAATCATTGTTTACAATGGTTATCGATGCTTGTGTAGAATAAATGTAATGTGTGTATAATGGATTTGATAAAAAAGAAATAGAGCCTTCAACACCTTCTTCAATTTTTGAAAGGTGGTTTACTTTAACATCTGGGTCTCCTTCAATTGTTCCGTTTAATATCTCTGCTATCTGCCTTGCTGAAATTTCCATCATAATAATTTAGTGATTAAAATTATTTTTTTAACTGTTCTTTTAATTCCTTTACTGTTTGCTCAAGTTCACTAATTCTATTTGCAAAATCAGAGAAATTTTTAAAATGAACAAATGATTTGATGTGATTTTTTATCTCGAAAGCGGGAGAGCCCATTAATGTAATGCCTTTTTCTTTTACCGTAGTTCCAACACCAGATTGGGCTGCAACTTTTACATTGTCTGCGATTTTAATATGTCCGGCAATTCCGACTTGGCCACCAAACATACAATTATCTCCGATTTTGGTTGAACCAGCAATTCCGGTTTGAGCTGCAATTATAGAGTTTCTTCCTAATTCAGCATTATGCCCAATTTGAATCAAATTATCTAACTTCGAACCTTTTTTTATGATTGTAGAACCCATTGTAGCTCTGTCTACCACTGTATTTGAGCCAATTTCAACATCGTCTTCAATGACAACATTTCCAATTTGAACAATTTTTTTGTAATCCTCAGTGGCTTGTGG
>JACAAW010000204.1 GCA_013377115.1 Bacteroidota bacterium | reverse complement strand
ATTTACCATTCCAACCACCTGTTGGTTCGTTCCAATTATATAACTCCTGACCCCAGCGGTTAAATATTTTGGTATGTATTTCTTTTATATTATTTCCTTTAATACTAAATACATCATTTACACCATCATTGTTAGGAGTAAAGGCATTAATAATAATTAATTCGTTTGCAGGTTGCTCAGAGCAATCTTTTACAAAAACGGTAATACTATCAATGGTTTCCAAATACTTATTTAAATGCAAATAATAGGTAGTTGTTTGTGTTGGGTGCGCCCAAGGGTCTCCAATAGTGTCATTACTTAAACCTGTTGCAGGTAACCATTGAAAGGTATATCCCGTATCTGTTGGCATTCCAATTTTAACGCTATCTCCTTTGCAAATGGTAATATTGCTCCCAGCTTCTGCTGTTTGTACTTCATCTGCGGCATAAACGAAAACATCGTCAATGTAATATGTTGCTCCATGCGAATTAGTCCAAGGGTTAATAAGTAGGTAATTAGTATTTACATCATTATTAAAATTGCCAATGGTAATATATTTTTCATTTCCATTCGCTATATATTCATCAGTTACAAGCATCCAGTTAAGTGTATCAGATAAAAAATGAAAAACTGGATTTAAAACCTGAGGAGTAAAATTCAAAACACTTTGAGTATTAGAATTAATAGCTGTATCAGAAAATAATAAACCCATTCCATCCACTGCATAAGTTGATCCTGAATTTGGTTGTATTAAATTAAAAAGACTATCAGCAGAAGAAACAGAAGTGTAAAAGCCAATAATATATTTTTTGCCAATAATTAGGTTTGTACTGAGTTTTATTGAAATATATTCTCTTGAATCAGAGGGGCCATAATCTGCATAAACCACAATCGCAGCATAACTGTTTCCTGTTCTGGCAAATTGATAACCCCAACCATTTAGTGGAATACTTGCCATTGTTGAAATTTGAGCACAACTACTTAGCAAATTAGGTGTAGCAATATTTGGACTAAACCAATCATATACATATCCATAAAACTGACTACCAGCATTTGGACAAGAATACATTTGTTCAAAACTTGGGTTAGGTACGAGATTTTGACTTTTCGCAATATTGCAAAGAAATATAAATAATATAATTAAAAGTCTTTTCATAAAATAAAAAAAGCAAGAGGAATATTATTCCTCTTGCTAAAATAATGTTACTTAATAATTACCAATTTGTCTTTAGCAATTATGGTAGTTTGATCCTTAATTTTGTAAGTATAACATCCTCCGGTAATCTTATTTAAAGATACTTTAAATAAATAATCGTTACCGTTAAATAGTTGTTTATAAACCAAAACACCCATTGCATTGTACAATTCAAAAGTTAACACTTTATCAGTATTCAAAGTACTAAATTCAACCGATAATTCCTCTTTTGCAGGGTTTGGAAAAACCTTCACCGTTTTATCAAGTTCAGGAACAATAGTAGTTTGATTATTATAAACTCTTTCGTTACTTGCGTAATTATCAAACTGTAAACCTATCATCACCCTTGCGCCATAAACACCTTCACCAGCGATTAAAGGATTTTGCATTGCAATATTTAATAATGTGGTTGAATCAGCATTCGATAAAACAAGCTCTCCAATAGCCCAAGTACGTAAATAAATTTCGTTCACTGTGGTCTTGCTAAATTCAATCATGTTCTGATTTTCAACATTATTATTGGCAATATTCGCAACATTTGCTGAATCCTTTTCAATTAATGAATCAATACTGTTTAATTTCCCAATATTGCTCTCCTGAGCAGCATTAAAAAATTCCTGATATTTAGTATCATCAATGGCGTTCATATCCAGCAATGCAGGTTCGTCCTTTAAAATATCATATACTGCTTTTACTCCCTGGTATTGACTTTCGTCACCCATAAGTGCTACAGTAGTAGGATTAATAGAGTCTACAATCGTTCCCATAGCAGTTTGTCTGTCAAGTGGGCTTGCAATTGTTGAACCTCCACTCATAAACATACCCCCACAATAATTGGCAAAAGGAGCAGTTATGGCAGCAAATCCAACCCCAACTACTGAAGTAGGAACAGCAATATAATTGCCATTATTCCAATAATACCAATTACAGAATGTTGTTGGACCAGCCATACTACCTTGTATCCTATAACCAGGAGCCGCAATTTGATTTATCCATTGGTTATCCCATGGTACATTTGGTATTCCAACGGTACCTTGGTTACCTATATCCGCACCCATCAATTTAACTCCATAAAAATTAGTATTCATTATATTGCAAGTGGTTTTGGTTAATGGCATTGATCCTGTGTAGCGTATACCACAGCCCATTCGGGTTAGGGTATTACTGCTAACATTACCATGTGCACTATATTCAAGAGCAATTCCATTTAAGTTAACTGCATTGGTAGCATTAGGTGCTGTTGTTGTGGTTCTGGTAACAGTATTGCTAGTATTTACAGTGGTATAAAGTCCATTTTGTACCCTAATTCCATAATAAACCGTTGTGTTAAAATTAGGATTGCTAAACAAAATACTATTGGCTTGCACTAAAACATTAAAAAACCTACTACCATTGCAATTGGTTAACAAAATTCCGGTAGCCGCATCAGTTATCTGATTGCTACTTACAGCTAAAGTACCAGTATTTGTAGCTATTGCATTAGAAACTTCAATTCCAAGTTTTGTATTTGAAATTGTGTTATTGGTAATAATAACTCTCGAATCGGCTTTCATATCAATATACTGTATTGAATTTACTCCATTTGCAAAAGTATTATTACGGATAGCAGCATTACTAATATTGGCTGGCTTGGCAATAACACCTCTTTGCACTAGAAATGGCGAACTAGACAATGTAAATGTATTGTAATCGACTCTGGCAAAAACCATAGCATTGGTTAAAGCAACGCCATAATTACAATTATTAAAAGTATTATTACAGAACCCTGATTTGCCAATAACTGCTGCAGTATAAGCGTTTTTACCGCTTCCCACATAAACAGCAGTTCCTTTGCTTGGTAAAACTAAGCTATTTACATTTGTTATGTCATAAAAATTATTGTTATAAACAATAATATTCGACCTTAACGCATATACGCCATAATCAATCCCTTGAAAAGTATTACGTTTAAGAATACCACCAACACTATCGCCAACGCAAATTTTAAAATTATCATAAATTTCAATGCCTGAGTAGGTTTTAGTAGCACCAGTAATTGGTGGATATTGAGGTAATAAAGTAGCATTACAATCGAAAGTAGTATTAGCAATAGCGCCATTATGACTAGCCACGTAAGGATTAACTACAATGCTTCTGTAATTATTGCGCATTAAAACATTCGTGGTTGCAGAAGAGAACGTAAAAACTCCACCACTATTAGAAACGATAGCGTTTTTTGCGTCGCTTATTAATGCCGCATCATTAATAATTAAATGAGAGGTATTATCAGTTAGATATATTCCATCCCACATGGTATCGCAATTAGCAGTTAAATGAGAGGCATTGATAATAAGAGTTGCATTTGAATTAATAATAATTTTGGCATTGGGGCCAAAATATAAATGTATAGGATTGATAGTAAGAGTTACATTCGGATTAATAGTAATTACACCATTGATATATTTTGCCGCATTTATTGTGGCCGAAGTTGTAATGGTAATGTCATGGATAACATCTGAAAAATCATCACCTTTACCACAACACTTGAAAACTTTTATTTGATTACTCATTGAATTATCATCGCAAAATTGATTAGATCCATTAACATAAAGGATATCACCAATATGACCTGCATATGTAACTGTAAAAGTACTGGTGCCGGCTGGAATAAGAGTTCCAACTGTTGGTTGCGAAGCCCAGTAATAATAATAAACATAGCCAGAATTATAATTTGTAATTGTATAAACTCCTGTCGGATCGCAGGCATCAAAAGGACCAGTAATTATTGGAGTTGTTGTAATACCTACAATTACTTGGTCTGTATCTGTACAGCCGCCGCCTCCTGTAACTGTAACGGTGTAGGTTGTAAAACTTGTAGGTGTAACATAAATTGTTGCAGTTGTAGCACCTGTGCTCCACAAATAAGTGCCACCTCCAGTGGCTGTGAGAGTGGCAATATCTCCTAAGGGCACACATTGGTCAGGACCTGCATCAGCTATAGGATTATCGTTAATAACAATCGTTTGACTGGCAATTGTAGTATCACATCCATTTATTGCTGTAAGAGTTACAATGTAAGTTCCAATACTGGCATAAGTATGACAGTAAGTTGTATTTGTGCTAATACTTCCTGAAACACTACCATCTCCCCAATTATACTGCAAAAAATCAGATGATTCAAGCCCTGTAGTTTGGTCAGTAAAGCAAATGGTTTTTTCGCAAATAGGGGTTGTGGGTGTAAATGTGAAATTGGTGGTAGGGGGCTCAATAACATTTAAATAAGCCGTAACGCAATAAGTTAATGAGGGGTTACTTTGTGCAAATATACAAAAAGTAATTGGGTAAATGCCAGGTAGTGAGGGTGCTATAACTGTATGAGATTGGTTTAAAATATAATCTGTTATATTGGATAATCCTAAAGATGATAGATCCCAAACATAAGTATCAGTAACACAATGATAATAAGTTAAATCAGTTATTGTAAATGGAGATGAAGCACAAACTGGTCCAGTTATACTTATAACCGGATCTGGTATACATTGAATTGGAGTTGTACAAACTCCAAAATCAGATTCATTATATTGAAAAACTCTTATATAATAAATAAAGTCTTTAATTAATCCTGCGAATGACAAATTTTGTATATCTTGAGAAATTAATGTTAAACTATCACAATCGCTATTATAACTATAAAGTTCTATATTTGCCTGTTGTAATGGAGGCGTTCCTAACTGGACTGTGGAAATGTTAACTCCATTGGTATCAGCAACAAACTTATACCAATATTCTGTATTACCCGTTGTTACCGTTTGATTGTAATAATTACAAGTAGAAGTTTGTGTTAACAGAATAGCACTGTCGCACGGTACTTGAGCTTTCGCTCGGTTAATATTAATAATTAATGCCATTACCAAAAGCAATGGAATTAAGAATTTGGAAATCTTTCTATTTTTCATAAATTTAGTGTAAAATTAATAAATAAATACTTCCTCTAAGCATTTGCTATCTCGTTTTCAACAATAAAACAAAC
>JACAAW010000203.1 GCA_013377115.1 Bacteroidota bacterium | reverse complement strand
ATCAACATATCGATGTCCAAATCGCCATCTAAATCGCCAAAAGTTGGATAAATACTATTTAATTTAAGCGTTGAAAGATTTGCAAAGTCACTGGTTATTAATTGAAAAGTAGGATTTGATGCCGTTCCCACATTTTTGAATAAAGCAATTTTGGAGACAAATTTTGAATACAAGGAATAATTTGAATAATAAGAGGAATCCCAATAACCAACATTGCTAACAAATAAATCTTTCAGCCCATCATTATCATAATCAAACAATACCGGATAAGCGCCTGCACCTAGGTCAATCATCTCATCTTGAAACAAATTGTTCTTCTGAAAACTAAATACTGGGGAGGTTTGTGTTCCAATATTTTTATAAAACAACATGCTTTTTTTATTTTCAGAAACATCATATAAAGAGTATTTTTCATCAAATGGTGATACAACCAAATCATTTTTATTATCATTATCGATATCTAAAAAACTGGCCACTGGAAACGCAATTACATCAATTGAAGTATTATAGCTAGGGAAAAGTGTGTCTTGGCTCGTAATTAATGCATTGGTAGAGGTTCCGCCATTGGTGAGTGCTTTCATCTGAGGAAAATCGACATCACCAACCAATAAATCCTTATCATTATCGCCATCAAAATCGAAAGCGGTTAAAGTAGAACCAGAATGCCTGAATTGGTCTTTATTCATACCAACCGTATCCATAGGATTGTTCTTTGAATTGCAGAAGGTAGATAAATCATTTAACATTATTTCATTGGTATTGCCATTTTCAGCAAATTTACCCCAGCATTCTTCAGAAAGCTCAAATTTTAAACTATCACAAACTCCGTAGGTTTCCATCGATAAATTTTTATGCATCTGAACATAAGTACCCAAAACCCAGAAAGATAAAACATCCAAATCCCCATCGTTATCAACATCAACAATAGCAGGAAAATCAACAGTTGAGCTATAAATTCCAATTTGACCTGAATACTGAAATGAAAGAAGTTGATTTGAAACCAATTGAAATTTCAATGCCGTATCAGAAATATTTTTGTAAAGACCTATTCCCATGCCAGAATAAGTAAAAACATCTTCTTTCCCATCACAGTTATAATCAATGAGTTGAACCCAATTATGCAAAAAAGGAAATTTATTAATATATTTTGGAGCATAACTATAATCAATGGCATTTGGAGTTCCATTATTTATGAATGTTAAAACTCGATTTCCAATTCTATCAAACACAAACAAATCTTTGGTTCCATCAAGATTAAGGTCAATCTTAGACAGTTGACATGAATTTAAACCACCTGCCCAGGAATATTTATAAGGAGCATTTAGACTATCTTTAGCTGTAACTGATATATCCTTTACAAATCCAAAATCATTGTACAGCGTTTTTCCATTCTGTCCGAAAGAAAAAACGGAATTCAAAATTAATAACAAAAACAAAAGTTTCTTCACTGAAAATGTATAAAATGGATAATTAACTTTAACAAAATTACAAAAAAAACTTTAGTTTTGATTTATAATATTTTGATGAAGAAAACCAGACCTAACAGAGAAAAAATTGCCCGCAAAAACAAAGATAGCAAAAGGGTTTCGAAAGGAATCAATAAATTTTCGTTATTATAAGGAATAAAAATTGGTATTTAATTTTAGTTATTCTATCTTTGCACCCTTAAAAATAAAAAATAATAACTATATAATTTAGATTGATATGCAAAATAAAGGTGCTGTTAAGTTTTTTGTCATTGCATTTGCGTTGGTTTGTATATTCCAACTCTCGTTTACATTTTTCACAAGCAATGTTGAAAAGAATGCCCGTAAATTCTCAAATAATGATGCTATTTCTAAAATGGCAAAAGACTCTGCAAAAGGAGATCCTGCTAGAGAAAAATTATTATTTGATTCCCTAAAAAAAGCTAAAGAAAGTTACTATTTAGATTCAATGTCTAATGTAGTGGTTTTCAATTTAGGTTTTAGAAAATACACTTATAAAGAGTGTAAAGATCGCGAAATAAATCTTGGTCTCGACTTAAAAGGGGGTATGAATGTTACTCTGGAAATATCCGTTGTTGATATTATCCGTGCAATGGCAAACAATACAAAAGATGTAACTTTTAATAAAGCTATCGATCAAGCAATTGAAATGCAGAAAACAAGTCAAAAAGACTTTTTAACTCTTTTTGCTGATGCATTTAAAACAATTGACCCAAATGCAAAATTATCAAGTCCAAACATTTTTGGAACAACAGATTTGAAAGACAGAATTAGCTATAATTCAACCAACGAAGAAGTTTTAAAAGTAATAAAAACTGAAACCGACGGTGCTATTGACAGAACTTTCAATATTTTAAGAACTCGTATCGACCGTTTTGGTGTTTCTCAACCAAATATTCAAAAATTATCAACTGCAGGTAGAATCCTTGTTGAATTACCTGGTATTAAAGACCCATTGCGTGTTCGTAAACTTTTACAAGGAACTGCAAAATTAGAATTCTGGGAAACTTACGATTATAAAGATGTTTATGGTTTCCTTGAAGCTGCAAACAAGAAACTAGCTTCTATCGTTTTAAAATCTGACACAAACAAAGTTGATTCTACCAAATTAACTGCTGCAGACTCTTTAGCTAAACTTGATAAAAAAGGAGAAAAAAAGGATTTAAAGAAAGATGCTAAAAAAGAGGTTGTTAAAGCAAAAGTCGACACTGCTGACAAAAAATCTTTAGTTGATAAAAAATTAGCTGAGAAAAAAGATAACAAACCTGGTGATAAAGCCAAAAAAGGTGAACAATCTTTCGAAGAATACGCTAAAGAAAATCCATTATTTGCATATTTAAAACCAGCTGTAGTTCAGGACGAAAAAGGACAATATTTTCCAAATAAAGGCCCAAGAGTTGGTTATACTGCCGGTATGGATACCGCAAAAGTAAACGTTTTACTTCATTTAGCTTCTGCAAAAGGTATTTTCCCTAAAGATTTAAAATTCTTATGGTCAGTTAAACCAGTTGATAAAGGAGGTACAACTTTCGAACTAATTGCAATTAAAGTTTCTAACCGTGATGGAAAAGCTCCTCTAGGTGGCGAAGTAATTGTTGATGCTCGTCAGGATTTTGGACAAAACAATTCGAACGAAATCTCAATGTCAATGAATTCTGAAGGCGCTAAAGTATGGAAACGCTTAACTGCTGAGAACATTGGAAAATCAATTGCAATTGTACTTGATGACTATGTATATTCTTATCCAACTGTTAATGGTGAAATTCCAAACGGTAGATCTTCTATTTCTGGTGCTTTTACATTAGAAGAAGCAAAGGATTTAGCAAACATCTTAAAAGCCGGTAAATTACCTGCTCCTGCTAGAATTGTTGAAGAAGCTGTTGTTGGTCCAACTTTAGGTCAGGAAGCAATCAATGCTGGTCTTATGTCATTCGTATTTGCATTCATTGGTGTATTGCTTTATATGTCTCTTTATTATAATAGAGCAGGTCACGTTGCTGATGTTGCCCTATTTGCAAACGTATTCTTCTTATTTGGTGTTCTTGCTTCAATTGGAGCTGTTTTAACTTTACCTGGTATTGCTGGTATCGTTTTAACTTTAGCAATGGCGGTTGACTCCAATGTAATTATTTATGAGCGTATGCGTGAGGAAGAAAGAATGGGTAAAGGCGCAAGGCTTATGGTAAAAGACGGTTTCCATCATGCATATTCAGCAATTATTGATGGTCACGTTACCACAATTTTAACTGGTATCGTTCTATACACATTTGGATCTGGTCCAATTCAAGGTTTCGCAACAACATTAATTATAGGTTTGGTTTTATCATTATTCACTTCAATTTTTGTGTCAAGACTTGTTTTTGAATGGATGTTAAATAAAAACATGAAAATCACTCTTGGAAATAGATTTACTGATAATATATTCTTACATACCAAAATTAATTTTATCGGATTAAGAAAAAAGCTATATGTTGTTTCTGGAGTAATCATCACAATTGGTATTATTTCTCTTATAATAAAAGGTTTGAGTTTTGGTGTTGATTTTAAAGGTGGAAGAACTTACATTGTTCGTTTTGACAAAGATGTTAAAACTGAAGACATTAGAACCTCTTTAGCAAATGTTATTGGTGATGCACCAGAAGTAAAAACATTTGGTCCAAACAATCAAGTAAAAATCACAACAAAATACTTAATTGAAAGCAATTCACCTGCAACTGATTCTATCGTTGAATCGAAAATATGGCAAGGTTTAAAATCTCAATTTCCAAATAATACTTATGAGCAGTTTTCAACTCATAAATCTGTTGGGCAAAAAACTGTTGGTATTTTAAGTTCCCAGAAAGTCGGGCCTACTATAGCAAAGGATCTTGTTTACTCAGCGTATATGGCTGTTTTCTTTGCACTAATAATTATTTTCATCTACATTGCAATCCGATTTAAAAATTGGCAATATGGGCTTGGAGGTGTAATCTCGCTCGCTCATGACACAATGATGATTATTACAGCATTTACTTTACTTCATGGTATAATGCCATTTAACATGGAGGTTGACCAGTCATTTATTGCGGCAATTTTAACAATTATTGGATATTCAATTATGGATACAGTAATTATCTTCGATAGAATTCGAGAGTACAATATTTTATATCCTAAACGTGAGTTAAGCATTAATATTAATGGCGCAATTAACAGTACATTGGGTAGAACTATCAACACTTCTGGTGTTACTTTGGTTGTTTTAATTACTATCTTCATTTTTGGTGGAGAAATACTTAGAGGATTTGTGTTCGCATTGCTTTTAGGAGTTATTGTTGGAACTTATTCTTCTGTATTTAATGCAACTCCTGTGGCTTATGATATCATCAAATGGGGAGAAAGAAGAAAAGCTGCAAAACTTTTGAAAAAATAAATTTATTTCACAATTAGAAAAACCTGAGAATATTTCTCAGGTTTTTTTTTGCCAAAAATTTCAGGAAAAATAATTTTCAGTCATCATTCTTCCCAGAAAACAAAAAAAAATAAATAATTTCTTATTGTTTAGTTGCATATTAAAAAAAATGTATATTTACATCTATGTCGATTAGATGTGTTATGCAAGTTCTTTGATAGGAAAGAAAATTGCAAAATACTATTCTCAATATTCAATAGAAGGTTTGTTTTAATTTTTCAAAAAATTAGCTTAAAAAAATAAAGTAACTAAAATGACTATGGATTAGAAATCCATAGGTTTAAAATAAGGATAAAAATG
>JACAAW010000202.1 GCA_013377115.1 Bacteroidota bacterium | reverse complement strand
TGCCTATAGGTACAAAATGTTTCTAGAAAAAAAGATATACGGATTTGGCGTGCCTTTAGGCACGCAATGAAGAAAGCCATAGCAACGATTAAATGAATCGGGTTTTTACATTTTGTCCCTAAGGGACAAGTGTTTTGTTTTAATATACATTTTTTATAAATATTATATCCCTAAAGGGATATTTAAAATGTTTCTTCAATAAAAATATTACTCAGCGACCCTTCGTGTAAAACCAGCGACTCTTTGCGGTTAAAAAACTACAAATCTTTTCTCCTTTTTATTTCAGTTTTTAATAACATCAATTCTCTTCCGGTTTGTCCAGCAATGGAGGTGTTTTCTTCGGCTCTGCGAATTAAATATGGAAGCACCGATTTTATTGGTCCGAATGGAACATATTTCACTACATTATAATTTAAAGCTGAAAGATTATAGCTGATGTGGTCACTCATTCCCAATAATTGTGAAAAATATACCTTGTGAAAATTGCTGGGCAGTTTTGCCTTTTCTAAAAGATTTACTAAATGTGCCGAACTTTCTTCATTATGGGTGCCAGCGCAAATGGCGATTCTATCAATGTGTTCGATGCAGAAACTCAAAGATTCATTATAGGCTTGGTCTGTTTTTTCTTTGTTTTCGTAAATTGGTGAAGGATAATTTTGCTTCAATGCGCGTTCTCTTTCCTTTTCCATATAAGCACCTCGCACAATTTTAAATCCTAAATGGAAATTTTCTTTTTCGGCAATTTCAATTATTTCTTTCAAATAATCGAGTCTGTCGTGGCGATACATTTGAATGGTATTGTAAATAATCGTTTTTTCTTTATTGTAGGTTCGCATCATTTCCAGTGCGATTTCGTCAATGGGATTTTGAATCCAGGTTTCTTCAGCATCAATAAAAATTGGAACGTCAAATTGATGAGCCAGAGAGGAAATTTCGTGAATTCGTTTTTTAATATTTTCGAATTCTATTATTTCGTTTTCAGTTAATTTTTCTTTAGCATTTACTTTTTCGAGTAAGGCCAATCTTGCTAATCCCGTAGTTTTAAAAACCGAAAACGGAATGTCTTTATTTTCTTTCGCTTTCTGAATGATTTGCAATAACTGCGTTTTGGTATGTTCGAAACTTGCTTCGTCGTCTTGTCCTTCGGCTGAATAATCTAAAATAGTTCCAACATTTTTAGAAGCAAGCATCTGAATTGTCTTTTCACATTCTTCAATATTTTCTCCCCCACAAAAATGACTGAAAATAGTAGGTTTCACTATCCAGCCAATTGGAAAATGAATTAAGTTTGCAAAGGATAAAAGTGGATTTCCAATTTTTACCAAAAGTGGTTTGCCAATCATTTTAAAAAGTCGCAAAGATTTTTTAAGTTCCTGATTTGTTTTTCCGGAAAAGGCAATCTCGGTATTATGGAAATTTATCATTTTTTTTAAATAAGTTAAGTTTTGTTTCACGCAAAGGCGCAATGTTCGCAGAGGTTTTAAGTTCGCAAGGTGTAAAAATCAAAAATGATTTTTTTTGGACTTGTACTTTTGCAATTTATTAATTCGTTTATTTTAAAATGAATAAGTGTGTTTTGTTTCTCTCAATTATTGTTTCACGCAATGGCGCAAGGAGCGCAAAGTTTTAAGTTCGCAAGGTTTAAAAAATCATTAATGATTTTTTTCTTTGCGGTCCTATAAATTATTGACAATTCTTTTTATTCCATATTTTATCAAATCAATATTAAAATTTACTAATAATCCCAGTTTTAAATTTGTTACTCTTAAATAAGTAAGTAAGTAATATTTTGGGGAAGGTTGTAGACATCGTTTCTACTGATTTTATTTCTATAATTACTTTCTCTTCAACAATAATATCGACCCTAAATCCTAAACCCAAATTTACAGTTTCATAGAAAACATCAATCTCAGCTTGACGTTTGTATTTCATTCCTAATTTATCCAATTCATAACATATTGCTGCTTCGTATACTGATTCCAATAAACCTGGTCCTAACCTCTGATGAACTTTTAAAAAGATATGTACAAGTATTTTGGCTATTTCATTTTCATCTATATTTCTTTGTGTGCTTCGCGCCTTTGCGTGATAATTTTTATTTTCTAATTCCTTCAATAAAACTAAATGGCGTAGCATTCGGAATTACCCGATTCAATTTAAAACCTGCAAGATTAAAAATTTGGGTGTATTCGTCAAGTGTTCTTTCTTTGCCACCGGTAGTCCCGACCAGCATTTGCAAATCAATCATTTTTCCGAACGAAGGTTTATTATCTTTTTTAATGATGGTTTCAATTACGACCAATTTACCGTCATCCGCCATATTTGAATGAATGTTGGATAAAATTTTTACGCAATCTTCGTCAGACCAATCGTGTAAAATGTTTTTCAGGATATAACCGTCAGCGCCGCATGGAATCGTCTCAAAGAAACTACCAGGGATTGCTTCAGCACGGTTTTCAATACCAAATTTTTTAAAAGTATTTTGAGTTCCAACGATAGCTTCTGCCAAATCGAAAACTTTTCCTTCAATATTTTTGTTTTGATGTAGAATGCAACTGATTAAAAATCCATGTCCACCGCCAACATCCACAATTTTTTTGAAATTCGAAAAAGGATAATCATTTACCAAAGTCACAACTGCCATTTCGGAAGCATCGGTCATTGCTTGACTGAATATTTTATAATTATCTGGATGACTTTGTAAATATTCAAAAGGTTCACAATCGTGCAATTTTTTAATGGCATTTTCGCCAGTTTTTACAGAATGTTTTAGTTCTCCAAATAATTCCCAATTATGTTGGCCAAGATGATGTAGTACAAAATATTTCATTGACTTTTGGTCACCACGCAAAGCATCTGCCATTTTAGTTAATGCAAAATGATGGTTTTTAGTTTCTTTAAAAATACCTTCGCTTGCAAGTGCACGCAGGAGGCGGTAAAGGGGTTCTTCTTTGCAATCAGTTTTTTCGGCCAAGTAGGAGATGCTTTTTTCTCCATCAATTAATAAATCGGCAATATTTAATTCAGCGGCAACTCCAATAGCTCTGGAGATCCAAAACGCAGTTGCATATTCCATTAACACAAATTGCTGTGGAAAAATCCGATTGTGAAGTCGTTTCAAAAAAGCACGGACTCCTGCCGTTGCTCTGATAACGAACAGTGGTGGTAATTTGGGGAAATTAATTTCTTCGGCCATGAAAAATAAATTGCTTAAGCAAAGGTAAGAAATTTTAGTTTAGTTGAAAAATGGAGGCAGGAGAATAAGTCAATTTGGGCTAAAAACCTTTTATCTCCAGCTTTGACTCCACGACCTATGCTTCGACAGGCCAGCAACCAAAGGTCGTGGGAAATATGAAATGATGCATTAAGGGACTTCAGTCCCGCAAAACGAATTCAATAATTATTTCTAAAAATTGGATTCATTTAGCGACAATATCCTGAGATGGAAAAATGTTACAATTTAGTGAGGGACTTCAGTCCCGAAAAAACGAATTTCAGTATGGTATTTTTAATGGTTTGTTTTAATAGCCACGTCCTTCAGGGCGCGGCTAAAGAGGCAATAATAATATTTGGGACTTTAGTCCCATTCATGAAATGATTTTAATAATTTGACATTCTCCAAAAATTCAATTATGTTTGTTTCAAATTTAATCAACAAATTATTATGGCTGAACTAAGTTATAAGGAGGCATGTTACGGTTATATGATTACCGTTGCTGATGAGGACAATATTGTTACTGCTGAAGAAAAATATGTAATCGATCATTATTTTGATCAGGAATTTCATTTTATTAGTTTGTCGGCAAGTGCAAAAAGACATGTTGGTTCAGAACTTCGCATTCAGGCTGGCAAACCTGGGTTTTATGATATGATTGTTGCTTCTATGAAAAAAGAGAGTAAAAGCAAACAAATGAAAGCCTATCAACTCGTTTGTAAATTTGTAAACATGCATTATCCTGAAAACAAATCTGCTTGGGCGGTAGCAGAATTGGTTAGAGCCAGACTAGATTTTACCCCTGAAGAATATCACGAATTCGAAGTGTGGAAGAAATAAACCAAGTATTTATTGTTTATTTTCATTTTAGCCACTCGAACCCAGAATTAGATTTTTGAAACAAAATATTACTGAATGAAACACATTTTCAATAGAGATAATTTTCTTTGTACCATTTTTGTTTTTCTTGTTGTTGGCAGTTTAGCTTTGGTTGCTACCACTTTCAATTTCGATTATCTAAGTCCCATCAGTAAAGCATTAATGGATTATGAATTTACTGATTTAGCTTTTTCTAAAATAAAGGAACCTCCACCGGCTGATACCAATATTGTATTAGTTAACATTGGGAACTTAAGTAGAAATGAAATTGCCAAAGAAGTTGAAATCATAAATAAATACGAACCGAAAGTTATTGGTATTGATGCTTTTTTCAAAAAGCCAAAGGATGAAAGTATTGATTCCTCTCTTGAATCTGCTTTTTCGAAAGTAAAAAATTTAGTGTTGGTAAGTAAATTGATTTATAATCAAGAAACAAATCAATTCGATACCTTACAAACATCGCTTCCCCGATTTAATAAATACGCTAAAAATGGATATGCGAATTTTATTACCGGCGAAAACAATGCAAGCGATTTAACAACTCGTGAGTTTTATCCTAGGGCCAATGTTTCTGATTCTACCGAAAATATTTTTGCTGCCGAAATATTAAAAATTGCCAACCCCAAAGCTTATGAAAAGCTAGAGAAAAGAAATAACGAATACGAAATCATTAATTGGCGCGGAAATATTGAAAGATACTATCATTTGGATGTTTCAGATGTTTTTAATCCGGATCAAAATTTGAGTTTTTTAAAAAACAAAATTGTTTTAATGGGATATATGGGAGAAACAATGGATAAACTTTCGCTTGAAGATATTTTCTTTTCTCCGTTAAATCATACTTCTGCAGGAAGGACTTTCCCTGATATTTATGGCATTGTAATTCATGCAAATATCATTTCAATGATTTCTGCTGAGGATTACATTTTTAAAAGCCCACGATGGTTGAATTACCTTATTGCAATTTTAATCGGCTATTTTAATATTGCCTTATTTATGTTCATTACAAAAAAGTATGACGATTATTTTGACTTATCAACTCGCGTTGTTCAGATAATTCAAACCATTGGTTTTTTATATTTAGAATTGGTTCTTATAAGTAAATATCAAATAAAAATTGATTTCCTTTTAACAATCGTAGTGATTGTTTTATCAGGAGATTTAATTGATGTTTACCATGATACCCT
>JACAAW010000201.1 GCA_013377115.1 Bacteroidota bacterium | reverse complement strand
ATAAAAACATTTATTCCGGATGATCAACAAGCCGAAAAGCTTTATAATGAGGGAATTTCCCTTTATGATGGAAAAAAATACAGCGAAGCGCTTCAGAAATTTAATGAAGCTATTACTATTAACGCTTCATTTGATAAAGCAATTTATAATAGAGGTTCGTTAAAGCTTGACATGAAGGATTATAATGGAGCAATAGCTGATTTTAATAAAACGATTGAACTTCAGCCTAATTCTGCAAAAGCTTATTTTAGCAGAGGACAAGCAAAATATCAACTAAAAGATAAGCAAGGTGCTGTTGAAGATTATTCAATGGCTGTTGAAAAAGACCCAAATTATTCTCAGGCTTTC
This sequence comes from Bacteroidota bacterium, assembly GCA_013377115.1. Taxonomy (GTDB): domain Bacteria; phylum Bacteroidota; class Bacteroidia; order Bacteroidales; family CG2-30-32-10; genus Cfx2-01. The sequence continues at coordinate 5,027 of JACAAW010000201.1, read as the reverse complement.
TATTATCGTGGAGGTTTGCGTTTCGAATTGAATGAATTTCAAAAAGCAATTGATGATTTTACAGCTGCTATTAATTTAAAGCCTGATTATGCTTATGCATATAATGATAGAGCAAGCGCAAAAAGGAAATTAGAAGATTTGAAAGGTGCTCTTGAGGATTATAAACAAGCGACAAAAATAAATCCAAAATTGGCTTTTGCATATAATAATATGGGAAGTGTTCGTAAAAAATTAGATGATTTGGATGGTGCAATTGCTGATTTTAGCACTGCAATTACTTTGAAATCTGATTATTATATTGCTCTAAATAATAGAGGTTCTGCCAAATTAGAAAAAGATGATTATAAGGGAGCTATCGATGATTTCACTTCCTCGTTAAAAATTAATCCAAAATATGCTTACGCTCTTAATAACAGAGGAAACGCTAAATTTAAATTGAAAGATTTAAAAGGTGCTGTTGCAGATTACGACGAAGCAATTAAAATAAATCCAGACTATGGTTATGCCTATCTTAACCGCGGAATCGTAAAAGAAATGTTGCGAGATGCAAAAGGAGCTTGTGCTGACTGGTCAAAAGCAGCTTCTCTTGGAGTAAACAATGGTGATAATTATGTTAAACAACAATGTAAATAAACGAAATATGAATAATAAGATATTGAATTTTAGATTTTTAATTGCAGTTTTTTTGTTTTTTGCATTTTTTGGAAATGGATTATTAGTTCAAGCACAAAACATTGAATTTAATAAAGCTTCTTTTCCTGGACAAAAGGATCAACTTAAAAAAGCACTTGATGATATTAAAAAAGGTGATGAAGAGTTTGATTTAGGTGGCGCTGGTCATTATGCTTCTGCATTAGATAATTATTTAAAAGCTCAGGCTTTTAATCCAAACAATGCACTTCTTAACTATAAAATTGGTAAATCATATTTGAATACTTATCAAAAAACAAATTCGGTTCCATTCTTAGAAGCTGCCCTAAAGTTAAATCCTTATGTAAATCCTGATTTGCATTATTTGTTGGGTCAAGCTTACCATTTAAGTATGGATTTCGATAAAGCTGATTCAGAATACAAGGCTTATAAGCAAACCTTACAACCAAAAGATTTGAGTGTTATTGGTCTTGAGGTTGATAAAAAAATAGCTGAGTGCATTACTGGTAAAGAATTAATTTCTAAACCAGTTAGAGCTTTTATTGATGATTTGGGTTGTGTTGTTAATTCGGCTTACCCTGATTATAGCCCAATTGTAAATGCTGATGAATCTATGATGATTTTTTGTTCAAGAAGAGAAACCAGTACCGGAGGGGATAAAGATGTTCAGGATGGTGGTTTTTTGGAAGATATTTACATGACATACAATACCAATGGAACATGGAGTAGCCCAATTAATCCTGGGAAACCGTTGAACACTGATTTGCATGATGCGCCAGTGGGATTATCTGCCGATGGTCAGAAATTATTTGTTTATAAAGTTGACAATGGTGGAGATATTTATCAGTGTGATCTTGATGGTGACAAATGGTCGAAACCTGATAGATTAAGCAAAGCAATCAATACTGATTATCATGAGTCCTCCGCTTCTTTTTCTTATGATGGAAAAACAATTTATTTTGTGAGCAATAAACCTGGTGGATATGGTGGCAGAGATATCTGGATGTCAAAATTAAATGAAAAAGGTAAATGGGGCGATGCAATTAATTTGGGTTCAGGTATCAATACAAAATATGATGAAGAAGGTGTGTTTATGTTACCTGATGGAAAAACAATGTATTTTTCATCGAGAGGTCATAAAACCATGGGAGGTTTTGATATTTTCAAAACAGTTTTTGAAAACGGAAAATGGTCAGAGCCAGAAAATATTGGCTATCCAATAAATACTTGTGACGATGATATTTTCTTTACAATTGCTGCTAGTGGAAAACATGGTTATTATTCTTCTGGAAAAATTGGGGATTGTGGAAGTTTGGATATTTACTGTATTACTTTCTTAGGACCAGAAAAGCAAACTATATCGAATAATGAAGACAATTTACTTGCTAGTTTAACAGAACCAGTTAGCGAAACTGTTATCGAACCAGTTGTTGCTATTAAAACAACCAATCTTACTATTTTAAAAGGTATTGTAATGGATGAAAAAACTTCCATTCCAGTAAAAGCAACAATTGAACTTACCGATAATACCAAAAACGAAGTAATTGCCACTTTTGAATCGAATAGTAAAACAGGAAAATATTTAGTTTCACTGCCTTCAGGAAAAAATTATGGTATAGCTGTAAAATCTGAAAGTTATTTGTTCCATTCAGAAAATTTTGATATTCCTTCTGTTGCTGGTTATCAGGAAGTAAATAAAGACATCAAATTGAAGAAATTTGAAGTTGGAACCAAAATAGTTCTTAACAATATTTTCTTTGATACTGGTAAATCTATTTTGAGACCTGAGTCATATGCGGAATTAGGAATTCTATTGAAATTGATGACAGATATGCCAACCTTAAAAATTGAAATCTCCGGACATACAGATAATGTAGGTTCTGCCGCTTCCAATAAAACCCTTTCTGAAAACAGAGCAAAAGCTGTTGTTGACTATTTAATTGGAAAAGGAGTTGGAGCAGATAGAATGACATTTAAAGGTTATGGTTTCGATCAACCAATAGCAACCAATGCAACTCAAGAAGGTCGTCAAATGAACAGACGTACCGAATTTAAAGTTCTAAGTAGATAATAATTAAATTTTCAAAGGAAGTGCAGCTAAAAGTTGCACTTTTTTTTTGTAATTAAGTTTATAATAAAAAGATTGATATTTCGTTAAAGAACATATTTATTATAAATAGATTCTAATTTCAAATTTTATGAAAAGAATAATCACAATAATTTTTGCTGTTTTTATTGCGACAACAGCTTTTGCTCAAGAAAATAAATACACAATTGGATTGGTAGGTTTTGGCTATAGTCCTAACTACACAATTTTGCGTGGTAACGAAATGGTAGAAAAGAACTTATTCCCAGACAAGGGGTTTACACATGGAATTTCATTTAAATATAATTTAAAAAAATCTTTGTCTCTCCAAACCGAATTATTATATGAATCCAAAGCAGTTAAAGTTCATAAAAGGGGAGCTCCTACTTATCCTGACATGGGTAGTTTTGGTAAACATTTTGATTATATAACAATTCCTTTTTTATTTCAATTAAGTTTTGGGAAAAAGATTGTTTTCTTTTCCAATACAGGAATATTCATGTCCTATTTAATTAAAGAAACCGATTGGTATTATTCTGGTTATTCTGGAGAAATTCAAAGTACTAACAACACAAAATCTTATAAAAGAATTGATGCAGGAATTACTACTGGACTAGGAATCGCAGTGCCAATTAAAAAAAGACTTGTAATATCATTAGAATTGAGAAATAATTTGGGACTTTTTGATGTAAATGAAATTAAATATCTATCCTCAGATATGACAACCAAAACGAATTCAACTAATTTATTAATCGGACTTGCATATAAATTTGGCAAGAAATAATCTAATTGCAATCAGTTACGAAACTCAAATAACCTTTCGGAGTTTACAAAACCCGAAAGAGCTTGAAACGAATTTTTTAAATTTAAACTCTTAAAGGTCTTACGACTCTTTAAGGTTTAAATAAATTAATAAATGTTTTTTTAACAAATACACCTTTTTCAATTTAAATTACTTCCTAAATCAAAATCATTCTAAATTGAAAAGCAAAAATTGGTATCTTTGCCAAAATTTTTCACTTTATGAAGATTATTGATCATTTAAATAAGAGCAAAAAAACTTTATTTTCGTTCGAAATTATGCCACCTCTGAAAGGAGACAGCATCCATTCCTTATTTGAAGGTATTGAGCCATTAATGGATTTCAAGCCTCCTTTTATTGATGTAACTTATCATAGAGAAGAATATATTTATAAGAAACATGCTAATGGATTGTTAGAAAGACGCACAGTAAAAAAAAGACCGAGTACCGTTGGAATTTGTGCTGCTATTCAAAACAAATATCAGGTTGAAGCTGTTCCGCACATTATTTGTGGCGGATTTACCAGAGAAGATACCGAAAATGCTTTAATTGATTTGCACTTTCTAGGAATAAGAAATTTACTTTTATTACGTGGCGATCCTATTAAAACAGAAAAGAATTTCGTGAATGAGGCTGATGGTCATAATTATGCTTCGGATTTAATTGAGCAAGTTAGTGGTTTGAATAACGGAATTTACCTTGACAATGAACTTCAAAATCATTTTCCTACAAATTTTTGTATCGGTGTTGCTGGTTATCCAGAGAAACATTTTGAAGCTCCAAATTTAAAATCTGATCTCAAATATTTGAAAATGAAAGTCGATAAAGGAGCTCAATACATCGTTACTCAAATGTTTTTCGACAATAATAAATTTTTCCAATTTGTTGATTTATGTCGTGCCGAAGGAATTATGGTTCCAATTATTCCTGGTTTAAAGCCAATTACTACTAAATCACAAGTTACTGCTTTGCCTAAAACTTTCAATATTGATTTGCCCGAAGAGTTGGCTGATGAAGTTGAAAAATGTAAAAATAATGCAGAAGTCTGCGAACTTGGTATTGAATGGTCTATTCAACAATCAAAAGAGTTGATCGAATTTGGAGTCCCATGTATTCACTTTTTTACCATGGGAAAATCCACAGCAGTTAAACAAATAGCTGAAAAAGTTTTTTAATTTAAGATAGATACTTTGCAACAATGGGCATTCTTCTGCCCATACCAAATGCTTTTGGAGAAACTCTTAATATTGGTGGAGTTTGTGCACGTTTGTATTCATTGGTATTAACTAATTTTAATACTCTGGTCACAATTTTTTCTTCAAACCCCATTTCTATTAATTCTTTTGGCCCTTTTCTCAATTCAATATACGAATAAAGAATTTTGTCCAGGATATTATAATCTGGTAGTGAATCCGAATCTTTTTGATTTGGTCTTAGCTCAGCTGAAGGCGGTTTGGTAATGGTATTTATTGGTATGATTTCTTTTTC